>PNMC01000305.1 GCA_013823365.1 Parvibaculum sp. | reverse complement strand
CAGCGTCGCCTCATAAAAGAAGTCGATATCGCCCACCGTATCGAGCGCCTCATCCTCGCTCGCCACCACCCGAAGCCCCGCAATGCCTGTATCCGCCACATCGAGATGGAGCTGCCCCGCCTCGTAGGGCGCCGCCACGCCCCGCCCTTCGAGATGCGCCCGCAAGGCCCCGATATCCGCCGTGGCCACACCCGCCGCATATAGATGTGGCCCCCGTGCGGCGACAGCATCGGCGATCTTGCCCGCCCCGTCCGGCGTCAGCAGTTCGACCCAGCCATTGCCCACCCGCAGCAGCATCCGCCGCGCGCCGAGGCCCTGAAGCCGGTCTTCACCCGCCTTTTCGGCCCCGAGAAGCCCGATCCAGCCCTGGGCCGCCATGCCGGCATCCGGCACCGCAAGCTGTACCCTGTCCACCCGTGTCAGCAAACTTATCCTCCCCCTGGGCGCGCCAGGCTATTCTCCGGTCTCCAGCGATCCCCGAGCATGTCAGAGCCGGAAGCTAGGGAAAACCACAAGGAATTCGCCATAATGAAAATTGAGAACGAGTCCCAAGTTTAGGTCAGTATTCCTGTCTTATTTGCTTGATTCAGGGGTCCGGGTTTGGCATAGTCCGCCTGCTGGGGAAGCACCGCTTTTCCGGCGTCGAAGGTCTGCCCTTTCTGAGGTGCCGGCCCGACTGTAAAGCCTCCGCCCCGGGCAAAAGGGGCGCCAAGCAGAAAGCTCCGTCTGAGATGGCGGCACTGCAAGGGTATGCAAGTGCGCCGGCAGCCTGTTAAACGGCGCGGCACCCGGGCATGCCGGAAAGCGGATCGCGGCTGCGGTCCGGCGGTGGAAGTCTCTCGCCGGAATTCGGACAGGGACATTGCGATAGCGCGTGCGATCCGCCAACGTCCTCCGCCCCGAGGAATCGGGGCCCCGGCCGGAACGGCTCCGGCGGAAGGCAGGCGCGCGGGCGGGAAGTAAGAAGTAAGCAAGAGGCGGCTCGCGCCTCGGCGCCGGGAAGCCCCGGCCGTGCGAGCCAGGGTGAAGGATGGGATGGCTATGACGCAGAAGCGGGAAGAAACCGGCCGGAAGGCAGGCTGGAACGTGGCGGGACTCCCCGCCGCACAGGGCCTTTACGACCCCCGTAACGAGCACGATGCCTGCGGCATCGGCTTCATTGCGAACATCCACAACCGAAAATCCCACCGCATCATCGAATGCGGCCTGAAGATTCTCGAAAATCTCGAACATCGTGGCGCCGTCGGCGCGGACGAGAAGGCCGGCGACGGCGCAGGCATCCTGATCCAGCTGCCGGATGCCTTCTTCCGCAAGGAAGCGAAGAAGCTCGGCATCGACCTGCCGGCCGAGGGCCATTACGGCGTCGGCATGCTTTTCCTGCCGCGCGCCGCCGATGCGCGCGCGAAGATCGTCGACCTCGCGAACAAGATCGTCGCCGAGGAAGGCCAGACCGTGCTCGGCTGGCGCGACGTGCCGGTGGACAATTCCGATCTCGGCGAGTCCGTAAAGCCGACCGAGCCCTATCACATGCAGGTTTTCGTCGCGCGCGCGGCGTCCTGCGCCGATCAGGACGCTTTCGAGCGCAAGCTCTTCGTCATCCGCAAGCGCATCTTCAACACGCTGCTGGCGGAAGAAGGCCATGTGCCGGAAGAGCTTTACATCCCCTCCTTCTCCTCGCGCACCATCGTCTACAAGGGCATGCTGCTCGCGGCGCAGGTCGGCAAGTACTATAAGGACCTGACGGACCCAGAGATGACGACGGCGCTCGCCCTCGTTCATCAGCGCTTCTCGACCAACACCTTCCCGACCTGGAGCCTCGCGCACCCCTTCCGCATGATCTGCCACAATGGCGAGATCAACACGAAGCGCGGCAACGTGAACTGGCTCGCGGCACGCTATTCCACCATGGAATCGGAACTGCTCGGCGAGGACGTGAAGAAGATCTGGCCGATCGCCGTTCACGAACAGTCGGATACGGCCTGCTTCGACAATGCGCTCGAACTTCTCGTCATGGGTGGCTATTCGCTTACCCATGCGATGATGATGCTCATTCCCGAAGCCTGGTCCGGCAACCCGCTGATGGACGACCAGCGCCGCGCTTTCTACGAATATCATGCCGCGCTGATGGAACCGTGGGACGGCCCCGCCGCCGTCGCCTTTTCCGACGGCCGCCAGATCGGCGCGACGCTCGACCGCAACGGTCTGCGCCCGGCGCGCTATTACGTCACCGACGATGGCGACGTGATGATGGCGTCGGAAATGGGCGTGCTGCCCGTGGCGGAAGAGAAGATCGTCGAAAAGTGGCGGCTCCAGCCCGGCAAGATGCTTCTTATCGACCTCGAACAGGGCCGCATCGTCTCGGATGCCGAGGTGAAGGCGGAACTTGCGAGCCTGCACCCCTATCAGAAGTGGCTCGACGCGACGCAGATCCAGCTCGAGGACATGCCTTCGCCGCGCGGCTCCATGACCAAGCCCGTCTATGGATCGCTGCTCGATACGCAACAGGCCTTCGGCTACACGCAGGAAGACATCAAGTTCCTGATGACGCCGATGGCGATGGAGGGCCAGGAAGCAGTCGGCTCCATGGGCACCGACACACCGATTGCCGCGCTCTCCTCGAAGTCGAAGCTGCTCTACACCTATTTCAAGCAGAACTTCGCGCAGGTC
>PNMC01000304.1 GCA_013823365.1 Parvibaculum sp. | reverse complement strand
CTTCGACGCCGATCTCTCCCGCCTCGCGCCGCTCGAAGCCGACGGCCTCCTCGTCCGCTCCGGCCGCCGCCTCGACCTCACCGAAGAAGGCCGCCCCCTCGTCCGCGCCGTCTGCGCCGTCTTCGACGAATATCTGGGCCGCGGCACGGCAAGGCACTCCAAGGCGGTCTAAAGAAAGATTGTCATTGCCGGGCTTGACCCGGCAATCCAGTAGCCGCGCCAGCGGCGTCCTCTTCGTAAGACTCCTGCTGACTCTACAGTGAGCGCCGTGCCCGCTCGCCCTGGACCCCCGGGTCAAGCCCGGGGGTGACATGATTGGTAGGGAGGGAATGAAACCCGTCAGCAAATCGCCGCGAACACCGCCCCCGTCGCGCGCGCCAGTTCCTCCGCCGCGATTTCAAGCTCGAGCCCATAAGCCCCGCCCGAAACGAAGATCGTGGCAAAGCCCTTCGCGCTCTCGTCGATGAACATCGGCAGCTTCTTCGCCTGGCCGAGCGGGCTGCACGCGCCCATCTGATAGCCTGTCGCCTTTACGGCCTTGTCCTTCGGTGCAAGGTCCACGCGCTTCGTGCCGATAACGCGCGCCAGCGCCTTCCGGTCGAGATCGCGCGACGCGGGCACGACGGCCACTGCGAGCTTCTTCTCTTCCGTCTCCACGATCAGCGTCTTGAAAAGCCGCGCCGGCTCGATCCCGCTCGCCGCCGCCATGTCGAGCGCCGAGGTCTTGCGGTCCCTCGGCACATCGATCTCGCGGAACGTGCCGGCAATCTTGTTCAGCCGCACGAAGCGCTCACCGGCGGTTTCACCTTTTGCCATATCGAAAGACCGTCGAAAAAATCGCTTGAGCTGGAGTGCGCTCCAGCATGTTCAATCCGCTCATGCCCTTCAGGGCCTTCCATTTCTCACAAGGAACACCACCATGAGCGCCACCGAAAGCAGAAAACTGATCGAGGAAATCTTCGCCGGTCTCGAAAAGGGAGACGGCGGGCCCTTTGTCCGCAGCCTCGCCGAGGATTTTTCCTGGACCATCATCGGTTCCACGCCCTGGTCCGGCACCTATAGCGGCAAAAAGGAAGTGCGCCGCCGCCTGCTCGATCAGCTCTTCGCCCAGTTCGCCGGCCAGTATGTGAATCGTCTCGTCGGCATGATCGCCGAAGGCGATCGCGTGGCCGTCGAGTGCCGCGGCCACGTCACCACGAAGGAGGGAAAGACTTACGCCAACACATATTGCTGGGTATGCCGGATTGAAAATGGCAAGCTGAAGGAGATTCTGGAATATATGGACACGGCGCATCTGGGCGAAGCGCTGCAGCCGCCGCAAATCGCGGCCTGACCGGATCGAGCCATGCGACGCGACTTTCACATCGGCGAACTCGCGGCCCGCACGGGCCGAAGCATCTACACCATCCGCTGGTACGAGAAGCAGGGGCTCATCCCCGGCGTTGCGCGCGATGCGGGCGGAAGGCGCGTCTATGCCGACCATCACGTCGCCTGGCTCGACCTGATCGACCGGCTGCGCCGCACCGGCATGTCGATCGCACAGCTTCGCCAGTACACGGCGCTGACAAGGCAGGGCAAATCCGCGCTGAAGGAACAGCGGGCGCTGCTCGCCGCGCATGGCGAGCGGGTGCGCGAAACCATTGCCGACTGGACGGAGGCGCTGGCGCTGATCGACGCCAAGGTCGCTTTCTACGGAGAATGGATGAAACAGGGAAAGCGCCCCGAGCTCGCGCCGCATCGCCGGGCCGCGGTGCCCGCCAAGGTGCCGAGGAAACGCCGCGCCTGACACTCGCTCGCCGCCGCCATCTCGCCCTTGGCCATTCACAACCCCGGTCTTGTTCCGCATCGGCCATCTGGACCACCCTCCCCCTGAGGGAGGGTCAAAATTTGCATCGCAAATTTTGGGGAGGGGTAAGCGGGAAACACGGAAGGCGAGTCATCCACCGAAGGCGAAGACCCCCTCCCCGAAATTCGCGTCGCTTCGCTCACGAATTTCGACCCTCCCGCAGGGGGAGGGTGGTCCCCATCGCAAGCGCACTGCCCTGTACTCAGTGCCTCTAGGGCCACTTCACCGTCGGTGGCATCGACGACAATATCGAATTCACGTTCCCGCCCGTCTTGAGGCCGAACACGGTGCCCCGGTCGTAGAGCAGGTTGAACTCGACATAGCGCCCGCGCCGCACGAGCTGTTCCTCGCGCTCCGCTTCCGTCCACGCCTCGTTCATGTGGCGGCGGACGAGTTTCGGATAGGCATCGAGGAAGGCGCGGCCCACATCCTGCGTGAAGGCGAAGTCGGCCTCCCAGTCGCCGCTGTTCAGATGATCGTAGAAAATCCCGCCCGTGCCGCGCGGCTCGTTCCGGTGGGGCAGGAAGAAATACTCGTCGCACCACTTCTTGAAGCGCGGATAATAGTCCGGGTCGTGCCTGTCGCAGGCCGCCTTGTAGACCGCGTGAAATTCAACCGTATCCGGATGATCGTCCCGCCGCTGCACGTCGAGCACGGGCGTCAGGTCGCCGCCCCCGCCGAACCAGCTCTTCGTCGTATAGACATGCCGCGTATTCATGTGCACCGCCGGCACGCGCGGGTTCTGCATATGCGCGATGAGCGAAATGCCGCTCGCCCAGAAGCGCGGGTCTTCTTCCGCGCCCTGCATCTGCTTGCGGAACT
>PNMC01000303.1 GCA_013823365.1 Parvibaculum sp. | reverse complement strand
GGATCGGCAAGGCTGGCGCGCTCGCGGCCCATCTGCGCCGCCACGAGCTCGTGGTGCTCGACGAGCTTGGCTATCTGCCGTTCGCCCGCTCAGGCGGCCAGCTGCTGTTCCACCTGATCAGCAAGCTTTACGAGCACACCTCGGTGATCATCACCACCAACCTGACGTTCGGCGAATGGCCCAGCGTGTTCGGCGATCCCAAGATGACGACGGCGCTGCTCGATCGCATCACCCACCACTGCGACATCGTCGAGACCGGCAACGACAGCTGGTGCTTCAAGAACCGCAGTTGAAGCCAGATACAGGATCGGTTCGCGTTGCTTGCGCCTCCGGTCGGGCTACGCCCTCCCTACGCCGCAACCAGCGCGAACGGTGCGCCCAGCATCAACGCCCGCCAGCACAATAAAGGGGTCCCTTTTGGGCTCTGACGCAGTTTTGATGATCGGCGTCATGTCGCTCCGATCAGTCGGGCCTCGAGTAGGTCGAGTTTTCCGCGACCGTACATCTGACGTTTGACCAGCTTGAGCTTGGTGATCTGCCCCTCGGTTTGGCCGTTCGACCATTGGGAGACGACGGCGGCGCGGACGGCGGCAACGTCCTTGGCGACGCCGTTCGCGAACGATGCGACCAGGCTGGCGCGTGCTCGGGCTATCCACGGATCAAGATCGGCCCCGGCTTTCCGGCGGATGATGACATGGAAGCCGTCGATAATCTGGCGTGCCTCGACAAGCGATGGCACGCCGGTTTCGACGGCGGCGACGGTGAGCGTTTCCGCCTTGGAGAGATCATTGCGGTCGATTGTCATCAACCGTGCAATGGTTCTGGCTGACGGCACGCGGTGGAGCGTGTCGGCATCGACCTTGTCGGCGCGCCGTCGTCGTGTTGCCCACTCCGTCACGACGCGGAGCGATCCGCGGAAGCTCTGTGCCTGCAACGAACGCCATAGCGCTGCGCCGTTCTGACGACCTGCCGCCCACTGACGATCGAGCCATGGCAGGTAGGCTTCAAGGGACGTCTCCCGCGTTCTGAACACGTCGCTGCGTTCACCGCGCAGCACACGCCTCACCGTCCCGCGACTGTGGCCGGTGCGCCGAACGATCTCCTTGATCGCGACCCCCTCTTTGGACAGCGCGAGGATAACCGCATTGGTCTCCTCCCGGTGAAGATACCCTTCGTACTGGAGCCGCTCAGCGGCCGTGAGCAGCTCGGGCTTGATGGTCATTGCGCCGATGGCGCATCGGATCTGGCGCATTGACCGGCGCACCGCGTCGAGGAAAGCGTGGCTCGCGTTTTCCATGAGATGCCAGCGATCCGCGACCTGCACGGCGTTGGGCAGAGCCTTGGCAGCCGCGCGGGCATAAGCCCCGCCGCGGTCGCGCGCGATGATCACCACCTGCGGCTGCTCTGCGAGCCATGCCTGGGCGGTCGCGGGTTCTCGGTCCGGCAGCAGGCGGATCGGCCGGCGCCGTTCGAGATCACAGATGATTGTCCCGTACCGTTGGTTGCGCCGCCATGCCCAGTCATCGATACCGATCACAGTTGGCGCAGGAGACGGTGGGCAACCTCGACGACGGACGACGCGGAGCAGCGTATCGTTGCTGACCGGCAGCATCAGCCGACGCGCAAAGCTCGCAGCGGGCCGACCACCAAGGGCGAGACCAAGGTGATGAACGAGCGCCTCCAGACGACCGGTGCGCCGTGCCCAGGGCGCCACCACGCCATTGGCGAAGCGTTCGGCGAAAATCCTTTGGCCGCAACGGACAGCTTCGCAGCGAAAGCGACGGACATCCACCATCAGTTTCACAGGGCGGCCCGCCAGGGGCAAGTCAGAGATCTGGCGGCGATAGCGGCTGTGGACGCGACCGCTGACACCTTCACAACTTGGGCACTGGCTCGTCGGCGAAGTGCTGCGGATCAGTATCGTCGCAACGTCGTCGGCTATCGACGAAGACAAAATGGCAAAGCCCGGTGGGATCACCGAGGATGGCCGAAGCGCTTTATGCATGGCATCGCTCCCAGCGTGGAAACCGCCATCATTCAACCAGCCAATTTCATCAAAATTGAGTCAGAACCCCTTTTGAACGCCGATCGGGGGTCCCAGTTCGACGCCTATTTACAACACAAGTCATTCCCGGCCGCATCTGGACGCCCGAAACTGACCGTTCGACCGGCATGAACGAGTGACCGAAGTTTGGACACCTGAATTGCCCCAAGCATGTCTACTTGTGGGTCTTTCCACCCGATAATGGCCATGTCGGGGCAGAGACTCGCCGCGCCCTTCGTCGCACGATCGTCGACAACCGGCCCCGGAATCATGGGCAGAATCTGATACCATCATGGGTCAAAGAGTAGCCGCGCATACGTCCGGCTAAAGGACAGGTTGTGTAGGGTCAAAGGCCTGGATCGAATCACCAGCGCGATCAGATTTGCATGCGTCTAACACCAAGAGCGCTTTCTGCATCAGCGCCGCCACAGCGAACCCATTCGTGATCGCCAACTGCCGCCGACACGTTTGCAAAACTGGAGAACGCCGATGACCGCCGCGAAGATCTCACTCACCCCATGAACAGACCAGTCTGTCTGCGGCGTGGAAAATTGCGGCGCACCATGAGCCGCGACACCGCGCCCCCGGGCGCAATAGAACAGGTTGGGAAGAGGAAGAGCGATCGGAAGGGGAGTTGGAAAAA
>PNMC01000302.1 GCA_013823365.1 Parvibaculum sp. | reverse complement strand
CCCTGATTGCGGGCGCAGATCGCGACATCGCAGCCTTCCCTTGCCAGCGTTTCGGCGATGGCGCGGCCGATGCCGCGCGTGCCGCCTGTGACGATTGCCTTCTTGCCCTTGAGACCGAGATCCATGGCGCCGCCCTTCCCTGATGATGTTTTCGTTGGGCGCGACTCTGGAGGGGCCTGCCCCCAAGGTCAAGGCGGCGGGGCGGTCAGGGCCTGCGGTCCTGCTCCACCAGGAAAAGCTCGCGCAATTCCCTGACGGACTCGCGGAGCCGCCGGCGAATTCCGGTGATGAGCGTTTCCTGCTCCGGCGGATCGAGGTCGAGGCCGACCTGGCCGATCACGCCGTCCTCCACATGCCTTGCAACGAGCTCCACGCCGTCCACCCGGACGCGCGCGCCTTCCTTCACGTCCTTGCCGAGGCGCGAGCGCATGAAGGTCGCGATGTCGAGTTCGCGCTCTTCGGGGCTGAGTGCGAGGCCGTAGATATCGCCGACCACGGCTGCCGAGGTGTGCCCCTCCAGCGTGAAATCGACGAGGCCTTCCTCCTTCTTGCGCTCGCGCGTGCGGCGCGCACCGAAAAGACGGTCGAGCGCGGGCACGGCATCGACATTGATGAGCAGCAGCACCATGTCGCCGGCCTTCAACTCGCCGCCATGGCCTTCGGTGAGAACCGCGCCGTCGCGCATGACCGAAATGACGGTGGTGCCTTCCGGCAGCGGCAGGCGCTTCATGCGGCGGAGCACGAGAATGCTCAGGGGATCGACCGTATAGGCGACGACGCTCTTGCCCTTGCCGGCCGGCAGGTCGAGTTCGACGCCGCGCTTCGCCGCCGGGCGCGGCGGCAGCTCCACCTTGCTCCAGCGGGCAGAGAGGGCGATCGTCCAGCCCTGCGCGATGAGCGAGACAAGGACGATGACATAAGCGACCGCGAAGAGAGTGTTTGCGCCCTCGACGCCTGCAAAGACCGGAATGACGGCGAGGAAGACCGCCACCGAGCCGCGCAGGCCGAGCCAGGAGATGAAGCCCGTCTCGTTGCGCGCGAAGTCGAAGGGCTTGAGACAGAGCCAGACGGCGATGGGCCGCGCCACCAGGAACATGACCGCGGCGACGGCGAGGCCCGGCAGAATGAGCGGCACGAGGTTCGACGGCGTGACGAGGAGGCCCAGCATGAGAAACATGCAGATCTGCGCAAGCCAGGCCATGCCGTCGGTGAAGCGGGCGATCTCGCTCGTTGCGCGATGGGGCGTATTGCCGACGGTGAAACCGATCAGGAAGATCGCGACATAGCCGCTGGCCCCGGCGGACTGCGTGATCGCGAAGATGAGGAGGGCAAGCGCCCCCACCATGATGGGGTAGAGGCCGGGGGACAGATTGAGGCGGTCGATGGCGCGGAGCACGAGCCAGCCGCCCGCGAAGCCGAAGACGACACCGCCCACCATCTGCCAGAGGAAGTTGCCGACCTGTGTGGCGACGGCGCCCACACTGTCGAGAACGACGCCCTGCGTTGCCATGCCCACAAAGGCGAGGGTGAGGAAGATCGCCATGGGGTCGTTGACCGCCGATTCCACCTCCAGCGTCGACGCCACGCGCTGGCGAAGACGGAGGCCCCGCTGGTGCAGCAGCAGGAAGACGGCGGCGGCGTCGGTCGAGCCGACGATCGCGCCGAGCAGCAATGCCTCGATCCAGCCGAGACCGAGAATGAATTTCGCCGCCGCGCCTGTGATGAGCGCGGTGATGACGACGCCGGCCGTCGCCAGTGCGCCGGCGGGTGCCCAGACGCGGCGGAGCGCGGCACGGTTCGTGCGCAAGCCGCCATCGAAGAGGATGATCGCCAGCGCGAAGGAGCCGGCGAGATAGGCGAAGCTGAAATCGTTGAAGACGATGCCGCCCGGGCCCTCCTCTCCGACCAGCATGCCGAAGGCGAGGAAGACGAGCAGCAAGGGAGCGCCGATCCGCGACGACAGCGCGCCCGCGAAGATCGCGAAAGTGATCAGACCTGCTGAAACCAGGATGACCTGGTTGGCAAAATCCATGGCCTCGCCCAATGCTCATGCGGGTCTGTCGCCGTCAGGCGGCCGGCTGCATGTGCATTGCGGCCTTTCGGAACAGATATCCCCCGAATCGCGGAAATAATGTCCGGCGCAGTGTACAGCAAGAACATTGCGGGGGGCGCGCAAACTGCCGGAAAAGCGCGGATTTTCTCCCTGTTTCGCCGTTTCGTTCCATTGCGGGCCTGTTCGCCGATGTGCAGGCCTCCCTTGCAAGTTTGGCTATGGCGCCCGTCCCAAAATCCTTATCCTTCAGCCAACAACCGGCGAGGCCGGAGACAGAACAAGAAGGAGGACGGGGATGGATCTCGCCATGAAGCCGGAGGATGTCGCCTTTCGCGACGAGGTGCGGGCCTTTCTGAAAGAAAACCTGACGGAAGACCTGAAGGCCCATGCGCGGCTGACGCCGGGCATTCTCGCGGACCAGGATCTGCGCGTCGAATGGCTGAAGCGGCTCTACAAGCGCGGCTGGGCGGCGCCCAGCTGGCCGAAGCAATATGGCGGGGCGGGCTTCAATGTGATGCAGCGCTTCATCTGGGCGTCGGAATGTTCCGCTGCGGGGGCACCCGCCGGCTCGAACATGGGCCTTTCGATGGTCGGCCCGACGCTGATGGGCCATGGCACGGAAGAACAGAAAGCACAC
>PNMC01000301.1 GCA_013823365.1 Parvibaculum sp. | reverse complement strand
GCCGATGGAGTTCGTCGTTCATGTGCTGGAGCGGTTCTTCAACAAGGGGCGCGATGAGGCGACGGTTATCATGCTCCATGTGCATCAGCATGGAGTGGGGATTTGCGGCCTCTACACTTATGAGGTTGCGGAAACCAAGGTGACGCAGGTGATGGACTTCGCGCGGCAGCACCAGCACCCGCTGCAATGTACGATGGAAAGAGAATAGTTGCGCGTAGAAGCTGTATAGTGGTTCAGCAAGAGAAGGGAAGGTTCGCAAGTGCCGACGTTTTCACGCAGTCTTGAAGAGGGCCTTCACCGCGCACTGGCGCTCGCCAATGAGCGGCACCACGAATATGCGACCCTGGAACATCTGCTTCTTTCGCTGATGGACGATCAGGACGCGGCCGCCGTGATGCGCGCCTGCAATGTCGATATGGAGCTGCTGCGCCAGCAGCTGACGAATTACGTCGACAATGAGTTGTCGAGCCTCGTGGTCGATAATGGCGAGGATTCCAAGCCGACAGCCGGTTTCCAGCGCGTGATCCAGCGCGCCGTTATCCATGTGCAGTCGTCGGGCCGCGAGGAAGTGACGGGCGCGAATGTGCTTGTCGCGATGTTTGCCGAGCGCGAGAGCCATGCCGCCTATTTCCTGCAGGAGCAGGACATGACGCGCTACGATGCCGTGAACTATATCAGCCACGGTATCGCCAAGCGCGGCGACATGAGCGAAACGCGGCCCGTGCGCGGCGCGCAGGAGGAAGCCGAGGGCGGCGGCGAGCGCGGACGCAAGGAGCGCACGACGGAAGCGCTCGACAATTATTGCGTGAACCTCAACGAGAAGGCGAAGCAGGGCAAGATCGATCCGCTGATCGGCCGCGAGCGCGAGGTGGAGCGGACGATCCAGATTCTCTGCCGCCGTTCGAAGAACAATCCGCTGTTCGTGGGCGATCCGGGCGTCGGCAAGACGGCGATCGCGGAAGGGCTTGCGCGCCGCATCGTGAAGGGCGAGGTGCCGGAAGTTCTGAAGAACGCCACCATCTTCTCGCTCGACATGGGCACGCTGCTTGCCGGCACGCGCTATCGCGGCGATTTCGAGGAGCGCATCAAGGCGGTCATCAAGGAGATCGAGGCCTATCCGGGCGCGGTCATGTTCATCGACGAAATCCATACGGTGATCGGCGCGGGCGCGACGAGCGGCGGGGCGATGGATGCGTCGAACCTGCTGAAGCCGGCGCTTGCGAGCGGCTCCGTGCGCTGCATCGGCTCCACGACCTACAAGGAGTACCGCCAGCATTTCGAAAAGGACCGTGCGCTGGTGCGCCGCTTCCAGAAGATCGATGTGGCGGAGCCCTCCGTCCCCGACACGATCAAGATCCTGAAGGGGCTCAAGCCCTATTTCGAAGAATTCCACAAGGTCCGCTACACCAATGATGCGGTGAAGGCGGCGGTGGAGTTGTCGTCGAAATACATGCATGACCGCAAGTTGCCCGACAAGGCGATCGACGTGATCGATGAGGCGGGCGCTTCGCAGATGCTGCTGCCTGAATCGCGGCGCAAGAAGACCATCGGCGTGACGGAAATCGAGAGCGTCATTTCGACCATGGCGCGCATTCCGCCGAAGTCCGTGTCGAAGAGCGACACGGAGAAGCTGAAGGATCTCGATACGGAGCTGAAGCGCGTCGTGTTCGGACAGAACGAGGCGATCGATGCGCTTGCCGCGTCGATCAAGCTCGCACGCGCCGGTCTGCGGGAAGCGGAAAAGCCCATCGGCTGCTATCTCTTCTCGGGCCCCACGGGCGTCGGCAAGACGGAAGTGGCGCGCCAGCTTGCCTCCATTCTCGGCGTCGAGATGCTGCGTTTCGATATGTCGGAATATATGGAGCGGCATACGGTGTCGCGTCTCATCGGCGCGCCGCCCGGCTATGTCGGTTTCGATCAGGGCGGTCTGCTCACCGATGGTGTCGACCAGCATCCGCATTGCGTGCTGCTGCTCGATGAAATCGAGAAGGCGCATCCCGATCTCTTCAACATCCTGTTGCAGGTGATGGATCACGGGAAGCTCACCGACCATAACGGCAAGAAGATCGACTTCCGCAATGTCGTGCTCATCATGACCACGAATGCGGGGGCGGCCGACATGGCGAAGCCGACCATCGGCTTCTCGCAGAAGAAGCGCGTGGGCGACGACGAGGATGCAATCAAGCGGCTCTTCACGCCGGAGTTCCGCAACCGCCTCGATGCGGTGATCCCCTTCGGACATCTGCCGCAGGAAGTCATTGCGCAGGTGGTCGAGAAGTTCGTGCTTCAGCTCGAGGCGCAACTTGCCGACCGGAACGTCACGATCGAGCTCACGCCGGATGCCAACAAGTGGCTTGCCGAGCGCGGCTATGACGAGCAGATGGGCGCGCGGCCGCTTGCCCGCGTCATTCAGGAGAACATCAAGAAGCCGCTGGCGGACGAGGTTCTCTTCGGGCGTCTGCTCAAGGGTGGCCATGTGGTGGTGAAGGTCGAGGACGATACGCTCCTCTTCGACATCGAACCGGCGCAGCCTCGCAGTCCGAGCGGCGGCGGCTCGAAGAAGCCGGGCGCGCGCAAGCCGAAGGACGGCTCGGGCGGCGGCGGGGGTACGGTGCCGAAGGTGCCGCTGCTGGTAGAGTAATTCCGGGCCCTGCCAGGGCGCCGGCAAGAGACAGAGGACGGTCACGGCTGTTTAACGTGGCCGTCCTTTTCTGTGCAACGACAACAAAAGATCAGGGAGAGAT
>PNMC01000300.1 GCA_013823365.1 Parvibaculum sp. | reverse complement strand
GGAGATGCCGCAGGCAATGCCCTCCATCTTCGCCACCTTGCGCGCATGCTCGAAGGCCGTCTCGTTGCCGATGGTGATGACCTCGTCGATCAGCGACTTGTCGAGGTTCCCCGGTGCAAAGCCCGCGCCGATTCCCTGGATCATGTGCGGGCCCGGCTGGCCGCCGGAAAGCACGGGGCTGTCTTCCGGTTCCACCGCGATCATCTTGAGGCCGGGCTTGCGCGCCTTGAGTACCGAGCCGACGCCTGTAAAGGTGCCCGCCGTGCCGATGCCCGAAATCACCACATCGACCTTGCCTTCCGTATCGTTCCAGATTTCCTCCGCCGTCGTCTTGCGGTGAATTTCCGGGTTCGCCGGATTGTCGAACTGCTGCGGCATCACGGCATTGGGATGCTGCGCGAGAAGTTCCTCGGCGCGCGCGATCGCGCCCTTCATACCCTTTTCCTTCGGCGTGAGTTCGAGTTCCGCGCCGAGCAGCGCCAGCATCTTGCGCCGTTCGAGCGACATGCTCTCCGGCATGCACAGAATGAGGCGATAGCCCTTGGCCGCGCAGACGAACGCGAGCGCAATGCCCGTGTTCCCGGAGGTCGGCTCGATGATGACCGTATTGTCGGTGATCTTGCCCTGTTGTTCCAGCGCCTCGATCATGGAGACGCCGATGCGGTCCTTCACGCTTGAGAGCGGATTGAAGAACTCGAGCTTCAGCAGAATATCGGCAACGACGCCCGCTTCCTTCGCCATGCGATTGAGGCGCACCAGCGGCGTATCGCCGATCGTCTCGGTGATGCTGTTATAGACGCGCCCGCGCCCCGGTTTCTTGCTTTCGCTCATGTTGGCCTCCCGGACCTGAATGCGACGCCGAAAATATGGCGTCAGGCTCCCGCAGGGAGCGTTTGAAAATCAGATAGTGAAGTCAGCCTTGATTTTCGAGTTGCCGACGCCGGCTTCTTCCGCCTTGCGGCAGAGGTCCTCGATGGTGACGGCGTCGAGCTTCTCCATCAGTTCCCTCTGGACCTCTTGCCAGAGCGGCGCGATCACGCGTTCGCCGAGCTCGGAAGGTGCCGCCGCCGTTGGCTCGTCGGAGGCTTCCATCGCGCCGACCACGCGCACCACATCGCCGACGAGAATGCGGCGGCGTTCCCGGGCCAGCGTATAGCCGCCGCGCGGGCCCCGCACGCCTTTCAGGATACCGGCATGGACAAGCTGTTGCATCACCTGTTCGAGATAGCGCTGCGGAATACCCTGCCGCTTGGTGATTTCCTTCGACTGCACAGGGTCCGGCCGCGCATTGATCGCGACATCGACAACGGCTTCGAGCGCCAGCCAGGTTTTCTTGGAAAGTCTCAGCATGGCGCTACCCCTTCGTTCCCGTCGAGCCGAAGCCGCCTGCCCCGCGCGCCGTCTCGTCGAGCGCGGTGACTTCGGTGAACCCGGCCTGCGTCACCGGCGCCACCACCATCTGCGCGATGCGCGTGCCGCGTTCGATGGCAAAGGCTTCCTGCCCGAGATTGATGAGGATCACCTTCACCTCGCCGCGATAGTCGCAATCGATGGTGCCGGGCGAATTGAGCACGGTGACGCCGTTCTTCGCGGCCAAGCCCGAGCGGGGCCTGACCTGCGCCTCGAAACCTTCCGGCAACGCAATGGCAAGCCCTGTCGGCACCATGGCCCGCGCGCCCGGCTCAAGCGTCAGCACCTCGCCCTCGCCAAGTGCGGCAATGAGATCCATCCCCGCGGCGCCGGAGGTTTCGTAGCGCGGCAGCGGCAGTCCTTCGGCATGCGGCAGGCGCTGCACGCGAATATCGATCTTGGGGTTCATTCGGCAGCCTTGGAAGTCGAGAAATGATCGGCGATGCGCCGCGCGAGACGTTCGGCGACCGCTTGCTTCGGCAAGAGCGGCCAATCCTCCTGTCCCTCGCGGGAAATGAGATGCACGGTGTTGAGATCGCCGCCCATGACCCCGGTCGCGGGCGACACGTCATTGGCAACGATCCAGTCGCAGCCCTTTCGCTGCCGCTTCGATACGGCATGTTCGATCACTTTCTCGGTTTCGGCGGCAAAGCCGATCACGAGGGCGGGGCGGTTCACTTTGAGCTGCGACAGCGTAGCGAGAATGTCGGGATTCTCGACCAGCATCAGCGCCGGTGCCTGTTCGCCCGGCTGTTTCTTGAGCTTCTGTTCCGCATCGCTCGCGACGCGCCAGTCGGCAACGGCGGCCGCGCAGATCGCGATATCGGCAGGAAGGGCTGCCTCGCAGGCCGCGAGCATTTCCCGCGCCGTCTGGACGCGCTTCACCGTCACGCCCGGCGGGTTCGGCAGGTTGGTCGGTCCGGACACGAGGACTGTCTCAGCACCGAGCCGCGCCACGGCCTGCGCGATCGCATAGCCCTGCTTGCCGGAAGAGCGGTTCGCGAGATAGCGCACCGGGTCGATCGGCTCATGCGTGGGCCCGGAGGTAATGAGAATGCGCTTGCCTTTCAGCGGGCCGCCGCCCGGATAGGCGAGTTCGGCGAAATGGCTTTCGATGGCGGCGAGAATTTCCGCAGGCTCCGCCATCCGCCCCGGGCCGAATTCGCCGCAGGCCATGTCGCCTTCATTGGGACCCACGAAATCGACGCCATCGGCAAGCAGCGTCTCGAAATTGCGCTGCGTGGCGGGGTGCAGCCACATCCGCACATTCATCGCGGGCGCGATCAGCACCTTCTTGTCGGTGGCGAGCAGTGCCGTGCTGGCGAGGTCGTTCGCAGTT
>PNMC01000299.1 GCA_013823365.1 Parvibaculum sp. | reverse complement strand
CCATGCGCCATCTTCGCCATGAGATCGGCGGTCGCGGGCGCAACGACCAGGAGGTCCGCATCGCGCGACAGCTCGATATGGCCCATCTCCGCCTCGTCGGTCAGGCTGAAGAGATCGGTATAGACCTTGTCGCCGGTAAGGCTCGAAACCGAAAGCGGCGTGACGAAATGCTCTCCGGCACTCGTCAGGATCGCGCGCACGGAGGCCCCCCGCTCCTTGAGGCGCCGGATCAGCTCGAGGCATTTGTAAGCAGCGATCCCGCCGCCGATGACCAGCAATATGCGCCGTCCCGTGAGGAGTGTGTCGCTCAAGCCTGTCTCCTGCCCGCCCGAAAGGGTTCTGCCCGAAATTCTGCGTAAATATAGATATTCACGACGGAGATTTGTAGATCAAATATTCAAGCATGTTTTCCGCGGAATTAACGGCGGAAATCCGGGCTCTCAGAAGAATTTGAAGAGAAGGAACGCCCCTGCCGCGCCGATGGCCGCCCAGAGCGCCGGGTGCCGCCAGGGAGAGGCCGCATCCCATGCCCGGGCGACGGCCTCGGCCGAAGAGGGATGAATACGCACACCCTCCTCGTCCACGCTTTCGGCCAGAAGCCGGGTGGTGCGCTCCGCCCGGTCGAGAATCTCGGGGAGATTGGCCATCACCCGGCCGAGGTGAAGCGCGCCCGCTGCCGCCTCCTCGAAGCGGGCTTCCGGCCCCAGCTTGTCCATCATCCAGGATTTCAGCACGGGTTCCGAACTCTCCCAGATATTGTGATCGGGATCGAAATGCCGCGCGACGCCCTCCACCACGACCATGGTCTTCTGCAGCAGCAGAAGCTCCGGCCGCGTCCGCATGTCGAACTGTTCCGTCACCTGGAAGAGCTGGGCGAGAAGCTTGCCCATCGAGACCTCGCGCGCCGGCCGCCCGAAAACGGGTTCCGCCACCGCGCGCAGCGCCTGCGCAAAGGCGTGGATATTCTTCGTCTGCGGCACATAGCCCGCCTCGAAATGAATCTCCGCCACACGCACATAGTCGCGCTGCACAAGGCCATAAAGAATTTCCGCCATGAAGCGCCGCTCATTGGTGCCGATCCGCCCCATGATGCCGAAATCCACCGCGACGAGATTGCCCTCCTCATCGACGAAGAGGTTTCCCTGATGCATGTCGGCATGGAAGAAGCCGTCGCGCATCGCATGCATGAGGAAGGACTGGATCACCTGCCGCCCGAGCCGGTGCATGTCGTGCCCCGCCGCCATCAGGGCGGTGCGGTCGGCCGCCGGAATGCCCTCGATCCATTCCATGGTGATGACGCGCCGCGAGGTCCGCTCCCAGTCGACCTTCGGAACGCGAAAGCCCGTGTCATTGGCGATATTCTCCGCCATCTCCGACATGGCCGCCGCTTCCAGACGGAGGTCCATTTCGAGCTTCACGCTTTCTGCCAGCGTTTCCACGATCTCGACAGGGCGGAGCCGGCGGGCCGGTGCGTAGTGCTGCTCGATCTGCTCGGCAATCCAGAAAAAACTTTCAAGATCGCGCGCAAAGCGCTCCTCGATGCCGGGCCTGAGCACCTTCACCGCGACTTCGCGTTCTTCTTCCGTCTCGCTTGCGGGCTTGGTGCGCGCACGGTGCACCTGGGCGATGGAGGCGGCGGCGATCGGCGAGCTGATCTCGCGGAAGAGGTCGCCCATCGGCTTGCCGAAGCCTTCCTCGATGATCGCGCGCGCCTCGCCCATGCTGAAGGGCGGCAGCTTGTCCTGCAGCGAGCGCAGATCCGCCGCCAGCACATCGCCGATAATGTCGGGTCGCGTCGCAAGAAACTGTCCGAGCTTGATATAGGCGGGGCCGAGCGCGGCCAGCGCCGTCGCCAGCCTCTCGCCCGCATCGCCGCTCGTTTCGGGTTGCGGCTCCCAGGGAAAGCGGATTTTTGCGAGCGGCATCAGCGCGAGCAGCGCGCCGGGCATTTCCTCGCGCAATTCGAGCGGGAAAAGCGCGTCATGCCGCCCGAGCACGCGCGCCGCGCGCGTCAGCCTGGCGATGGATCGGAGCGCTCTCATCATGTCAAAGACGCCAGCCGGAATGGATGGCCGCGACGCCGCCCGTGAGATTGCGATAGCTCACCCGGCCAAAGCCCGCCTCCTCGATCATGTGCCTGAACTTGTCCTGATCGGGAAAGCGGCGAATGCTCTCGACGAGATACTGGTAGGGCGCGCCGTCGCCCGTCACCCATTTGCCCATGCGCGGAATGGCGGCGAAGGAATAGGTGTCGTAAATATCGTCGACACCCGGCAGCGTCACATGGCTGAATTCGAGGCAGAGGAAACGCCCACCCGGCTTCAGCACGCGGTACGCATCTTTCAACGCGCGCTCGATATGCGTCACGTTGCGAATGCCGAAGGCGATCGTGTAGGCGTCGAAGGAGCGGTCGGGGAAGGGAAGCGTCTCCGCATCGCCGCAGGCGAATTCGATCCGCCCCTCGAACTGCTTTGCTTCGGCGCGCGCGCGGCCGACGCCGAGCATATGCCGGTTGATGTCGCAGACCGTCACTTGCGCATTTTCGCCCGCGCGCTCGAGAAAGCGGAAGGCGATATCGCCCGTACCGCCCGCCACATCGATCAGATGGAAGGGCCTTGCCGTGCGCGGCGGGTTCAGCCAGTCGATCATCGTCTGCTTCCAGGCGCGGTGAAGCCCGCCCGACATCAGATCGTTCATCAGGTCGTAGCGCTCGGCCACCTGCTCGAACACCTCGTGAACGAGCCCCGCCTTTT
>PNMC01000298.1 GCA_013823365.1 Parvibaculum sp. | reverse complement strand
TCTTCATCGACCATGCGACCGGCATCGTGATCGGCGAGACGGCGGTGGTGGAAGACGATGTGTCGATGCTGCATGGCGTGACGCTTGGCGGCACAGGCAAGGAAAAGGGCGACCGGCACCCGAAGGTGCGCCGGGGCGTCTTGATCTCTGTCGGTTCCAAGGTGCTCGGCAATATCGAGATCGGCGAGTACAGCCGCATCGGCGCGGGCAGCGTGGTGCTGCAGAACGTGCCGCCGCATTGCACGGCCGTCGGCGTGCCGGCGAAGATCGTCGGCTGCGCGGGCTGCGACAAGCCCGCCCATGCAATGGATCAGATGATCCAGGACGACAGCGGCGAAGGCATCTGACAGGGCCGTTGTTTGAAGTCCCCAAAGACGACCGTCACGGCCCGATTTATTCGGGCCGTCCACGTCTTTGCGGCAATCTCCGAAAGAAGAAAGACGTGGATGGCCCGGACAAGCCGGGCCATGACGACTTTTTTTAAACAATCCCTGACCTGTCAGGGCAGTCTGTCCTTCAATGCATAGAAAATCATGCCGGCGACGAGGCCGGGATAGCGCAGCCATGTGCCGCCGGGGAATTTCGGCGTGTCGAGCCTTGCCATCACGTCGAAGCGTTCGGCCTGACCGGCGACGGCTTCGGCGACGAGCTTGCCGCCCAGCGTTGCGATGTTGATGCCCTGTCCCGAATAGCCATGCGCGAAGACGATGTTCGGCTCGAGGCGGCCGAAATGCGGCATGCGCTTCAGCGTGATGGCGACGGCGCCCGACCAGGCATAGTCGATGCGCTTGTCCTTCAGTTGCGGGAAGACGCGGAGCATGGGCTTGCGCACGAAGCTCGCGAGGTCCTTCGGCAGGTTTGGCGAATAGCTTTCGCCGCCACCGAAGAGCAGGCGTCCGTCTGCCGAGAGGCGGTAATAGTCGATGACGAATTTCGTATCCTGCACGCAGGCGTCGTTGCGGATGAGCGTGCGGGCTTCATCGCCCAGCGGTTCCGTTGCGATGATGAAATTGTTGATCGGCATGATGGCGCCGGCGACGCGCGGCTCGAGCTGGTCCAGATAGGCGTTGCAGGCGAGGACGACATGGGCGGCCCGGACGGAGCCCCTCGCGGTTTTCACCGTGGCGGGGTCCGTGCGCGAGATATGCGTGACGCGGCTTTCCTCATGGATGACGACGCCCTTTGCGCGTGCGGCTCGGGCAAGGCCGAGCGCATAATTCAGCGGATGGAGATGGGCGCCGTCTTCGTCATAGATCCCGCCGTGATAGCAGTCTGTCGCAATCGTCTCGTGCATTTCCTCGCGCGAGAGGTAGCGCATTTTCGTGTAGCCATATGCCGAGGCCATGTGATCGACCTCGGAGCGGAGCCAGTCCGCGCAGCTTTTTTTCCAGCCGGCCTGAATGAGACCGGGTTTCAGGTCGCAGGAGATCGCGTGGCGGGCGATCAATTCCTTCACCAGCGCATTGCTCTCGACGCCGAGATCCCAGAGGCGGCGCGCCCATTCCTTGCCGAGCCGCTCTTCCAGCGAACGCTGGTCCTTGCGCTGGCCGATGCCAAGCTGACCGCCATTGCGGCCCGAGGCGCCCCAGCCGATACGCTCGGCTTCCAGCACGACGACAGAGAAGCCGCGTTCGGCGAGATGAAGCGCGGCGGAGAGGCCCGCATAGCCCGCACCCACCACGCAGACATCGGCGCGAATGTCACCCTCAAGTGGCGTGACTTCCGGGGCGTCGTTCGCGGTGGCGGCGTAATAGGAGGCGGGCCAGGGCATCAATCAAAGCTCGATCTTTTCGTCCTTGCGATCATCGGCATAGATGTCGCAGAGGTCGAGGCAGGCCTCGAAGGGGGCGCTGTCTAGCGTGTATTCGAGGGCGTCGTCGTTTTCCCAATCGCTCTGGAAGACCACCTTGCCGTCCACTTCCTCGATGCGCGAGCCGATGAAGCCGCGCGGCGGGTTGCGGTCGAATTCGCGCTCCTTGTAGGCGCGGAGCTGCGTGAGGATGTGGTCTGCCTGCGAGGTTTCGAAGGTAATTCTGAGGGCGATGGCCATTTCTGCTCCTTAACTCGGCCCGCCCGTTCCGGCGGGGTCTTCCGTCCTGTTTGTGCGGTTCTATAGCACAAGGCGCTATATCATGGGGGCGCGGGTGCGGCGCTTTCGCGCTTTGCCGCAGCCCGAGGCCACGGCAGAATGGCACAAAACAAACCATATAATCAGGGGAGATGGCGGCTCATGGCACGGATGAAGGGCAAGGTTGCGCTGGTGACGGGCGCGGCGAAGGGGCTCGGCGCGGCGACGGCGAAAGTGCTGGCGCGCGAAGGCGCGAAGGTGGTCTGTACCGATCTCGACGAGAAGGGCGGGCTTGCCGTTGCCGATGAGATTGCCAATGCGGGCGGGGAAGCCGCCTTCATGCGGCAGGACGTCGTGGACGAGGCGCAGTGGGAAGCGGCGGTGAAGCTGGCAGAGGATCGCTTTGGCGGGCTGCATGTGCTGGTCAACAATGCGGGCATTGCGCCGGAGGGCGGGCCAATCGAGGAGAAGACGCTCGCCTCCTGGCGGCGTACCATCGAGATCGATCTCGACAGCGTTTTCCTCGGCTGCAAATACGGTATCCGCACGATCAAGAAATATACGGCCAAGGGCGGCATGGGCGGGTCGATCATCAATCTGTCGTCGATCCTCGGCCTTGTCGGCCAGCCCAATGCAAGCGACTACAATGCGGCGAAGGGCGGCGTCCGCCTGCTGACGAAATCGGCGGCGCTCGAATGC
>PNMC01000297.1 GCA_013823365.1 Parvibaculum sp. | reverse complement strand
CGTGACCGACAAGGACGCCTATGACGCGGCCGTCGCCGATTTCGGCGATGCGACGGGCGGCAAGATGGACATTCTCTTCAACAATGCCGGCATCGGCGCGGGCGGGCTTTTCGCCGACATGGACTTTGCCGACAATCTGCGCGTGGTGCAGGTGAATTTCATCGGCGTGCTGAACGGCATTCATGCCGCGCTGCCGCTGCTGAAGAAGACGGAGAATTCGCTCTGCTTCACCACCTCCTCTTCTTCGGCAACCTATGGCATGCCGGGCATTGCCGTCTATTCGGCGACGAAACATGCGGTGAAGGGGCTGACAGAGGCGCTGTCGATCGAGTTCCGGCTGATCGGCGTGCGCGCGGCCGATGTGCTGCCGGGGCTGATCGACACGCCGATCCTGCCGGAAGGCGCCGCCGCAAATGCACCGAAGGAAGGCATGTTCCGCGCCATTCCGCCGGTCGAGGTCGCGAAGGTCGTCTGGGAAGCCTATGGCTCGGACAAGCTGCACTGGTATGTGCCGCCGGAGCTTGTGGAACTCGACAAGGCCGCGGGCAATGCGCCTGAAATGGTGCGCGAGCAGATCGCGACGACGGGGCCCATCGCGCCGATGCTCAGGATGCTGGAAGAACAGGCGAAGAAGGGCTGAGGCCCTTCACGCAAAGGCAGATGCGGAGGCCGCTTACGAGCGGCCTTCGCGGGCCGGGCGATAGAAGATGTGGCGGCCGATCTTCGCCACTTCCACCATGCTTGCCGCCCAATAGGGCTGCACATAATCGGCGTGGTAGTACATGGCGGGCTCAAGCTCGTTCGCATCGACGCGGCCGAGCGTGACATATTCCGCCGTGCGGCGGGCCTTCGCCCAGGCGCGGCGCTCGTTCGGCCGCTTGTTGAGCGAGGCATCGCAGGTGAAGGAGAACTGACAGCCCGTCTTGCGGCTCGCGCCCTGATAGACGACGCCGCAGATGCTGTCCGGATAATTCGGTGCGCTCACGCGATTGAGAATGACGCGGGCGACCGCAAGCTGGCCTTCCGCGGACTCGCCCCGCGCCTCGAAATAGATGCCAGCGGCAAGGCAGCGGCGCTCGGCTTCCAGAAGCTGCGCCTTCAGGCGCACGAAAGGCGTATCCACATCCATGGGCACACCGGGCGCCGGCAGGATGATGCTCGCATTCTCGACCTGGGCGCTCAGATAGGAATTGTCGCCCGCGAAGGCGCCTGCGAGATCGCGGCCATGGGATGGCGCATAGGCCGTCATCGGCAGGTCGGACTTGCGGACGGCGATGACGGGATCGGGCGTGGTCATGGCGGAGAGAACATTCACCGACACGAAACCCAGGCACAGCGCAGCGGCGCCCGTTTGCGCAGCGCGGGAGACAAGGTGGCCCAGGTCGAGCCATTGAAACAGTCTACGCATCGTTCTCTAAACCGTCTGCTTTGTTGTTCTTGCAGACCCGGGACCGACCCTTTTCGGGAATTTCCGGTCCAGCCCCTTCCGGAGCCCTTCGAGCCTGTCGGACAGCACCGCCATAAACGTGCCAGAGCCCGATGCCGCGTCGACACCTGGGCAAACATTCACTCGTTAATCAGCGCCGGGAGGTAACACGGCGATTCAGGCGCAACAATGTCATAATTGCGGCGTAGTGAACGCGCAGACTTATGTGATTGAAATAAAACGCGTTTCAAGCTGCGACATATTGTGCTGCAGCATATTTTCGAGGCATGTGACGCAGCGTTAATGACGCTGTGATGCGCATTTCACAGCGACTCAAAGCATTAACAAGATTGACTCAATTTTGTCATACTCATTAACCTTCCGTACACGTCTCATCCCGCATCGGGACACTCCGTGCACGGAAGAGCGAGGCTGTGCTCAGGCCGTGGCGCCGCCGGAGACGGGATTGCCACCGCCTGCAAGCGCAGATTGTGCTGCCGCGAGCCGCGCGATCGGCACCCGGTAGGGCGAGCAGGAAACATAGGTGAGGCCCACTTCCTCGCAGAAGGCGATGGAGGCGGGATCGCCGCCATGCTCGCCGCAGATGCCGAGCTTGATTTCGGGCCGCGTCGCCCTGCCCCGCTCCGCCGCGATGCGCACAAGCTCGCCCACACCCTCGCGGTCCAGCGAGACGAAGGGGTCCTGCGAGAGGATTTTCTTGCCCATATAGTCGTTCATGAAATGGGCGGCATCGTCGCGGCTGATGCCATAGGTCGTCTGGGTGAGATCGTTCGTGCCGAAGGAGAAAAACTCCGCCGCCTCCGCAATCTCGCGCGCCATGAGCGCGGCACGCGGCAGCTCGATCATGGTGCCGATGATGTAGTCGAACTTCCGGCCCTTTTCCTTTTCGACCTCCGCCGCCACGGCGACGATCCGCTCCTTCAGGAAATCGAGTTCGGCCTTCATGCCGACCAGCGGGATCATGATTTCGGGGATGACGGCCGCGCCGGTCTTTTCGGCGGCGAGCAGCGCGCCCTCGAAAATGGCGCGGGCCTGCATCTCGTAGATTTCGGGATAGGAAATGCCGAGGCGGCAGCCGCGATGGCCGAGCATCGGGTTCGTTTCCTCAAGATCGCTGAGGCGCCGCGCGAGCTTGTCGGCATCCGCGCCCGTCTCCTTCGCGAAATCGGCAATCTCCGCCTCACCCTTCGGCAGGAACTCATGCAGCGGCGGATCGAGCAGGCGGATCGTCACGGGAAGTCCGTGCATGATCTCGAAGAGCTGGCGGAAATCGTCGCGCTGCATCGGCAGGATCTTCTCGAGCGCGGCGCGGCGGCCCTTGG
>PNMC01000296.1 GCA_013823365.1 Parvibaculum sp. | reverse complement strand
GGTGCAGGTGAACCTCGATTTTGCGTCCGAAGCGGACATGGTGAAGAAGCTGCGCGTGGGCATCGCACTGCAGCCGGTCGCCACTGCGATCTTTGCGAACTCTCCGTTCACGGAAGGAAAGCCGAACGGCTATCTCTCCTACCGCTCCCATGTCTGGACCGATACGGACAACCAGCGCGCGGGCATGGTGCCCTTCGTCTTCGAGGATGGCTTCGGCTTCGAACGCTGGGTGGACTACGCGCTCGATGTGCCGATGTATTTCGTTTACCGCGACGGCAAATATATCGACGCGACGGGGCAGAGCTTCCGCGATTTTCTTGAAGGCCGCCTGCCGGCGCTGCCCGGTGAAATGCCGACGCGGGGCGACTGGAACAATCACCTGACGACGATCTTCCCCGAGGCGCGCATCAAGAACTACATGGAAATGCGCGGCGCCGATGGCGGCCCCTGGGTGCGCATCTGCGCGCTGCCGGCTTTCTGGGTGGGGCTGCTCTACGACCAGTCCTCGCTCGATGCGGCCTGGGATCTCGTGAAGGAATGGACGGCGGAAGAGCGCCAGACGCTGCGCGACAAGGTGGCGAGGCACGGTCTCCACACGCCGTTCCGTGGCGGCACGCTGCTCGATGTGGCGCGTAAGGCCGTGGCGATTTCCCGCGCCGGTCTCGATGCGCGCGCAAACGGCGATGGCGTCGGCGCGAGCGAAGCGATCCATCTCCGCGCCGTGGAAGAAATCGTCGAGAAAGGCAGGTCGCCCGCCGAGGAAATGCTCGAGCTTTATCACGGCCGCTGGGGCGGCTCGGTCGATCCGGTGTTCAAGGAATACGCGTTCTAGGTTTTCTGCTGCGTCATTGCGAGCGACCCACAGGGGAGCGAAGCAATCCAGGGGCGGTTGGCTCCGGCAATTGCGGCTCTGGATTGCTTCGTCGCTTCGCTCCTCGCAATGACGGCCGAGAGGGAGGAGAGACATCCATGTTCAGCCATGTCACCATCGGCGCCGACGAGCCGGAGAAGCTCGAAGGCTTTTATGACGCGGTGCTGGCGGTGCTCGGCATCGCTCCCTTCTTCAAACTGCCGGGAACGCTTTCCTATGGCACGGCGGCGGGACCGAAGGTCTTTGTGCTGAAGCCCTTTGACGGCAAGGCGCATGTGCCGGGCAATGGCGGCCATGTCGCCTTTCTCGCGCCCGACCGCGCCTCGGTCGACGCCTTTCATGCAAAGGCGCTGGAAATGGGCGGCAGCAGCGAAGGGGCACCGGGCCTCAGGCCCCATTACCATCCGAACTATTACGGCGCCTATGTGCGCGACCCCGCGGGCAACAAGCTGCAGGCGGTCTGCCACAGCAAGAAGGGATGAAACGCATCCTCATCATCGGCTGCTCGGGCGGCGGCAAGTCGACGCTTGCGCGGAAGCTCGGCGCGAAGCTTTCACTGCCCGTGACGCATCTCGACAAGCTCTGGTGGCAGCCGGGCTGGGTGGAATTGGGGCATGATGCCTTCTGTCCTGTCGTCGAAAAGCTCGTGGCCGGGGACGGTTGGGTGATCGACGGCAACTACTCCGACACGTTTCCCATGCGCCTTGCGCGCGCCGATACGGTGATCTGGATAGAGCGTTCGCGGCTCCAGAATCTCATCCGCGCCTTCGGGCGGTTCCTGTTGCTGCGCGGCACCGTGCGGGAAGATGTCGGTGAAGGCTGCCCAGAGAAGTTCGATCTCGAATTCGCGCGCTACATCTGGAATTACAACCGCGACGTAGCCCCGCGCATGGAAGCGGCAATCCGCGAATTCGGGGCTCACGTAAACTTCATTCGTTTGCGGAGCGACCGGGAGATCGCGAATTTTCTTGAGGCGCTTTAGGCCGCTCGCGCCGTCCCGCCCACGGTGAGGCCCTTCACGAGCAGCGTTGGCTGGCCGACGCCGACGGGCACGCCTTGTCCCGCCTTGCCGCAAGTGCCGATACCGGGATCGAGCGCCATGTCGTTGCCGATCATGGTGACGCGGGTGAGAACATCCGGCCCGTTGCCGATCAGCGTCGCGCCTTTGACAGGGCGCGTCACGCGGCCATCCTCGATCATGTAGGCCTCGGTGCAGGTAAAGACGAACTTGCCCGACGTGATGTCCACCTGCCCGCCGCCGAAGGAGACGGCATAGAGGCCCTTCTTCACCGAGGCGAGAATTTCGCCGGGCTCGTGGCTGCCGGAGAGCATGTAGGTGTTGGTCATGCGCGGCATGGGCTGATGCGCATAGGATTCGCGCCGGCCGTTGCCCGTCGGCGTCATGCCCATGAGGCGCGCATTGAGCCTGTCCTGCATATAGCCCTTGAGAATACCGTCCTCGATCAGCACCGTGCGTGACGTCGGCGTGCCCTCATCGTCGATGGTGAGCGAGCCGCGGCGGTCAGCCAGCGTGCCGTCATCGACGACCGTGATGCCGGGCGCGGCGACGCGTTGGCCCATCAGCCCTGCAAAGGCGGAGGTCTTCTTGCGATTGAAATCGCCTTCGAGTCCATGGCCGATCGCTTCATGGAGCAGGATGCCGGGCCAGCCGGGGCCGAGCACCACATCCATTTCGCCGGCGGGGGCGGGCACGCTTTCGAGATTTACGAGCGCCTGGCGCAGCGCCTCGTCCACCTGGCCCTGCCAGCGCGCCGGGTCGATGAACACGTCATAGCCCATTCGGCCGCCGACGCCGAAGGAACCCGTCTCCTGCCGGTCGCCTTCGCCCGCCACGATGGCGACGTTGAGGCGGACAAGGGGGCGGATGTCGCGGAGCGACG
>PNMC01000295.1 GCA_013823365.1 Parvibaculum sp. | reverse complement strand
TTCGGCGCCGTGGGGATCGGCGCCCGCAGCGGCCACCGCTTCGGCAGCGAGGCGTTCAAGTGGAAGTGCGGTATCTGTCATCGGCCTTACTCGAGGATTTCTCCCCGGCGGGCCGCGCGGGACAAGTCCCGCGCGTTACCATGTGGCGGGCGCCGCCTAGTTTTCGCCGCCACCCAGGGAGTGCACAAAAAGCGTGAGCGACTTGATTGTCGCTTCGTTGAGGCGTCCGCCCCAAGCAGGCATGGTGCCGCTGCGTCCGTTTGACACGGTTTCGATGATGTCCGCGCGCTCGCCGCCATAGAGCCAGACGGCGGTGTTGAGGCTCGGCGCTCCAAGCTCGCGGTTGCCCACGCCGCCTTCGCCGTGGCAGGCGACGCACTGGCTCGCAAAGATTTCCTCGCCGCGCGCGGCCGCTTCCGCATTTTCGGCACGATTCGTCAGCGAGAGCACATATTCGGCGACATCGGCGATTTCGGCGCGCGTCAGAAGTCCGTCGCGGCCATAGGCCATCATGATGTTGTTGCGCGTGTCGGCTGCGGCGTCCCAGCGGATGCCATGGGTGATCGTGTAGTGGATATCGTCGAGCGTGCCGCCCCAGATCCAGTTGTCGTCGTTGAGGTTCGGGAAGCCCTTGAAGCCCTGCGCGCCGGAGCCGTGGCAGGGGGCGCAATTGTCGCCGAAGGCAGCGCGGCCCGCGCCGAGCGCGAGTTCCATCAGCGCGGCATCGCCCGCGACTTCCGCGAGCGGAAGGTCGGAGATGCGCTGCATGGCTTCCGCGCGCGTTTCATGAACGGCCGCGATCTCGTTCGCGACGACGGCGCGCTGCTCATAGCCGATCACGCCCTTGGTGTAGGTCCAGCCCTCGGACGTGAGATAGGGCCAGGCGGGCATCACGATCCAGTAGGCAAAGCACCATACGATGGTCGCGTAGAACGTGTAGAGCCACCACTTGGGCAGAGGATTGTTGAGCTCGCGGATGCCGTCCCATTCATGGCCGGTCGTCTCGACGCCGGTGACATCGTCCTTGTGCTTCTCGCTCATTCTCCGCTCTCCGTGTCCTTCTTGGCGGCATCGGGCTTGCCGTTCTCTGCAGGCTCATCGTCCTTCAGGGGCAGCCGGGCCATACGGTCGAATTTCTGTTTGTTCGAGGGGCGCAGCGCATAGACCAGGATGATCCCGAAGAGCACCACAAGAAGGATCAGCCCGCCTGTGCCGAACCAGGTTCTCACCACGTCGTAGGTCGTTGCGTTGTCCAAGGTCCGCTCCTATTGCCGCAGGTCGGCATGCTCATAGGCGCTGAAATCCACCAGCGTGCCGAGCATCTGCATGTAGGCGATGAGCGCGTCGAGTTCGGAAATCATTTTCGGATTGCCGTCGAAGTCGCGCGCCTGCGCCTTCGGATAGCGCTGCATCAGCCCGTCGATGTCCGCATCCGCCGTCGCCTGCGCCACCAGGTCGGCACGCGCGTTCGCGATGTGCTCGTCCGTGTAGGGCACGCCGGCGCGGGCAAGGGCGCGCAGGCCGTTCTCGATATTGCGATAGTCGAGCGGGCGCCGGGCGAGGAAGGGATAGCCCGGCATCACCGATTCCGGCACCACGGCGCGGGGATCGGCCATGTGCAGGCGGTGCCACTCGTCGGAATATTTGCCGCCGACGCGGGCAAGGTCCGGCCCCGTGCGCTTCGATCCCCACTGGAAGGGGTGGTCGTACTTGCTTTCGGCCGCCAGCGAATAATGGCCGTAGCGTTCCACTTCCGAGCGCAGCGAACGGATCATCTGGCTGTGGCAGTTGTAGCAGCCTTCGCGCAGATAGATGTTGCGGCCGGCAAGTTCGAGCGGGCTGTAGGGGCGCACGCCCTTCACATCCTCGATCGTGCTCTTGATGAGGAAGGTCGGCACGATTTCGACGAGACCGCCGATCGCCACCGTCACCAGGGTGAGGACGAGGAGCAGGATCGAGTTCTTCTCGATCTTTTCATGGGAAAATCTTTTGGACATGACCTTGCTCCTCACTCGGCGGGTTGCGCTGCTGCGCGCGCAGGCGCCGGAACGGACAGGGGCTCGCTTTCGCGGTAGCGGCCCTTGATGGTCATCCAGCAATTGTAGACCATGATGAGCGCACCGGCGAGGAAGAGGAGCCCGCCCAAGGCGCGGATGACATAGAAGGGGTGCATGGCGGCGACGGTTTCCGCGAAGGAATATTCGAGGAAGCCCTGCGCGTCATAGGCGCGCCACATCAGGCCCTGCAGGATGCCCGACACCCACATCGCGGTGATGTAGAGAACGATGCCGATGGTGGCGATCCAGAAGTGCCAGCTCACCAGCGCGAGCGAGTAGAGGCGTTCGCGCTTCCAGAGCCAGGGGATGAGGCAATAGACGGCGCCGAAGGAAATGAAGCCGACCCAGCCGAGCGCGCCCGAATGCACGTGACCGATGGTCCAGTCCGTGTAGTGCGAGAGCGAATTCACGGCCTTGATCGACATGACCGGGCCTTCGAAGGTCGACATGCCGTAGAAGGCGACGGAGACGACGAGCATGCGGATCACGGGGTCCGTGCGCAGCTTGTCCCAGGCGCCCGACAGCGTCATGAGGCCGTTGATCATGCCGCCCCAGGAGGGCATCCAGAGCATGATGGAGAAGGTCATGCCGAGCGTCTGCGCCCAGTCCGGCAGTGCCGTGAAGTGCAGATGGTGCGGGCCCGCCCAGATATAGATGAAGATCAGCGACCAGAAATGGACGATGGAAAGCCGGTAGGAATAGACAGGCCGCTCGGCGCGCTTCGGT
>PNMC01000294.1 GCA_013823365.1 Parvibaculum sp. | reverse complement strand
TAACGGCTGGACCTTCTGGCACTTCAAGACGGATGGGAAACTCAAGCCCATCGACATTCTGCGCCAGAAGGTGCGGGCGGAAATGGGGTGAAAAGCGGAATCACCGCTTTGCAAAGAGCGGCCCCGCATCGGGCATGGCGTGGGCGGCCACTTTCCGCATGACGGTCGGCAGCGCCTCGCCGGCGAGCCTGTCGAGCGGCACCCATTCGCCGCCGCCGGGCACCGCCTTCTTCCGCGTCGTCGCGGTATAGACATCGAGCACCAGATGGAAATGCGTGAAGGTGTGCTCGACCGAGCCAGGCACACGCCTCCATTCCGTATCGAGCGGCGCGTGGTCGAGGCCCGGTGTCGCGCCTTCCGCCGCACGGCTGTCCCAAGGCGAGCCCGGTACTTCCATCATGCCGCCAAGGAGGCCCTTTTCCGGGCGGCGGCGAAGCCAGACTTCATCGCCCTTCATCAGCCAGAAGCAGGCGCCGTGGCGCACCGGCCTTTCCTTCTTCGGCGCGCGGGCGGGTAGCGCGGCGGCAACACCTTCCGCCCTCGCATCGCACAGGTGCTCGATCGGACAGCGATTGCAGGCCGGGCTTTTCGGCGTGCAGATGGTGGCGCCGAGATCCATCATCGCTTGCGCGAAGTCGCCGGCGCGGCGCATGGGCGTGAGCGTTGCCGCTTTCGCGCGGATTTCCGGCTTCACTTGCGGCAGGGGGTCACGCAGCGCGAAGAGCCGCGCCACCACCCGCTCGACATTGCCGTCCACGACGGTCGCCGGTTTGCCGAAAGCGATGGCGGCGACGGCGGCGGCCGTATAGGGCCCCACACCCGGGAGCTTCGAGAGGTCTTCCACATTCTCGGGGAACTTGCCGCCATGAACTGCGGCGACCGCCCTTGCGCAGGCATGGAGGTTCCGTGCCCGGCTGTAATAGCCAAGCCCCGCCCATTCCTTCATGACCTCTTCCACCGGCGCGGCGGCGAGTGCCTCCACGTTCGGCCAGCGGGCGAGAAAGCGCATGAAATAAGGCCCGACGGTCGCGACCGTGGTCTGCTGCAGCATGATTTCGGAGAGCCAGACGGCATAGGGATCAGCTCGCTCGCCCTTGCGGGCCCGCCAGGGCAGCACGCGGGCGTGGGCATCGTACCAGGCGAGCAGCGGCGCAGCGGCGGGTTTACCCACGGGTTCCGGTGGATTTTCGAGCGTTTTTGCCATAGGCCGTTTGTCGCCTGCCCGGCCCCGGCCAGTCAAATCGTCCTGGCCATTCACCCCGGCCATTCGCGCTCAGGCCGATTTCGAGTCAGAATGCGCGCCATGACCCAGTATGGCCGCCCCGTTGCATCCATGCGCTACCGCCCTGCGCCCATCGGCGCGCGGGTGCTTGGCGTTGCGCGCTCGGCCTTTGCCAAGCGCGGCTTCAGCGAGGCCCATATTCTTGCCCGTTGGGCGGAGATCGTGGGGACCGGGCTTGCCGAATATTCCTCGCCTGAAAAGCTTGTCTTTCCAAGGGCTTCGGGCGAAGACACGCGGATGCGGCAAGGGGCCGTGCTCACCGTGCGGGTCGATGGGCCGGTGGCGGTCGAAATCCGCCATCTGGAGCCGCAGATCCTGGAGCGCATCAACTCCTATTACGGCTATGCTGCCGTCGCACGGCTGAAGCTCGTGCAAGGGCCACTGCCACCCAAACCCCGGCCGCGCTACCGGCGCATCCGGGCGCTTGCCCCGCAGGAGCGGCAGGCCCTTGCCCAAGAACTTGAAAAGATTGAGGAACCAGCGCTCAAACAGGCGCTCGAAAAGCTCGGCGAGAATGTGCTGGGCGCGTCCCGGAAGACATAGCCGCGCGAGTCCCGATTCTCGCGCCAAGGCAACAGAAAGGTTTGGTTGAGGGCTTCTGCCCTCGCCGCCATAATACCTCAACATCTGGTAGGAACCTGTCCCCGTGAATCAAAATAAAGCAGTCATCGCAGGCGCTGCAGCCGTTCTCGTCATCGTTCTGGGCGTGCTGGCCTATTTCCTTATGGGCGCCAATGGCGGCCCCGAAGGCCGCGGCGCGACCGCTTTCGAGCGGGAATTGCTGGTGGCGGGCCCGCTCGGCGACATGACGAAGGGCAATCCCGACGCGCCGGTGACGGTGATCGAATATGCCTCGCTCACGTGTAATCATTGCGCGAGCTTCGCCATCAACACCCTGCCGCATCTGATCGAGAATTATGTCGAAACGGGGCAGGTCTATTACATCCTGCGCGACTTCCCCTACGACCCGATCGCGACGGCAGGCTTCATGCTCTCGCATTGCGCAGGCGAGGCGCGCTATTTCGGCTTCGTAGACACGCTGTTCGAGCGCCAGGCCCAATGGGCATTCACGCAGACGCCCCTGGAAGACCTGAAATCCATCGCGCGGCAGGGGGGCTTCTCGGAAGAGCGTTTCGACCAGTGCATGCAGGACCAGAACATCTTCAACCATGTGAGGGAAGTGGCGACCCGCGGCCGCGACACGTTCGGCGTCCGTTCGACGCCCACCTTCTTCATCAATGGCGAGAAGGTGGAAGGCGCGCTTCCCTGGGCCGAATTCGAACCCCTCATCAAGAAGGCGCTTGCCGATCGCGGCGCCACCCCGGCAAGCGCCGCACAGGAATAACCGCAGAGCGGCGGGGCCGGTCGCGCCCCGCCTCCGCCACAGCAGAAGATCGAGACAGACAGTGAAGTTCAACCGCCTCCGGCTTTCAGGTTTTAAATCCTTCGTCGACCCGACCGATCTTATCATCGAGCCGGGCCTGACCGGCATTGTCGGGCCGAATGGCTGT
>PNMC01000293.1 GCA_013823365.1 Parvibaculum sp. | reverse complement strand
GCGCGGCGGTCGCGCGGTCAAGGATCGTCCGCCCGCCAAGGCGCACCGTGATGCCGTTGAGGTTGAGCATGCGGGCGCGGGTAGCATGGGTTGGGGGTGGGGGGTAGGGGGGGAGGGAGTGGGGGAGGCGTATGGTCGCGTTTGGGCCGCTTAAGGTCTCGCCGCTGGCAGAAGACATGCGCCAAAAGCCAACGCTCATTCGGGCGATGCCACCGGCGGTTGGCACCTCTGACTACGTCCGGGCTGCGCAGGCACTCGAAACTGAGCGTCGAGCAGTTCGGAATTGTTCCCTTTTCGTACGCACCTGATTTACGCTATTGAGAGGCATGGCCGGTCGCAACCAACACCATATTCCTCAATTCCTGCAACGAGGCTTCGCCGTTGCTGGTAGCGGCGGGATGAAGATTTGGCGTTTTGACACGCAACGGGCGCCGAAGAAGCCGAGTTCGATCCGAAGCACGGGCGCTGAGGAATACTTTTATTCTGAGCCTTCGTCGGATGGATCACCGACACTCGATGATGTCATTACTCATCAGGAAAACCCGCTTTCCGATAAGTTGATCGAGCTTCGATCTCGGCCGATCGGCGCTGACGTGGACCCCCATTTAGCTGCCGAGCTTGTCAATCATCTTGCGCCCCGCACCGCGCATCTGCGGCAGACATTGGAGCGCGGGATGCGCCAGCTTGTGTCGGGCGCAGCGGAGCTGGTTACTCAGCAGGATAAGATCGAGCGCTTGTTAGGGCTGGATAAGCCGGCGCCAACACAGGCGTTCACCGATCGCTTTTCTGAGGAATTGATGAAGGTTCAGCAGATTGAACAGGTTGCCGTGTTGGGCCTGCCCGATGCAGTTCTCGAGCGCATCGCCTTTCAGCAGGCTCGTGAGAATTTCGACGCCGCGATGATTGAGGTAATGCCAAGGTTCGAACGCTTGTTTGCGGGCGTGCTCGAAAGCTCGAATGACATCGCTCGGGCGGGTCACAACAAGGCGCTGGGCGGCAATGATGGACCCAATGCCCGCTTCGACCATCTCGCGACGCTACGCTGGACCCTCACTCCGGCCCCAGCGGATGGAGCAATTTTGCCGGATTGTGTTGCGGTTGCATACACCGCCGAGGGAATGTCACCGCTCATGTTTGCCAACCTGCATGACGCAAGCGCCGTTGCCATGCCGATTTCAAGCCAAGTCATCTTGGTCGGCACGCTCGCCGATGCGTCACCGCCTACGGAAGACTTCAACCTCGAAGCCGCAAGGGTCAGTCACCGTTTTTTTCTCTCAGCGACGAACATTCCCGCGATTGCCGATCTTCGCCAGCGCATCGATGAGCGCGCCTATGAACTCGTGGAAGATGCGGTGCGGAACGCGTTCAAGGATCTCATGCCGCCTGTCGCAACCGTCCTGCCAGGCGAGTCCGATGATGATTTCGCTGACGACTCAGGAGGCTCGGTCACGCCAGCAGTGAGCTGGGAACTTTCGCTGATAGGCATGTATGACACCGTCGAAGCGGCGAGAAATCTCACTGAAGCTATCAGGGGAATCGTTGCTGCGGTAGGTTACTCACTGCCGCTTTCGCGCTTGGAAGGGATCACGCTTTCGAACGATTATGGTGAAGCTTTGTCGCAAATCGACCGTGGCGTCGAAGGCGTCGGGCCCCCTTCCTCCATCGATCCGCGAATAGGTACCGGTATCGCTCAAACCGTGAATGTGCTGCGCAACGGGCAAATCATGTGCCGCATCGTTCTGGATAGCGGTGTGGGCTTCGGTTTGCTCAGCAATGAGTCAGCTACGGTTGATGCGGCAACAAATATTCTAATCCGCCAGTTGATGCTGGCTTCGTTGACCGAGGTCGTTGACCTTTCACTGCCGGGTGTAATTCTTCAGCCCATCGCGGACCCGCTTCAAGGTTGGCTTTATAACGCCGTCGGCGGAGCACTTGATTGTTATGTCGTATCGCATATGGCAAGTGGCTTCGGGGACTCGCGTGAGCTTGCCAGTGGATGGCGCCAACTGCTTACCGAGGCCTTGGATCGCTTACGCGAGACGGTTCTGCCAGCACGGCTTGCATACCGTTACAATGGCGATCTGGACGCGCTGCTGGCCGTCACAATGCCGCATATTCATCACGTTTTGCAGTTTGCGGGAGACCTTCTCGGCCACTGCGCTGCGCAGGGTGTAGCGCCGGTGGAGCTAGGAAGTGATTTGGCGGTCGCGTTAGATCGGATAGGCTTGAAGAACTGGCTTCCACGTTACGCCGCCGACCTGGAAACATGTCGACTGAATTACGGCAAGTGGAAGTCGTTTGACGAATTTCTGACGCTTAATGTCCATGTTGAGCGGCTGATGTGGCAGTTTGGGATGATCCCTTGGTCAAATCACGAAGGAATGCGCGTCGAAGTTCCCCTTGGAACCGATGCCGAAGCCTTGATGGGCGATGCGCTGGCTTCTCAGGGCCAGCATAGTTCCACCCCCTAAGCCGCCAACAACCCCGCCGCTCCCCCCAAATCCACCGACACCAACCGGCTCACGCACTGTTCGATCATCGTTACGCCGAACAGGTGGTGCATGCGCCTCAACCTGCGTTATGGCTAACGACCACCCCCCCAACCCCATTGCATCCCCCGCCGCCTCGGCGCACCATCGCCGCAAAACAAGATGAGGCGAGGATGATCCGGGGGGTTAGCCAGATCGGAGTGCGGGTGCGGCAGGCCGGCGAGGTCGCGGCGATCGCACGGTGGCTCGCGGCGGTGCCGGATGCGGGCGGCACGCGCTGGCGGGCGGCGAATGTGCAGATCCTCGTCGCCGAGGGTGCGGACGATGC
>PNMC01000292.1 GCA_013823365.1 Parvibaculum sp. | reverse complement strand
CGAGATGGAAGAAGCGGAATTTCGGCCCTAGCTGCGCGCAGGCATCGCGCACCGGCTCCCACACGGCAGGATCGGTCGTGTTGTTGTCGAGAACGAGAACCTCGTAGTTCTCGTAATCGAGCCTTGCGAGCGCCTCCAGCGTCTCGCGCACCATTTCCGGCGGCTCGTTATGGATCGGCACATGGATGGAGACCTTGCGTGTCGGGCTTACCTTCGTTTCGTCGAAAGGTTCGAAGTGACGCTCGCCGCGCCGCGTCCAGATCACCTCCACGAATTCGATCGCTTCCGCGAGCAGCACGATGAGAAGCAGCCCCTGAGCGAAGAAGAGGAAACTCCAGATCGTCATGCCAACCCAGGTGAAATAGAGCCCCGTCACAGACAGGCCCGCCCAGGCGATGGCGGAGCCCGCCACCTGCGTCAGCACGGCGAAGATGACGACGCCCATGGGCCGCACATGGCGCTGCCGCAGCATGAAGAGCATGGCTGGCACAAGCGCGAGGCCCGCCGCGAGCGAGGCCCAGAAGCGCCATTCCGGCGCCTCGTTGATGCTGCCTGCCATGGGGAATTTCGGCTGCCGGTCGGCATTATAGATGCCCCAGAAGGCGCCGGCGGCACCTTCTTCGGAGGCTTTCCACGGCTGGTCGAAAGCTTCCATCACGTAATAGGTGAGGTCTGCCGTCTTGGCGCGGTTGAGGAAGCCGCGCATGAAGGTCGCCTGGTTGACGAGAGAGGCGACGGCCTCGGTCCGCAGCTCCGCTTCCGGGATGCCGGGATAGGGGCGGCGCGGGATCACCTTGCCGCGGCTCGGCCAGCCGACTTCGGTCACCACGATGGGCTTGCCCGGATAGGCGGCTTCAAGCTCGTCCAGCCGTTCGAAGACCGAATTCACCGCCTCGCCGATCGGGATGCCTTCCCAATAGGGCAGGAGCTGCACGGCGATATAGTCCACCGCCTGCACGAGTTCGGGATGTTCGAGCCAGATATGCGGCGGTTCGGCCGTGGAGACGGGCTTCCAGATTTTCTGCTTGGCGCGGCGGATATAGGCGATCAGGTCTTCCACCGGCAGATCGTTGCGGAGCAGCGCCTCGTTGCCGACCATCACGCGCACCACATTGCGGCGCGGTGCGACCTGGATGAGCCGTTCGAGCTCCACCTCGTTACGTTCGATATTGGGGCCGATCCAGGCGCCGGCTGCGACCGAGAGCCCGTATTGCGCGGCGAGGGCCGGAATCTCCTGCTGGCCATAGACCATGCTGTAGGTACGGATGGCCTGCACCGTGCCCGCAAGAAGCTGCATGTCCTCTTCCATCTGCTCGATGGAAGGGTGCCGGTTCATGCGCGGGTCCTGCCCCTGCCGGTAGGGGCTGTAGGACAGGCCGACGATTTCACCCGTCCAGGCTTCCGGCTCATGCGGCCGGTTGAGTGCCGCCCAGACCGCGAGATTGGCCGCGATGACGAGCGGCAGCACGACGAAAAGGAAGATGGCTTGCCGCACGAAAACCGAGTGACGCCAGGAGCGCGGGTCCTTTGCCTCGCTGCTTTCCGGGCCGGATTCAGGGGTCGGGAGCTCTTGATTGTCCATCTATCGGTCCGTCGGGAAAAGACTGGGAATACGGCGCAATGTGGACGTACAGGCGGCCCAGCTCCGCCGGCTCCGCGCGGGTGCCGCCGGAACATTGCCCTTCTGATCTCGCACAATGACCAAATTAGGGCAAGGTTCCGCCGAGCGCCCGTTCAGCGCGTTAACGGCCGCGCTGGACTTCGTCTTCAGTCCGCCGCTGCGGGGATGCGCACGCCGTCCGGCCGCTTCTGCGCTCCGCGCACCAGCTTGCCGTTGAGTGCGCCCGTCGGCTCGCCGTTCCGGAAGGCGACGGCCCCGGAAACGATGCTGGCCGTATAGCCATCCGTCTTCTGGATGAGGCGCTTCCCGCCGGCCGGCAGGTCGTTGACAATATGGGGCGAATAAAGCGTGAGGCGGTCGAAATCGATCACATTCACATCGGCCTTCATGCCGGGGGCGAGGACGCCCCGGTCCTCCATGCCGACCAGCGCCGCATTGCGCTGGGTGAGGCCATGGATCAGCCATTCGAGGGGAAGCTTGCGGCCCCGGCTGCGGTCGCGGCCCCAATGTGTCAGCAGCGTCGTCGGGAAGCTTGCATCGCAAATGATGCCGCAATGCGCACCGCCATCCGACAGGCCGAAGGCCGTGTTCGGATGGGTGAGCATATATTCGACATCGGCGAGGCTCCCGCAGTGATAGTTCATCAGCGGGAAATAGACGAGCGCCTTGCCGTCGCGCTCCATCATCCAGTCGAGGACCACCTCGCGCGGATGCTTGCCGGTGCGCTCCGCCACCGCCTTCGCGCTTTCTTCGGGCGCCGGTTCGTAGTTCGGCCGCTCGCCGAGCGGGAACATCTTGTGATAGGCGGTGCAGATCATCTCGATGATTTCGCCCGCCGGATATTGCGGCTCTTCCGCGAGAAGCTTCGCGCGGAATTCCGGATCGCGGAGCGCCTTCAACTGTTGCTCGAGCGGCGCGCCCCAGATCTGCCGGAAGGTCTGGTGCATGACGAAGGGATTGAGCGAGGCGGTAAGGCCAAGCAGAAGCCCCGTCGCGCGCGGCGGCACCTGGCCGCGGATCGGCAGCCCGTCCGCATTGGCAGCGGCGATATTGTCGAGCACGCGCTTCCAGACGGTCGGCCAGCGGTCGTCCTGTTCGATGGTGATAGACATGGGACGGCCCGAAAGCTCGACCATGCCGCGCAGCATCGCAAATTCCTCGTCCGTCTGCTTGAAATCGGCAATGAGCTGCAGCACGCCTTTCTGC
>PNMC01000291.1 GCA_013823365.1 Parvibaculum sp. | reverse complement strand
CGCGGTGCTGGCAATCGACCGTGATCCGAACGCCATTCTCCGCGGCCGTGCGCTCGCGACGGAGTTCGCCGGGCGACTCACGCTGATCGAGGGGCGCTTCGGCGATATGGAGCGCCTCGTGCATGCGCTTGGTCATGAGAGCGTCGATGGCGTGGTGCTCGATATCGGCGTGTCCTCGATGCAGATCGACGAGGCCGAGCGCGGTTTCTCTTTCCAGAAGGACGGGCCGCTCGACATGCGTATGGGCGGCGAGGGGCCTTCGGCTGCCGACGTCGTCAACGGCTATGACGAGAGCGAGCTTGCGCGCATCATCGCCGTCTATGGCGAAGAGAAGCGCGCCCGCGCCGTCGCCCGCGCCATCGTGAAGGCGCGCGAAGAGGCTGAGTTTCACCGCACGCTCGAACTTGCCGAGATCGTGACGCGGGTGATCGGCCGCCGGCCGCAGGACAAGATTCATCCGGCGACGCGGACCTTTCAGGCGCTCCGGATTTTCGTGAATGACGAGTTGGGCGAGCTTGCGCGCGGGCTTTCCGCCGCCGAGACGCTGCTGGGAGAAGGCGGGCGGCTTGCCGTCGTCACCTTCCATTCGCTCGAAGACCGGATCGTGAAGCGGTTTCTGACCGAGCGTACGGGTCGCGCCGGCCGGCCGAACCGCTACATGCCTGCAGCGGAAGAGACGGCGCCGAGCTTCGAGGAAATCGACCACAAGGCGCGCAAGGCTTCGGATGACGAGGTCGAGGTGAATGCCCGCGCCCGTTCGGCGAAGCTCAGGGCCGCGATCCGCACTTCCGCGGCGGCGCAGCCGCTCGATATGCGTGCGCTCGGCTTTCGCGCCGTCCCCTCGCTCGACGGGGGTGCGGCATGATGCGGACCATCAACTTCCTTCTGATCCTCGCCGTGATCGGCCTTTCGGTCGGCCTTTACGACATCAAGTACAAGGCGGAAGGCGCGGTGCGCCATGCGCGCCAGCTCGAACAGCGGATCGCGAACGAGCAGGAGGCGATCCGCGTTCTGCGCGCCGAGTGGAGCTATCTCAACCAGCCGGAGCGCCTGCAGGAGCTTGCGAGCCGCTATACCGGCCTGCAGCCGCTGACCGCCGGACAGATCGGCAGCTTCGAAGATGTGCCGATGCCGCATATGGCGGACGATTTCTATGCGCCGTCGGGGCGCCAGCCGCTGGGCGGCTATGCGGGCGGCATGGTGCCCGGCGCGCCGGGGAGTACCATCCAATGATCGGGCGCAACAGTCATAACGGCCGGCAGGGCCGGTATCTGCCTCCGGGCCACGATGCCATTTCGAAGTCGCGCGCGCAGCAGCGGCGCGAAAAGGGGCGCACACCCTCGCAGCGCCGCATCTTCCTGTCGCTTGCCGTCTTCGCCGCCTGCTTCACGCTGGTCGGTGCGCGGCTCGTGGGCCTCGCCATCATGGGCGGGGGCGGCGAGGGGGCGGCGATCGTCGCCAGCGGCACGACGCAGATCAGCCGGCCCGATATCGTGGACCGCAATGGCGAGGTTCTGGCAACGGATATCGCAACCGCATCGCTCTTCGCCGACACGCGCTATGTGATCGATCCGCGCGAGACGGCGCGGCAGCTCGTGACGGTGCTTACCGATCTGAATGAGGAAGACGTGGCGCAGCGGCTCGAATCCGGCCGCGCCTTCGTCTGGCTGAAGCGGGATCTGACGCCGCGCCAGCAATATGCCGTGCATTATCTCGGGCTCCCCGGCCTCGATTTCCGCAAGGAACAGAAGCGCGTCTATCCGAATGGCAAGAACGGGTCGACCGTTCTCGGCATGGTCGACATCGACAATCGCGGCACGGCGGGCATGGAGCTTTATATGGACCGTGCGATCAGCCGCACGGATGCCGCAGGCAAGCCCAAATTCGACCGCAATACCAATGTCATGCTCTCTCTCGACCTCCATGTGCAGCATGCGCTGCGCGACGAACTCGAGAAGGCGATGGAGGAGTTTCGTGCGATCGCCGCGGCAGGCATCATCATGAATGTGCACACGGGCGAAGTGGTGGCGATGACCTCGCTGCCGGATTACGACCCGAACGATCCCATGGCTTCGTCCGAGGAAAGCCGGTTCAACCGGACGACGCTCGGCGTCTACGAGATGGGGTCGGTCTTCAAGGCGGTGACATTGGCCGCGGCGCTCGACAGCGGTCGCATCCGGGTCGATGAGCGCTTCGATGCGACGCAGCCGATCAAGGTTGCGCGCTTCACCATCCGCGATTTTCACGCGAAGAACCGCTGGCTCAGCGTGCCGGAGGTGTTCATTCATTCCTCGAATATCGGCACGGCGAAGATTGCGTTGCAGCTCGGCACCGAGGACTACAAGGGCTATCTGCGCCGCTTCGGGCTCATGTCGCGGCCGAAGATCGAACTGCCGGAAGCGGGCGCGCCGCTTGTGCCTGCGCGGTGGAGCGAGTTGTCGACCATCACGACGTCCTACGGCCACGGCATGGCGGTGACGCCGCTGCAGGTGGTGAGCGCCGTTTCGACCATCGTCAATGGCGGCTTCAAGGTGGAGCCGACCTTCCTGCGCCGCAACGATGTGCAACTCGGCGAGCGCGTGATCTCGGCCGAAGCGAGCGCGACGATGCGTACGCTGCTCCGGATGGTCGTTCAGGAAGGCACGGGGCGCAGTGCCGATGTCGACGGCTATCCAGTGATGGGCAAGACGGGCACGGCGGAAAAGGCCATCAATGGCGGCTATGCGCGCAACCGGCTCATCACGTCCTTCATCAGTTCGTTCCCGGCGAACGATCCGCGCTACGCGATGATCGTGATGTTCGACGAGCCGAAGGCGACGAAGAATACCTAT
>PNMC01000290.1 GCA_013823365.1 Parvibaculum sp. | reverse complement strand
CCGGGATAAGCGGATCGCCCTTCACCTCCCCCTCGCGGGGAGGTCGGATCGCGCAGGCGCGATCCGGGTGGGGGGCTGAACCCATCCTGCACTCTCATGCGCCGCTTCACCCCACCCCAACCCCTCCCCGTCAAGGGGAGGGGCTCGAGAGCCGAACCCCATGCTGAGAAACGACATCGCCATCACGCCGGAACTCGTCGCTGAACATGGGCTGAAGCCCGACGAGTACCAGCGCATTCTCGACCTGATCGGCCGCGAGCCGACGCTGACCGAGCTCGGCATCTTCTCGGCCATGTGGAACGAGCACTGTTCCTACAAATCGTCGAAGAAATGGCTCCGCACGCTGCCGACTACGGGCCCGCGCGTCATCTGCGGTCCCGGCGAGAACGCAGGTGTCGTCGATATCGGCGACGGTCAGGCCATCATCTTCAAGATGGAAAGCCACAACCACCCCTCCTATATCGAGCCGCATCAGGGCGCGGCGACGGGCGTGGGCGGCATTCTGCGCGACGTCTTCACCATGGGCGCGCGCCCCATCGCCGCGCTCAACGCACTGCGCTTCGGCGAGCCGGACCATCCGCGCACGCGCCACATCGTCTCGGGCGTCGTCGCCGGCATCGGCGGTTATGGCAACAGCTTCGGCGTGCCGACCGTCGGTGGCGAAGTGAACTTCGACGCAAGCTACAACGGCAACTGCCTTGTGAACGCTTTCGCGGCGGGCCTCGCCGATGCCGACAAGATTTTCTACTCCGAGGCAAAGGGCGTCGGGCTCCCCATCGTCTATCTCGGTTCGAAGACGGGCCGCGACGGCATTCACGGCGCGACCATGGCCTCGGCCGAATTCGGCGAGGACTCCGAGGAGAAGCGCCCCACCGTTCAGATCGGCGATCCCTTCTCCGAAAAACTGCTGCTCGAAGCCTGTCTCGAATTGATGGCGTCGGGCGCCGTCATCGCCATTCAGGATATGGGCGCCGCGGGCCTCACCTGCTCCGCCGTCGAAATGGGCGCCAAGGGCGATCTCGGCGTCGAACTCGACCTCGACAAGGTGCCTTGCCGCGAGGAAGGCATGACGGCCTATGAGATGATGCTGTCGGAAAGCCAGGAGCGCATGCTCATGGTGCTCGATCCCGCGCGCGAGAAGGACGCCGAAGCGATCTTCGTGAAATGGGGTCTCGACTTCGCGATCATCGGCAAGACGACGGACGATCTGCGCTTCCGTATCAGGCAGCATGGTGAGGTCATGGCCGACCTTCCCATCAAGGAGCTTGGCGACCAGGCGCCGGAATATGACCGGCCTTTCGTGAAGACCGCAAAGCCCGCCCCGCTCGCGCCCGCCGATGTGCCCGCGCCGAACGATATCGGCGAGGCGCTGACGAAAATGCTCGGCCTGCCCGACATGTGCTCCCGCCGCTGGGTCTGGGAGCAGTACGATCATCTCATTCAGGGCAACACGGCCATCGGCCCGGGCGGCGATGCCGCCGTCGTGCGCATCGGCGACGGGCCGAAGGGCCTCGCCTTCTCGCTCGACGTGACGCCGCGCTACTGCGCTGCCGATCCGCAGGAAGGCGGCAAGCAGGCGGTCGCCGAGTGCTGGCGCAATCTCACCGCCGTCGGCGCCGAACCGCTCGCCATCACCGACAATCTGAATTTCGGCAATCCCGAAAAGCCCGAAATCATGGGCCAGTTCGTCGGCTGCATCGAAGGTATCGGCGAGGCCTGCCGCGCGCTCGACTTCCCCGTCGTCTCCGGCAATGTCTCGCTCTACAACGAAACAAACGGCAAGGGCATCCTGCCGACGCCCGCCATCGGCGCTGTCGGCCTCCTGCCCGATATCGCGGTCCGCGCGACCATCGCCTTCAAGGCAGCGGGCGAGGCGATCGTCCTTGTCGGCGAGACGAAGGGCCATCTCGGCCAGTCGATCTTCATGCGCGATATTGCCGGTAAGGCCGATACGAGCGCCCCGCCGCCCGTGGACCTTGCCGTGGAGCGCCGCAACGGCGATTTCATCCGCGCCGAAATCCGTAGCGATAGCCTCACCGCCGTGCATGACCTGTCCGATGGCGGCGTCTTTGTCGGCGTCGCGGAAATGGCCATGGCGGGCGGCATCGGGGCGACGTTGAAGCCGGAAACCGCCCTTCCCCTTCATGTCTGGGGTTTTGCGGAGGATCAGGCGCGTTACCTCGTGACCCTGCCCGAAAGCGCCGCCGCCGCCTTCCTCGACCGCGCGGCGAAGGCCGGCGTCCCGGCCGCCCGCATCGGCGCGACCGGCGGTACGGAATTGACACTCGACGGTGCCAAACCCATATCATTGAAGTCGCTCAAGGACGTTCACGAAGGCTGGCTGCCCGCCTATATGGCCGCCGGCGCCGAACTCTGAAGAGACGCGAGGGAGACGAACGCATGGCCATGACGGCGTCGGAGATCGAACGGCTCATCAAGGAAGCGATCCCCGATGCGGTCGTCGACATTCGCGATCTCGCAGGCGATGGCGACCATTATGCCGCCAATGTCATCTCCGCCGCCTTCAAGGGCAAGACGCGGGTGCAGCAGCACCAGATGGTCTATGCCGCGCTGAAGGGCGGCATGGGCAACGAGCTTCACGCATTGGCGCTGCAGACCAGCGCGCCGCAGGATTGAACCGCCTTACGGCGAAGGAGTGAAACCATGAGCGAGAACCCGGTCTTCGACCGCATCAAGGGCGAACTGGCGAGCGATGATGTCGTGCTTTTCATGAAGGGCACGCCCGTCTTCCCGCAATGCGGCTTTTCCAACGCCGTCGTGCAGGTGCTGACCTATCTCGGCGTCCCCTTCAAGGGCATCAACGTGCTGGAGGAC
>PNMC01000289.1 GCA_013823365.1 Parvibaculum sp. | reverse complement strand
ATTGGCGGACGCATAGGAGAGGCCGACGTCATGGGCGTTGCCCGTCGCGTCCTGATGGACGGCGATGAGAGACGGCACGCCGCCGCCGCGCTTGTATTCGGAACGCACCGTGTGGCCGGGGCCCTTCGGCGCGACCATCAGTACGTCGATATCCTTGCGGGGCTCGATCAGGTTGAAATGGATGTTGAGGCCATGCGCGAAGAGAAGCGCGGCGCCCGGCTTCATGTTGTCATGGAGGTCGGCATAATAGATGTCGGCCTGAAGCTCGTCCGGCGTCAGCATCATGAGCACATCGGCCCACTTCGCGGCTTCGGCGACCGTCATCACCTTGAGGCCCTCGCCTTCCGCCTTCTTGGCGGTGGCCGAGCCCGCGCGGAGCGCCACGGCGACTTCCTTCACGCCCGAGTCGCGCAGGTTCAGCGCATGGGCATGGCCCTGGCTGCCATAACCGATGATGGCGACTTTCTTGCTCTTGATGAGATTAACGTCCGCGTCGCGGTCGTAATAAACGCGCATGGCTCTTGTCCTTTGTCCGTCTTTTAAAGTCGTATCGATTCACATCGCCTCGGGACCGCGGGCGATCGCCACCACGCCTGTCCGCGACACATCAACCAGTCCGAGCGGGCGCATCAGCCCGATAAAGGCGTCGAGCTTGTCCGGCGTGCCCGTCACCTCGAAAATGAAGGAGGCATGCGTCGTGTCGATCACGCGGGCGCGGAATGCATCCGACAGGCGCAGCGCCTCGACGCGCTTCTCGCCCGAGCCCGCGACCTTCACAAGCGCCATTTCGCGCTCGACAGCCTTCGTCTCGACGGTCAGGTCCACCACCTTGTGGACCGGCACCAGCCGGTCGAGCTGCGCCTTGATCTGCTCGATGACCATGGGCGTGCCGGACGTCACCACGGTGATCCGCGACGTATGCTCCGCCTGGTCCACTTCGGCGACCGTCAGGCTCTCGATATTGTAGCCCCGGCCCGAAAAGAGCCCGATCACGCGCGCAAGCACGCCCGCCTCGTTGTCCACGAGAACGGAAATCGTGTGCCGCTCGATAGGTTCGTCCTTTTTCATGCGCGTCTCTGTAGTGGGTATGGGCCGCCGTGGAAAGAGTTCTTTTATTTTCCTCTCTCTTATTCGTCACCCCCGGGCTTGACCCGGGGGTCCAGGAGCCAAAACCTCAGTGCGTGCGGCCCCTGGATTGCCGGCCTCCTGAAAGTTCAAAGGTGGGCCCGGCAATGACAAATGAAAGGGTCAGACCAGCATCTTCCCCTCTTCCGAGACGCTCGCCCCTTCGGGGTCGTCGCCCAGGATCATCTCGTTATGGGCGGCGCCCGACGGGATCATCGGGTAGCAATTCTCGAATTGGTCGACCCGGCAGTCGAAAATGACCGGGCCCGGCGTGTCGATCATCTTCTGGATCGCCGCATCGAGCTCGGAGGGCTTCGAGGCCCGGATGCCCGTCGCGCCATAGGCCTCGGCGAGCTTCACGAAATCCGGCAGCGAGTCCGAATAGGAATGCGAATAGCGGCCTTCATGAAGCAGCTCCTGCCACTGGCGGACCATGCCCATATATTCATTGTTCAGGATGAATATCTTGACCGGCAGCATGAACTGCACGGCGGTCGACATTTCCTGGATGTTCATCAGGATCGAGGCTTCGCCCGCGATATCGACGACGAGCGCCTTCGGATGCGCAATCTGCGCGCCGATGGCCGCCGGCAACCCATAGCCCATCGTGCCGAGACCTCCGCTCGTCATCCAGCGGTTCGGCTCGTCGAAATGGAAGTGCTGCGCCGCCCACATCTGATGCTGGCCGACTTCCGTGGTGATGAAGGTCTCGCGGCCCTTCGTCAGTTCGAAGAGACGCTGGATCGCCTGCTGCGGCTTGATGACCTCGTCATTGGTCTTGAAGGAGAGCGACTTGCGGCCGCGCCACAGATCGATCTGCTTCCACCAATCCTCGAGCGCTGCCTTGTCCGGCCGGCGCGCCTTCGACTTCCAGATGCGCAGCATGTCTTCAAGCACATGGGCGCAATCGCCGATGATGCCGACATCGGCATGGACGTTCTTGTTGATCGACGAGGCGTCGATATCGACATGGATCTTCTTCGAGTTGGGCGAGAAGGCGTCGAGGCGGCCCGTCACGCGATCGTCGAAGCGCGCACCGATATTGATGAGCACGTCGCAATCATGCATGGCGTTGTTGGCTTCATAGGTGCCGTGCATGCCGAGCATGCCGAGCCACTGCTTGTCGGACGCGGGATAGGCGCCGAGGCCCATCAGCGTCGAGGTGATGGGATAGCCCGTCAGCCGCACGAATTCGCGGAGCAGCTGGCTCGCAACCGGACCCGAATTGATGACGCCGCCGCCCGTATAGAAGATCGGCTTCTTGGCGTTCGCGATAAGGTCGACCGCTTCCTTGATCTTCTCGATATCGCCCTTCACGACCGGACGATAGGTGCGGTGCGTGATATGCGGCGAGACCGTGTATTCCGCCTTCTGGAACTGGACATCCTTCGGAATGTCGATGACGACGGGACCGGGGCGGCCATGCGTCGCGACATAAAAGGCCTCGTGCATGACGCGCGCGAGTTCCGGCGCGGACTTCACCAGCCAGTTATGCTTCGTGCAATGACGCGTGATCCCGACCGTGTCGGCTTCCTGGAAGGCATCCGAACCGATGAGATGGGTAGCGACCTGCCCCGTCAGGCAGACGAGCGGGATGGAATCCATCAGCGCGTCGGTGAGGCCGGTGATCGCGTTGGTCGCCCCGGGACCGGAGGTCACGAGAACGACGCCGGGCTTGCCCGTCGAGCGCGCATAGCCTTCCGCGGCATGAA
>PNMC01000288.1 GCA_013823365.1 Parvibaculum sp. | reverse complement strand
GGTGCCGCCGGCGGTTCCGATCTCGCCGATGATCGCGAGCACGATGTCCTTCGCGGTGAAGCCTTCCGGCGCCTTGCCCACCACATTGATGCGCATGTTCTTCGCCTTCGCCTGAATCAGCGTCTGCGTGGCGAGCACATGCTCGACTTCCGACGTACCGATGCCATGGGCGAGCGCGCCGAAAGCGCCATGCGTGGAGGTGTGGCTGTCGCCGCAGACGATGGTGGTGCCGGGGAGCGTGAAGCCCTGTTCCGGCCCGACGATATGCACGATGCCCTGACGGATATCGGACATCTGCAGATATTCGACGCCGAAATCCTTCGCATTGTGTTCGAGCGTCTCGACCTGGATGCGGCTTTCCTCATCCTCGATGCCCTTGGAGCGGTCGGTCGTCGGCACGTTGTGATCGGCGACGGCGAGCGTCTTCAAGGGAGCGTGCACCTGACGCTTCGCCATGCGCAGGCCCTCGAAGGCCTGCGGGCTCGTCACTTCATGCACGAGATGACGGTCGATATAGAGCAGACCCGTTCCGTCTTCGGCCATGTCGACCAGATGCGCGTCCCAGATCTTGTCGTACATTGTGCGGGGCGACATTTTGCTTTTCCTCGTCTTTCAAAATCTCTTGTTCGGTTCCGGGCCGCTCATACGAAAAAAGCGGGCCTGGGCGCTTCACCGCCCTGCCCGCTTTTGAGAGACAGTCTCCGCGTCAGCGGACGAAATCAGGCGGCGCCGGTCTCTTTCGAGCGGTTCTTGTCCTGCTTCTCGGTAATTCGGGCGGCCTTACCGCGCAGACCGCGCAGGTAATAGAGCTTCGCGCGGCGCACGCGGCCACGGCGAACCACCTTGATCGAGTCGACAAGCGGGCTGTAGAGCGGGAATACGCGCTCGACGCCTTCGCCGTAGGAAATCTTGCGAACGGTGAAGTTCTCGTTCAGGCCGCCGCCCGCGCGCGCAATGCAGACGCCTTCATAGGCCTGGATGCGCTCGCGCGTGCCTTCCACCACCTTCACATTGACCTGCAGCGTGTCGCCGGGGGCGAAATCGGGGATGGTCTTGCCGTTGGTCAGCGTGGCCATCTGCTCCTGATCGAGCTGCTCGATGATATTCATGGGTCTCAACCTCGGATATGAAGGCGTTCGGGCATTTCTGGGGTTTTCCCGGCCCGGAAGCGCGCTTCCCTAACACATATAATGCTCATTGGCGACTATCTTCAGGACCTTTCCCCGAGAAATTTTTCCCAGAGATCGGGCCGCCTTTCCTTCGTCGTCTCTTCGGCGCGGGCACGGCGCCATTCCTTAACCTTCTTGTGGTCGCCGGAGGTCAGAACCGGCGGAATTCCGCGCCCTTCGAACTCCTGGGGCCGCGTATAATGCGGATATTCCAGAAGCCCGCTCTCGAAGCTCTCCTCCTCGCCCGAGGCGTCCTTGCCCATGACGCCGGGGAGAAGCCGGATAACCGCATCGAGAAGGCAGATCGCCGCCGGTTCCCCGCCCGACAGGACGAAATCCCCGAGGCTCACTTCCTCCATGTTCCGGGCCTCGATGACCCGCTGGTCGAGCCCCTCGAAACGCCCGCAAAGGAGCGCCACGCCCGGCCCCGCCGCCAGTTCCCGCACCCTTTGCTGGGTGAGGGGCCGCCCGCGGGGGCTCAGATAGATCAAGGGCCTTGCGTCCCCTTGCGGGTGAACCGCATCGACCGCCGCGGCCACGACATCGGCCCGCATCACCATGCCCGGACCCCCGCCTGCCGGCGTATCGTCGACCGAGCGGTGCCGGTCCGTCGCGAAGCCGCGAATATCGACGGTATCGAGCCGCCATATCCCCGCCTCGAGCGCACGGCCCGCAAGCGACACGCCCAAGGGCCCCGGAAACATCTCCGGAAAGAGCGTAAGGACCGTCGCGGACCAGCCTTCACTCATCGCCCTCTCCCGCGCCGCCGCCATCGTCAAAGGTGCCGAGCGGCGGGTCGATCACGATCCGGCGCCCGTGAATATCGACTTCGAGGACATTCTCGTCCGTGAAGCCCATCAGCACCGTTTCGCCGCCCGCCTCCGGCGCGATATCGAGAAGGTCGCCCGCCCCGAAATTCTGCACCCCGACGACACGGCCATAGACCCGGCCATCGGCACCGACCGCCTGACAGCCGGCGAGGTCGGCATGATACCAGCCGTCCTCCTCGCCTTCGGTCTCCGGCAGGCGCTCGCGCGGCACATGAAGTTCCGTGCCCCGGAGCGCCTCCGCCGCATCGCGATCGGCGATGCCTTCAAGCCGGCAGAGCACGAGATCCTTCACCATGCCCTTCGCCTCGATGGCGAAACGCCGGGCGCCGTCCTTCGTCTCGACCGGGCCATAGGCGGCGACGCTGCCGGGCTCTTCGGTGAAGGACTTCACCCTCACGAGCCCGCGCACGCCATGCGCGCCCACGACGACACCCAGACATATCGTTCCGCGCTTGCCGTCGCCCATGGCCGCGATGCGCAAGCGTGATTACGCCTGCGCCTCTTCGGCGGGAGCTTCGGCCGGCGCTTCCTCGGCAGGCGCCTCGGCGGCGGCCTTCGCGGCTGCTTCGGCTTCCTCGGCCGCCATGCGGGCCGCTTCCAGGCGCTCCTGTGCCTTCGCCTTCGGCTTCGACTTGACCGGGTTGTTGCGCGCGGCGCGGTTATAGACGCCGGCATCCGTCAGGAAGCGGGCGACGCGGTCCGTCGGCAGCGCGCCGACGCCGAGCCAATGCTTCGCGCGCTCGACATCGAGCACGACGCGGGCGGCATCGTCCTTCGCCAGCAGCGGGTTGAACGTGCCGATCTTCTCGATGAAGCGGCCGTCGCGGGGCGAACGCGTATCGGCGATCACGACG
>PNMC01000287.1 GCA_013823365.1 Parvibaculum sp. | reverse complement strand
CTTGGGGGCTCGCGACGGGCGCATCCTGCTCGACCTTCATGCCGGCATTCTTCATCGCCTCTTCCGGCATGGTCTCGGGCACGCGCTTCAGCGTCACTTCCGTACCGGACACGGAGCCCGCACCGTCGGCGACCGCCTTCGCCAGCGTTTCGATATGGCCGTAGGAGCTGTGATACAGCACCAGGATTTTCGTCTTCTCGCTCATCTTTCCCTCCATTGGGGCCCCCGGAAATCTCGCAGAGGGGCGTTGCTCGATCTGATGCAATCCATGTAATTTGTTTATGAGCGGATATAATCCGGCTAAATTGAAACAGATTGTTCCTCTCAGGTTTACAATGAGATAGGGCGATGGCAGTCGATCTCAACGGTTTTGCGGTCTTCGTGAAGGTGGTGGAGCTGGGCGGCTTCACCGCGGCGGCGGACGCCCTCGGCCTCTCGAAATCCATGGTGAGCCGCCAGGTCTCCATGCTCGAGGACGAGCTCGGCGTCCGCCTCCTGAACCGAACCACCCGCCGCATCAGCCTCACGGAAGCCGGCAGCGTCGTTTTCGAGCGCGCAGGCCGCATCGTCGCCGAAGCAGCCGAAGCCGTGGAGGAGGCAAATTGCGTCGAGGGCGCGGTGCGCGGTCTTCTTCGCGTCAACGCGCCCATGACCTTCGGCATCCGCCAGCTCGGCCCCGTGCTGCCGGAGTTCCTCGCGCGTTATCCGGAACTCACCCTCGACCTCGCGCTGAACGACCGCCGCGTCGATCTCATCGAGGAAGGTTTCGATGTCAGCTTGCGCATTTCCGCGCTGACGGATTCAAGCCTGATCGCGCGTCAGCTCGCCCCCGTCGAGCGCCACATCGTCGGCGCGCCGTCATACTTCGAGAAACACGGGGTGCCGGAGCGCCCTGCCGATCTCGCGTCCCATCCCTTCCTGCTCTACACGCTGCTTGCGCGCCCGACCCATCTCGAAATGGAAAACGGGCAGGGCGAGCGCGAGCAGGTGGAGCTGAAGGCCCGCCTCCTCTGCAACAATGCCGACGCGATGCTCGATGCCATCGCCGCCGGCACGGGCCTCGCCCTCCTGCCGGATTTCATCGGCTGCGACCACCTGAGAAGCGGCGCGCTCACCCGCGTTCTGCAAGACTGGTCCGTGCCCCCGCTCACCCTCCACGCCATCTACCCCCACACCCGCCACCTCTCCGCCAAAACCCGCGCCTTCGTGGATTTCACGGTCGAGAAATTCGGCCCGGGAAAGGCGCCATGGGGAGCGGGGCATGAGGGGAGGGCAGAAGAAAAATAGGCCGCGCGGCACCCGCCTTGCCTCACCATCTGGATCACCCTCCCCTTGAGGGAGGGTCAAAATTTGCATTGCAAATTTTGGGGAGGGGTGAGCGAGGAACTCGGCGCATCCAATTGCCGAAAGCGGAGCCCCCTCCCCGAAATTCGCTTCGCTGCCGCTCACGAGTTTCGACCCTCCCTCAAGGGGAGGGTGGATCACAAACGAATTCATCATGCTTTCCAATGCGGGTCGTTGAACCTACGCTGATCTCATGACCGATCCGCACACGAAGCATCTCCGGCGTAACATGACGGATGCCGAGCGCCGCTTGTGGAGTCGTCTGCGGAACGGTGCACTCGGTTACGAATTCAGGCGGCAACACCGGCTTGGCCCGTATATCGTGGACTTTGTCTGCCTTGAGCGCCGCCTGATCGTTGAGGCCGATGGAGGTCAACACAATCTCGAAACGGAGATCGTTCGGGACGAACGTCGTACGGCATGGCTTGAGTCCCGCGCTTATCGCGTCCTGCGTTTCTGGAACAATGAAATACTGCTTAGGACGGATGATGTGGTGAACACGATCTGGCATGCCCTGCGCGAAGAACACGAAGGTCTCCCGCCGCTGCGCTAACTCTTGCTCATACGCCAGCCATCGGGGCCACCCTCCCCTTGAGGGAGGGTCAAAATTTGCACCGCAAATTTTGGGGAGGGGTAAGGGAGAAAACTCGGGGGATCCGATTGCTGAAAGCGGAGTCCCCTCCCCGAAATTCGCTTCGCTGCCGCTCACGAATTTCGACCCTCCCTCAAGGGGAGGGTGGACCACAAGAGAGTCTTTGAAATGTCGGATCAGAAAAAAGGCGGGCCCTCGGACCCGCCTTTTCCTCATTCAATCCAGCGCGTAACCCTTACACCGGCTCCCACGTAAACACCGCCGCGGTCGCGCCGAGATCGGTATATCCGCCTTCCATTGCCGGGAAGGCATGGGAGAGGATCGTTTCCGGTGTCCAGCCGTCGATCCGCGCGACGGACTTGACGGGCCGCGGCTGCGAGAACAGCACGAGCTCATTGCCGCGCACCGCGAAGATCTGCCCGTTCGCCGTGCAGCCGGGCGAGGCAAGCGCAACGGCGAAATTGCCGACCTGTTCGGCCCGCATCGCATTCTTCATGCGCTCCACGCGCTTCGCCGACGCTTCGTCCTTCACCGGAATGGTCGCGATCATGCGCGTCCAGGCGAAAGGCGCGATGATGTTGGAGCGGACATTCTTCGCCGCCCCTTCCATCGCGATGATGCGCGAGAGGCCGGCAATGCCCATCTTGGCGGCCGCGTAGTTCGCCTGGCCGATATTGCCGATGAGGCCGCTCGTCGAGGTGAAGAGGACGAAATTGCCTTCTTCCTTCTCGCGGAAATGATTGATCGCCGCGCGCGTGATGTTGTAGCTGCCCTTGAGGTGCACTTCGAGAACGGCGTCCCAGTCCTCGTCCGGCATCTTGTGGAACATGCCGTCGCGGAGAATCCCCGCCGGGCTGATGATCGAATGCAGCGCGCCATAGGTGTCGAGCGCCTGCGCGATCATGTTTTCAGCGCCCGATTTCAGCGACACGCTGTCGGAATTC
>PNMC01000286.1 GCA_013823365.1 Parvibaculum sp. | reverse complement strand
GCCCTGAAACTTCTCCGCCACCCGCGCCTTGCCGCTGTCGAGCGCCTGCAGCGCCTCGTTCACGGCGTCCCGCACCTCGCCCTTCGTCTGGGCGTTGATCTCGTTGCGGTTCTCGAAAGCGCGTTCGATGACGGGCTTGAGGTCGGCAAAGCTCATGGGAAGGCTCTCCTGCGGGGGGCGTGATAGGCCGGGGCAAGATAGCCGGGGGGCCACCCCTGTCAACCGAGACAGGGAAGTGGATATTGGAAGCCTTAACCTCCCCCTCGCGGGGAGGTCGAAAATTTGCGGAGCGAATTTTCGGGTGGGGGGCAGAGCCTGCCCTCGAGAATGGAAGAAGTTTTAGAGGCCGCGCCCCCCACCCGGATCGCGAGGCGCGATCCGGCCTCCCCGCGAGGGGAGGCAAGGAGGAGCAAAAGCAGGGTTTGCTTGAGAGGCCTCAATCCGCCGCGAGCGGCATCTCCGGCGCCTTCGCGGGCGCTTCCTTCAGCACGCTGTCGCGCACCGGCCGCGGCTCGCCGAACAGGAAGCCCTGGCCGAGATCGACATTGAATTCGAGCACGTCCACCACTTCGCGCTCCTGCTCGATCTTGTCGACGATGAGCTGGATGCCGTTGCGCTTGAGAAGTTCCTTGAGATCGGCGGCGTGAATATCGCCCGCCGAATGCGTGCCTTCGAGCATGGTCGCGGACGAGACCTTGATGAAGCGGAAGTTGCGGTCGTGCAGCGCCGCCGGGTTAAGCCGGAGGTCTGTCACCTGGTCCATCGAGAAGCGGAAGCCGAGCGCGGCCAGCGCATCGAGGCTCGCCTGTTCCACCGGCCCGGCGCCGTTCACGGTCGCCTGGCTGAACTCGAAAATGAGATGCTGCGCGAGATCGGTATTGTGCTGCATGTATTCGACGAATTGCGGGAAGAAATCCTCATCCAGCAGCGAGAAGGCGGAGATGTTGCAGAACACGCCGGCCTTGCTGTTCCGCTGGGCAAGCTTGCGCACCACCTGGATGCAGCGGAAGAGCAGGATATTGTCCACCGTCGGCATCATGCCGGCAGGCTCGGCCACGCGCATATAGTCGCGTGGCAGGATGATCTCGCCCTTCTCCGTGCGGAGCCGCGAAAGCCCCTCGTAATACATGATCTTTCGCTGCGGCAGGTTCACCACCGGCTGCAGATAGAGGTCGACGCGGTTCGTCTCCAGCGAATGGCGGATCGTTTCGAGCAGCTCTTCGTCATTCATGTCCTCGAGCCGCTTTTCGGGTACGGGCGGCGGCGCCACGGTCTCGGCCGTAATTGTCTCTTCCGGCGCGGGCGCGGCCACAGGCGCCGATGCCTCGATGGGCGCCGAAGCCGCGCCGAAACCGCGCGCATCCGCAAGCCGCTTGACGAGACCTTCCACCACGCGGATTTCCGAGAAGATGCGCTCCATGCGCTCTTCCGTTTCCCGCTCGATGCGGTCTTCCAGTTCGATGATCTTGTCCGCCGCATCGTCGAGATCGCGCGAAAGGCCGGCGGCAAGGCTCGTCAGTTCCTGGAGTTCCTTGCGCACTTGCTTGCGCTCGATCGTACGATTGATCGCGGCATGGGCTTCCGCGCCGAGTATGGCGGCGATGAGGCCGGTCAGCACGGCAAGCTCCGGCGCGAAGCCGATGAACTGGATAAGCCCATAGGCAAGGCCGGCGGAGGGCAGGAGATAGAGCAAGGTCGCGGCAGCCTGCCGGCCCGAACGGCTCAAATCCAGAAGTTCCCGCATGGTCGCATGCCCCCGAAGGCGCCCCGAGACGGCGCAAGCTGAAGTTCACTCGATCTTCACCTTAAGGGCCCGCGTCTTGCGAAATCGTTAACCAAACGGGGCTGGATGCGCGGGCGTCCCGTCTTTTCGGGACCTGGAAAGGGTGGTCACGCAGAGGCGCAGAGCCGCAGAGGAAAAGGGAAGAGGGCTGGCGCTGCGCGCCGGAAGAGTCTTCGCGCCGCAGGCGCAATCAATTCCTCTCTGCCTTTCTCCTCTCCTTCTCTGCGGCTCTGCGCCTCTGCGTGCCAATCCTTGATCCTTTCCTTTACCCCGGAAACCGCGCCTGCCTTGCAAGCCCGCCCCAATGCGCCGCCATCGGGCCGGAGGGCCGGTAGGCGGGGTTCTCGGGCACGGCCCTCACGAGGCGGAGCCAGCGTTCCTCCGCCCGGTCGGCCTCCTGCCAGATCGCGCGGGAAAGGGCGGCAGCCTCATCGGCGCTCCCGCCCCGCCTGAGAAGCGCTTCCACCCGCTCGATGAAACCCGTCTCCAGCCGGTCCCGCTCGCCCGCGAAAGCCGCAAGCCGCTCCGGATAATTGCCGAGCACCGCCCGGTGGAGCCGCTCATGCCGCCACCACCGCGTCCGCACATTATAGATGTCGTCCGGCGCCGGCCCGAAATCGGGAAGCCCCGCCTTTTCCCAGCCCGGCCCGAAAAAGACAGGCTTGAAAATCCCCGTATCGGGCGCCGCCGTCGCGGTCAGCCAATGCACCATGCGGGCGCCATCCGTCTCCGCCACCCAGGAGGCGGTCGTCTGGCCGAAACGGCGGACCGGCCCATAGGTCGCATGCGCCGACACCGCCCCGCCGAGTATCCCGTCCGGCCGCCAGTCCGCCTGCCGCGCCGCCTGCGCCCCGTGGTCCCGCAGGAACGCCATCATGTCGGCGGCGCCATGCCCACCGCGGCGCGCATCGAGCAGCGCCGTCGTCCGGCACCAGCGCTGATGCCCGCTTGCAAGCGCCGAGCGGTTCCGGTTCGCAAACACATCCGCGAAATCGAACGGCGTCCCTTCGCGCCAGAGTCCATGTTCGCGCGCAAGATGTTCCGCGCCCGCGCTCAGGCGCTCGAAGTCCCTCCCGATCGAATAGGTGTTGGAGATGCTGCGCTTGG
>PNMC01000285.1 GCA_013823365.1 Parvibaculum sp. | reverse complement strand
CAATGCGCTGAAATTCTATGCCTCGGTCCGCCTCGATATCCGCCGCATCGGCGCGATCAAGGAGCGCGACGAGGTGGTCGGCAACCAGACACGCGTCAAGGTCGTGAAGAACAAGGTGGCGCCGCCCTTCAAGCAGGTCGAGTTCGACATCATGTATGGCGAGGGCATCTCCAAGATGGGCGAGCTCGTCGATCTTGGCGTCAAGGCCGGCATCGTCGAGAAATCGGGCTCCTGGTTTTCCTATAACAGCCAGCGGATCGGGCAGGGGCGCGAGAACGCCAAGCAGTTCCTGCGCGAGAACCCGGACATGGCCGCCGAAATCGAGACCGCGATCCGCCAGAATGCCGGTCTCATCGCCGAGAAGATCCTGGATGAGGTCAGCCCCGACGAGGTCGAGGACGGCGATATGGAGGCGAGCGCCTGATCCCCGCGGGGCAAGGCGGCACAAGTTTCTCTAGCTCCGGCCGTCCGGCCGGGCACAAGACGGCGCCGGGTACCCTCCGGCGCCGTTTTTACATGAGAGAGGGACCACCTCTCCCGGGACCGGACCTTTCCAGGGAACCGGACGCGCCCCGGCGGCTTTCTGGACAGTGGACCGGGCGACAGGTAAAAGCGGGCACCTTATATTCATTGGAAAAAGGGGCGGAAGGCCTTGGCCCGCCGTCTCCTGCGGCCCCTGCCGGGGCCGGACCCGGTTTGAACGACGAGTGCAGCGATGGACGGCCTCAACGAAATAAGACGCAAGTTTCTGGACTATTTCCGGTCGCAGGGCCATGAGGCCGTGCCTTCGGGGCCGCTTGTGCCGAACAACGATCCGACGCTGCTTTTCACCAATGCCGGCATGGTGCCGTTCAAGAATGTCTTCACCGGGCAGGAGACGCGGCCCTATGTGCGGGCGGCGAGCGCGCAGAAATGCGTGCGCGCGGGCGGCAAGCATAACGACCTCGACAATGTGGGCTATACGGCGCGCCATCACACTTTCTTCGAGATGCTCGGGAACTTCTCCTTCGGCGATTATTTCAAACCCGAGGCGATCGAGTTCGCCTGGACGCTGATCACCAAGGAATTCGGCATTCCGAAGGAGCGGCTGCTCGCGACGGTCTATGCCGAGGACGACGAGGCTTTCGGTCTCTGGAAGAAGATCGCCGGCCTTCCCGATTCGAAGATCATCCGCATCCCGACCTCGGATAATTTCTGGTCGATGGGCGATACGGGCCCCTGCGGGCCCTGCTCGGAAATCTTCTTCGATCATGGCGACAAGATCCCCGGCGGCCCGCCCGGCAGCCCCGATCAGGATGGCGACCGCTTCATCGAAATCTGGAACCTCGTCTTCATGCAGTATGAGCAGCATGCAGACGGCACGCGCACGGACCTGCCGAGGCCCTCGATCGATACCGGCATGGGGCTCGAGCGCATTGCCGCCGTGCTGCAGGGCACGCATGACAATTACGCGACCGACCTCATGCGGGCGCTGATCGTCGCATCGGCCGATGCCTCGAAGAGCGATCCGGACGGGCCCCATGCGGTGAGCCACCGGGTGATCGCGGATCATCTGCGTTCGTCCTCCTTCCTTATCGCCGATGGCGTGATGCCGTCCAATGAGGGCCGGGGCTATGTGCTCCGCCGGATCATGCGGCGCGCGATGCGCCATGCGCAGCTTGTGGGCGTCGCCGAGCCGCTGATGCATCGTCTCGTGCCGGCGCTGGTGCGCCAGATGGGCGATGCCTATCCGGAACTCCGCCGCGCCGAGGCGCTCGTCACCGAAACGCTGAAGCTCGAGGAAACGCGCTTCCGCGAGACGCTGACGCGGGGGCTGAAGCTCCTCGACGACGAGGTCGAGAAGATCGGCGGCAAGGGCGTGCTGCCCGGTGAGGTCGCCTTCAAGCTTTACGACACCTATGGCTTTCCGCTCGACCTCACGCAGGATGCGCTGCGCTCGCGAGGCCTCAGCGTCGATCAGGCGGGCTTCGATGCCGCCATGGCGAAACAGCGGCAGGATGCGCGCGCCGCCTGGTCCGGCTCGGGCGAGAAAGCGACGGAGGCGGTCTGGTTCGAACTGCGCGAAAAGCACGGCGCGACCGAGTTCCTCGGTTATGAGAGCGAGACGGCCGAGGGCAAGATCGTCGCGCTGCTCGTCGACGGCAATCCCGTCGAGGAGATTTCGGAAGGGCAGGAAGCCGCGCTCATCACCAACCAGACGCCTTTCTATGGCGAGTCGGGCGGCCAGATCGGCGACAGCGGGATCATCTTTTCCGCGGGCGGGGCCGAGTTCCCGGTGCTCGATACGCTGAAGAAGCTCGGCGATATGCATGTGCAGATCGGCAAGCTTGTGCGCGGCCGGCTGAAAGTCGGCGATGTGGTGGAAATGCGGGTCGACAAGGCCTTGCGCGATGCGACGCGGGCGAACCATTCGGCGACGCATCTCGTGCATGAGGCGCTGCGCCGCGTACTCGGCCCCCATGTCACGCAGAAGGGCTCGATGGTCGGGCCGGAGCGGCTTCGCTTCGACTTCAGCCATCCGAAGCCGATGACGGCGGAAGAGATCGGCGAGGTCGAAGCGATCGTGAACCGCATCATTCGTCAGAACACGGAAGTTTCGACGCGGCTGATGACGCCGGAGGATGCGATTTCCGCCGGTGCGCTGGCCCTGTTCGGCGAGAAATATGGCGAAGAAGTGCGCGTGCTTGCCATGGGTGTGGACGACGAGAAAGAGAACCATACCTATTCGGTGGAACTCTGCGGCGGCACGCATGTGCGCCGCGTGGGCGACATCGCGATCTTCAAGATCGTGAGCGAGAGCGCGGTCGCCTCCGGCATCCGCCGCATCGAGGCGCTGACGGGAGAGGGCGCGCGTACCTATCTCTCGCAGCAGGAGCGCATCGCGAAGGAAGCGGCGA
>PNMC01000284.1 GCA_013823365.1 Parvibaculum sp. | reverse complement strand
AACCGACCAGCGTGGAGCGCCTTGGCGACATGGCGAAGATCGGACGGCGCGGCAGCATCAATGGCTGGCTGACGGTGACGGGCTGCCAAGGTCATGTCGCCTATCCGCATCTTGCCGACAATCCGGTGCCGAGACTTCTTGAAATGCTGCGGCGGCTCGACGCTCATGTGCTCGATGAAGGCACGGATCATTTCCAGCCGTCCAATCTCGAGATCACCTCCGTCGATGTGGGCAACCAGGCGACGAATGTCATTCCGGGGAGTGCGCGGGCGGTCTTCAACATCCGCTTCAACGATCTTCACACCGGCGCCTCGCTCGACACATGGATGCGCGCGGTCTGCGACGCGGTGACGGCGGAGACGGGGGGCAGCTACACGCTGAAGACGGTGACGAGCGGCGAGGCTTTCCTCACCCCGCCCGGCGACTTCTCCGCGCTCATCGCCCGCTCGATCGAGAAGGTAACGGGGATTGCGCCCGAGCTTTCGACGACGGGCGGCACATCGGATGCGCGCTTCATTCGCGCCTATGCGCCGGTGGTGGAATTCGGCCTGCCGAACGCCACGATGCACAAGGCGGACGAGAATGCCGGCGTTTCCGACATCGCGCGGCTTGCCGATATCTATGAAGAGATATTGCGCGGTTATTTCGGCGGGATGGCGACGTGAACGGAAACGAACTCATCCGCTCGATGACCGGCGCCTTCTATCTTCTCATCGGCGACGAGCGGGCGCGCGGCTGCTTCGATCTCTCGCAGGCAGGTGCGCTCAGGAGCTTTACCGGCCTCCTGCTTTCGCTCCCCATTCTCTTCTTCTCCTCCACGGCGGCCTGGCGGCTTGCCATGGAGAACGAGAATTTCCCCTTCGCTATCCCCTTCGGGCCGTTTGTTACGGCAGAGATGCTCGGCAGCATCGTTTTCTGGGCGGCCTTCCTCTATGCCATGTCGCGCATTTCGCGCGCGCTCGGCTTGGGCCACGCCTATCTCCCCTATGTCATCACCTTCAACTGGGGAATGCTTTTCACCAATCTCGTTTTTGCGGCGGCGCTCGTGCCTTATTCGCTCGGGCTCTATGGCGGCGAGGCTGCGATCTTCTTCATGTTGCCGTCGCTTGTGGTGCTCTTTCTCTATCACTGGCGGATCGCGCGGGACGTGCTTGGCGCGGAAGGCGGGCGCGCCATCGCCATCGTGCTTTTCGCAGCGCTTCTCAGTTTTTCCATCGACCAGATTTTCGGCTTCCTGCTGATCCCCACCGGAGGCGCCGCCGGATGAGCGACGAGCGCCCTATCGGCGTGTTCGACAGCGGGATCGGCGGCATCACGGTGCTGAAAGCGCTGCGCGCGGCGCTGCCGCATGAAGACCTTGTCTATCTCGGCGACACGGCGCGGCTGCCCTATGGCACGAAGAGCGCGGAGACCGTGACCGCCTATGCGACGCAGGCGACGAAGCATCTGCTCGGCCATGATGTGAAGATGGTGGTGATCGCCTGCAACACCGCATCCGCCGTTGCACTCGAACCGCTGAAGCAGGCGCTGGCGCCCATTCCCGTGATCGGCGTGATCGAACCCGGCGCGAAAGCGGGTACGCGCGCAACAAAGACGGGGCGCATCGGCGTCATCGCCACCGAAGCAACCGTGAAGGGCGGCGCCTATATGCGCGCGATCCATGCGGCGATGCCGGAAGCGGAAGTGACGCAAGCGCCATGCGGATTGTTCGTGACGCTTGCCGAAGAAGGCTGGGTGAAAGGCGATGTGGCGGAGGCTGCAGCGAAACGCTATCTCGCGCCGCTCTTCAAGGGGCGGAACGCGCCCGACACGCTGGTGCTTGGCTGCACGCATTTTCCCGTGCTCGCACGCACCATCGCGAAGGTCGTCGGCAAGCAAGTGAAGCTCGTCGACTCGGCGGCGACGACAGCGAAGGCGGTGACGGAGGCGCTTGCCGAGCGGGGCCTCGCCGCCAAGCGGAGGGGCAAAGGCAAGACGCGCTTTCTTGCGACCGACAGCACGGAGCGCTTTGCGCGGGTGGGCGGGATTTTCTTCGGCGAGGAGATCGCCACGAAGGATGTCGAACTCGTGGACATCATGCCGGGTTGAGGCGATGTACCCGCCCAAACCAGTGCCGTCATGCCCGGATTTAATCCGGGCATCCAAGGGCCGCGCATTCTGCACCTGCCGCACTGGATTGCCGGGTCAAGCCCGGCAATGACGCTTTTTATTCTTTATTTTGAGGCAAAACGCCAATCACTCGTAATCAACCTGCAGCAGATAGAGCCCGTCCGGCGGGGCGACGGGGCCGCAGGCGGCGCGGTCTTTTGCGGCGAGCGCCTTTTCGATGTCGCGCTTCGTCCATTTGCCCTCGCCCACCTGTTTCAGCGTGCCGACGAAGGAGCGTACCTGATTGTGGAGGAAGCTCCGCGCGCGGCAGGTGATCTCGATTTCCTCCGCATAACGGGCGACGGAAATTTCATCCACCGTCTTTACCGGCGATTTCGCCTGACACTGGACGGAGCGGAAGGTCGTGAAATCATGTTTGCCGACAAGCGCCTGCGCGGCGGCATGCATGGCATCGGCATCGAGCGGGCGGTTGACGAGCCAGGCCTGTCCGCGATCGAGCGTCAGCGGCGCGCGGCGATTGACGATGCGGTACATGTAGTGGCGGCGAATGGCGGAGAAGCGCGCCTCGAATGTGTCCGGCACTTCCTCCGCCTCGACGATGGCGACGGGATGGGGCCGCATATGCGCATTCACGGCATCGCGCAGCGTGTCGCAGGCGACTTGCTTTTCGAGATCGACATGGGCGACCTGGCCGAGCGCATGGACGCCGGCATCGGTGCGGCCCGCACCATTCACCTTCACACCCCGACCGCAGAAGCCCTTGAAGCCTGCTTCCAGCACATGCTGCACGGAAAG
>PNMC01000283.1 GCA_013823365.1 Parvibaculum sp. | reverse complement strand
CGACCTGACAAAGGGCCGGATCACCTACCGGTTCAAGTGACGCCCCGGTGCCGGTAAAGGGCGCTCATCCCCGCCTCATCCTCGCCAGCGCCTCGCCGCGCCGGCTGTCCCTGCTCCGCCAGATCGGCGTAGAGCCGGACGAGGTCATAGCCGCCCATCTCGACGAAACGCCGCTCAAGGGCGAGCTCCCGCGCCTTCATGCCGCGCGCCTCGCCCGCGAAAAGTCGGAGGCCGTCGCCGCGTCGCACCCCGAAGCGCTGGTGCTTGGTGCCGATACGGTGGTCGCCTGCGGCCGCCGCATCCTGCCGAAAACGGAAACGGAAGCGGAGGCCCGCGCCTGCCTCGCGCTTCTCTCGGGCCGCGCGCATCGCGTCTACACCGCCGTTCACCTCGTGGCGCCCAGCCGTACCATGTCGCGCGTCAGCGAAACCCGCGTCACCTTCAAGCGCCTGTCGGACGGGGAAATCGCCGCCTATCTCGCAAGCGGCGAATGGCAGGGCAAGGCGGGCGGCTACGCCATTCAGGGCCGCGCCGCGCTTTTCGTCCGCGCGCTGTCAGGCTCCCACTCCGCCGTCGTGGGCTTGCCCCTCTATGAGGTGGGCCAGCTTCTCGCAGGCGCGGGGTATCGGCTCGCGTGAAGTGCCGCCCCGGCGCAGGGGGCCGGGGCGCGCTCTTCGTCTATCGTCTTGTCACGACGATTTCGAGATATTCGCTCGGAACGATCATGGTGCTGTCGCCCGACCGGTTGAACCGCTCGGCAAGCGCCGTCAGATCGTCGGCAAGCGCGGCCTGCGCCTCCGGCTCAAGCGCCGCAAAGGCTTTCAGCACCGGCCCGTACCACAATCTGAAGACCTCGAGCCAATGTGCTGTGGAGCGGTAGCGGAACACGAAGTTGCGCGCTTCGATGTCGACCTTCGCCGCATCCGCCGAGAACAGCGCATCGATATGGTCGCGCGTGCCCCATAGCGCCGGCGATTTCGCGCCCGCCGGAGGCGGCAGATGCTTGCCGATGGTCTTGAAGAGCTGGCCGATGAAGCCCTCCGGCGTCCAGTTGGCAAGGCCGATCTTACCGCCCGTCCGGCAGACGCGGATCATTTCCGCCGCGGACTTGTCGTGGTCCGGCGCGAACATCACGCCGAATGTCGAGACCACCGCGTCGAAACTGGCGTTCTCGAAGGGAAGGTCTTCCGCATCCGCTTCCTGGAACGACATGGGCAGCCGCTCGGCCGCGGCGCGTTCGCGGCCGCGCTCGAGCAATGACGGCACATAGTCCGTCGAGGTCACGTCGCACCAGCGCCGCGCAGCGGCGAGCGACGCATTGCCGTTTCCTGCGGCGACGTCGAGCACCTTCGCGCCCGGACGGATGTCGAGGGATTCGCAGAGGCTTTCGCCGACGATCTGCAGCGTCGTGCCGACCACGGCGTAGTCGCCGGACGACCAGGCGCCCTGCTGGCGCGATTTGAGGGCGGCAAGGTCCGGATTTTCAGCCTTCGGGCGGTTGAGTAGAGTGTTGAGGTTCATGCTGGGGTCTCTTTCTGTGACGGGTCCGGTGCGCGTGTCTCCGCGCTTCTTCGCAGCCGGTCCTGTCCGGCGGCGGTCGCATCATTCGCTCGTGTGGCGGGCCGGAATAGTCCATTGAATGTACTAGTGGCGGCTTGGCGGTTTTCCTACGCTTCGGCCCAACAAAGGAGGGCTCCATGCGGACCTATGGCCAGTTCTGTCCCGTCGCCAAGGCGGCGGAGCTTTTTTGCGAGCGCTGGACGGCGCTCATCATTCGCGACCTTTCCTTTGGCGCGACACGGTTCTCCCAGTTGCGCCGCGGCGTGCCGCTGGCATCGCCCACGCTTCTCTCGCGCCGGCTGAAGGAACTTGAAGTCGAAGGGGTCATCGAGCGGCGGCGCTCCGAAAACGGAAGAATCTGGACCTATCACCTGACGCCGGCCGGCGAGGAATTCGTCCCCATCGTCGAGGCGCTCGGCATATGGGGGCAGAAATGGTCGCGCCGCGAGCTTGCAAAGCACGAGATGGATGTCACCGTCCTGCTCTGGGGGCTCGAAACTCATGTCGATGCAAGTGCCTTTGGCGACCGGCGTTGCGTCGTGCAGCTCACCCTCACCGATCAGCCGCGTCAGCGGCGCGACTGGTGGTTCGTCCATGAGAACGGCCGCGCCGAAATGTGTCTCGAGGAACCGGGTTTCGATGTCGACCTCTATCTGACGTCCAGCCTGCGAGACATGATCTACATCTATCGCGGCGATCTGCCGCTCTCCCGCGCACAGGCTGAACGGCGGCTGGAGGCGCATGGCGCCGCCTGGGCCCGGCGCGCGCTGTCGCGCTGGCTTGCTCCAGACGCTATGTCCTCGGTCAAGTCGCAACGGCTGGATGCGAAAGTCGCTTGAAGGGAACCCGCCCCGGCAATACCCGAAAGGGTGCCGGCCGCGGAAATCCTGCACTTTCTTCGTCTGGTATCCCCGCTTACAACAGTGTTAGGATCGGCCTTCAACAGGATGATCCGGAGCGATCGAGGGTGAAAAGGGCGTATCCGTCTGCGTGGGGGCGCGGCGGAGGCGGACCAGGGGTTTTATGTCCGAAGAAGTGCTGATCAATGTCGGTCCCGGCGAAACGCGGGTGGCCATCGTCGAGAACGGGCGTCCCGTGGAACTGTTCCTTGAACGGACCATGGAAGACGACCTGAAGGCGAAGACGGGCCGCGCCGGCCATTCGCTTATCGGCAACATCTTTCTCGGCCGTGTGCAGCGCGTGCTGCCCGGCATGCAGGCCGCCTTCGTCGAAGTGGGGCTGGAGCGCGCAGGCTTCCTCGGTGCGCGCGAGGCGCGCTGCCTCTGCGAACTCACGGGCCTCGATGAAGGTGCGCTGCCGCCCATCAGCGCCTGCGTCCATGAAGGTCAGGCGATTCTCGTT
>PNMC01000282.1 GCA_013823365.1 Parvibaculum sp. | reverse complement strand
CCGACATAGCGGTCCCAGCCGTAGCGGACAGCGGCTTCGATGGCGATGCGGACGGTACCCTGGCCCAGCATGTCTTCACGGAATTCGCGCGACTGCTGTTCGAAGAGTTCGAGGCAGGGCATGGAAACGACGCGCGTGGGGATCCCGTCCTTTTCGAGGATTTTTTGCGCGGCGAGTGCGATCTCGACTTCGGAACCCGTCGCGAGCAAGGAGACTTCCGCCTTTGCCGAAGCAGGGGACAGCTCGTAGGCGCCCCGGGCGCAGAGGTTCTTGTCCGAATTTTCGGTGCGGACGGCGGGCAGGTTCTGGCGCGACAGGGCGAGAACCGAAGGGGTGCCCTTCGCTTCGAGCGCGAGTTGCCAGCATTCGAGCGTTTCGACGGCGTCTGCCGGGCGGAACACGTTGAGGTTCGGCATGGCCCGCAGGCTCGCCAGATGTTCGACCGGCTGGTGGGTCGGTCCGTCTTCGCCGAGGCCGATGGAGTCATGCGTCATCACATGGATCACGCGCTGGCCCATCAGTGCCGAAAGGCGGATCGCGGGGCGGCAGTAATCGGTGAAGACGAGGAACGTGCCCGAATAGGGGATGAAGCCTTTGTGGAGAGCGATGCCGTTCATCGCCGCGGCCATGCCGTGCTCGCGGATGCCGTAATGGATGAAGGAACCCGAGAAATCATCGGCCGTGACGGCCTTCTGTTCTTTCGAGCGGGTATTGTTCGAGCCGGTGAGGTCCGCCGAGCCGCCTACCGTCTCCGGCAGCGCAGCGTTGATGACGTTCAGCGCCTCTTCGGAGGATTTGCGCGTCGCCCATTTCGGCTTGTCCGCCACGAGCTTCTGCTTGAACTCGGCAATCGCCTTGGTGAGGCCCGAAGGCAGATCGCCCGCGATGCGGCGGGTGAATTCGCTCCGCTTGTCGGCGGGAAGTGCGGCGAGGCGCTCCTCCCAGGCCTTGCGGGTCTTGGCATGACGAAGCCCGGCGATCCGCCAGGCATCGAGCGTTTCGCTCGGCACCGTGAAAGGTTCCGCAGACCAGCCAAGCTTCTCGCGGGCGAGCTTGATCTCGTCGTCGCCGAGCGGCGAGCCATGCGAGGAGGACTTGCCCGCCTTGTTGGGCGAGCCATAGCCGATGACCGTCCGGCAGGCGATGAGGGTCGGCTTGTCCGACTTCTGTGCCTTTTCGATGGCGGCGGCGATCTCGTCCGCATTGTGGCCGTCGATCCGCATGGCGTTCCAGCCCGCGGCCTCGAAACGCTTCAGCGCGTCGCCCGATTCCGACAGCGAGAGCGCGCCGTCGATGGTGATTTCGTTGTCATCATAGAGAACGATGAGCTTGGAGAGCTTCAGATGCCCCGCAAGGCCGATCGCCTCATGGCTCACGCCTTCCATGAGGTCGCCATCGGAGGCGAGCACATAGGTGTAGTGGTCGACCATGTCTTCGCCGAAGCGGGCGGCCATCATGCGCTCGGCAAGCGCCATGCCGACAGCGGTCGAAATGCCCTGGCCGAGCGGGCCCGTCGTCGTCTCGACGCCCGCCGCATGGCCATATTCCGGGTGACCGGCGGTGATCGAGCCGAGCTGGCGGAAATTCCTGATCTGCTCGATCGTCATGTCCTCATAGCCGAGGAGGTAGTTCAGCGCGTAGAGCAGCATCGAGCCGTGGCCGGCGGAGAGCACGAAACGGTCACGGTCGGGCCAATTCGGGTCGCGGGGGTCGATCTTCAGGAAGCGGGTGAAAAGGACGGTCGCGATGTCGGCCGCGCCCATCGGCATGCCGGGATGGCCGGAATTGGCCTTTTGCACGGCGTCCATCGCCAGCGCGCGGATCGCGTTGGCCATGGCGTCATGCGAGGCGCCGGATGCGGGTTTTGCCTTCTCGGCGATGGCGGATTTTTCAGTTGGCGTCATGTGTCACTCTAATGCCCGGATGGGGCGCTGGGCGGGCAGGCGCTAGCGGCTTTCCGCACCGAGGCAGGGCGCCTCATCAAGGCTCAAATCGGGCCCTCCCGAGAGCGGCGCCACAATGACCACGGGACCCCCGGGAGTCAATGGCGGAATCCCCGCTCCGGCGCCGGTTTTGCGCATATCGGCTCGCGAAAATGCGAGGCGCGGCATGGCGATGCGGGAGGGCGGCTCCGCGCCCGGCGTTGACCTTGTTTCGCCGCCCTGCCTATCTTGGCGGCAGTGACCCGCCGGCCCTTGGCCGGCCTGAAGGAGCCCGGACAAGGCATGAGCAAACTCGATTCGGCGATGGGCCGTTTCACCGGCGCGCTGGACAAGCTGGAGGCCGGCATCAACCGGCAGGTGCTGCGCGCCCAGACGGCGAAGCGGCTGCAGGAAGAGGTCGAGACGCTGAAGGAGGACCGGGCCGGGCTCGCCGAGGAACTCGATCAGCTGAAATCGGAGGCGAGGCGCCTCAACGAGCTCAACGAGCGGGCTTCCGAAACGCTTGCCGATGCCATCGAGGGCATCCGCGACGTACTGGCGGAGGGCTGACCCCATGGGACAGGTCAAGGTTTCGATAAACGATCGCTCCTACTCCGTTGCCTGTGGCGACGGCGAGGAGAACCACGTCCGGGAACTCGCGGGCTATATCAACAAGCACGTCACAAGCCTTGCCCAGGAAGTGGGGCAGGTGGGGGATGCGCGGCTCCTGCTGATGGCAGGCCTCCTCATTGCGGACGAACTCTCAGAGGCGCTGCAGAAAATGAAGCTTCTGGAGCAGGAGCTCGAAAGCCTGTCCTCCCAGCGCAGTTCGGCCGCGGAACGGACCCGGCAGGCCGAGGATTCCCTTGCCGATGTGCTCGATGACGTGGCGCGCCGGATCGAGGATCTCACCCGCCGGATCGAGGCCGCGTGAGTGGAATTAATGAGGCCGCGGCATCAGATCGCTTGACCCGGGGGGCTGCCGGGGCAGATAGAGTAGAAGT
>PNMC01000281.1 GCA_013823365.1 Parvibaculum sp. | reverse complement strand
GCGCCGGAAAAACTTTTCGCCGTCCGCTTCAAGGGCCTTCTGCCCCCGACGCTGATCAGCCGCGACCCGCAGGAGATCCGCTCTTTCCGCAAGGAATTCGGCGACATCATCGTGAAGCCGCTTTTCGGCAATGGCGGCATGGGCGTCTTCCGCATTCGCGAGGGCGACGAGAACCTGAACTCGCTTCTTGAAATGTTCGGCCAGATGAACCACGAGCCCGTCATCGTGCAGAAATATCTGCCCGAGGTCCGCCAGGGCGACAAGCGCATCATTCTGGTGGACGGCAAGCCCGTCGGCGCGATCAACCGCGTGCCTGCGGAGGGCGAAGCACGCTCCAACATGCATGTCGGCGGGCGGCCCGAGAAATGGTCGCTGACGAAGCGCGAGCAGGAAATCTGCGACATGATCGGCCCCGAGCTCAAGGCGCGCGGGCTGATCTTTGTCGGCATCGACGTGATCGGCGATTATCTCACCGAGATCAATGTGACCTCGCCGACCGGCATCCAGGAAATCGACCGTTTCGACAATGCCAATCTCGCCGGCCTCGTCTGGGATGCGATAGAGGCGCGGCGCTGACCCTTAGCCAGCGCCGCATGGCCTCAGTCTTCCTGGACCGTGGTCGTCGTCGTTTCCGTGCGGACGGTCTGCGGCTGCTCCTCGATCACCGTGCGTTTCGTCACGGTCTGCGTGTCGTCGCTGCCGCAGGCCGCAAGCGTGAGCGAGCCGAGTGCAATTGCGGGGAGAACGAGCCAGGGGGTCAATCGGTTGCGGATCATGCCGGTGTTCCTTTCCGTCATCCCCCCAACCGGCATGAAAACGAACCGCGCCGCAAGCCGTTCCCCGCGCGCATGAACGGTCCCGAAGAAACCCACTTTCCGCCGCATATGTGATCGCGGCAGTTGCGCGTGCGCCGTTTGCGGCTACGATTCGGGAAAAGCGGAGCGATGAGGGCAAGGGGAGGCGGCATGCGGATGAACAGGCTGAGATGGGGCATCGTTGCTGTCGGCATCCTTATTTTCCTTGCCGCGCTCTGGACGCTGCGCCCCTCCTTCACCCCCGCTCCGCCCCCGCCCACCGCCGAGGAGCGCGCGGAGGAAATCCACCGCCGCGCCATCGTGATCGACACCCATGTCGATATTCCGGGCTTTTTCGGCACCGCCCCTTACGACCCTGCCTTGCGCGGCGAATGGCCCATTCAGGTCGATTTCCCGCGCATGAGGGAAGGGGGCATGGATGCCGCCTTCTTCATCGTCTATGTCGGCCAGACGGAGCGGAACGCGGTTGGCTATGCGGAAGCCGCTTCCGAGGCCCTGCGGAGATTCGCCGCCATCCGCCGTGTGACGGATATTCAGTACAAGGATGAGATCGGCCTTGCGCTCACGGCGGCCGATGTGCGCCGCCTCCATGAGGAGGGAAAGCTCATCGCGCTGATCGGCATCGAGAACGGCTATTCGCTCGCCGGGGAGCCGGGTCTCCTCGATTTCTACTACGATCTCGGCGCGCGCTATCTCGGTCTCGTCCATAACGGCCATAACGATCTTGCCGACAGCGCCTTGCCGCAGGAACGCTTCGGCGACAGGCCGAACGTGGAAGGCGGCGAGCATGGTGGCCTTTCCGGTCTCGGCCGCGCCATGATCGCCCGGGCGAACGATCTCGGGATGATGGTCGATGTATCCCACGCCTCGCGGGCGGCAACGCTTGCGGCAATCGAGGCCTCGCGCGTGCCGGTCATTGCATCGCATTCATCCGTCGCGGCGCGGCGCGACCATCCGCGTAATCTGACGGATGAGGAGCTGAAGGCGCTCGCCGCGAAAGGCGGCGTGGTGCAGATCGTCGCCTTCGATGAATATCTTCATGAGGTGCCGGACGAGAAACGGGCGCGACGGCGCGACCTCGCCCAGTCGCTCGGCGTGACAAGCCTCGATGACGTCTTCTCGATGGAGGGTGAGCGCAAGCGGCAATATCTCGAAGGCATCGCCCTGCTCGATGCCGAATTCCCGCGCGCCAGCGTTGCGACGCTGGTGGACCATATCGATTATGCGGTGGCGCTGATCGGCATCGACCATGTCGGCATCTCGTCCGACTTCCAGGGCGGCGGCGGTATCGAAGGCTGGTCCCATGCCGGCGAGACGGGGAATGTCACGGCGGAGCTTCTCCGCCGCGGTTATTCGGAAGAGGATGTCGTGAAACTCTGGGGCGGCAACCTCTTGCGCGTCATGGAAGCGGTGGAGGGCGCGCGCAGGCGCTGAGACCGCTTACTCCGGCCGCACGATCGGCAGCGACTGCGAATTCTTCGCCGGCATGTCACCCGTATGAGGGGTCGCGGTTGATCCCATCACGCCCGGTGCCGGCTGGGCGGGGCCCATATTGTCGCTGTTGCCGCATGCCGCAAGCATCAAGGCGCCCGCGAACAGCGCCGCTCCGGTGATCGTCTTCATGGCAAATCCTTTCGCTTTGCCCCGCCCTTGAAGGGGAAACGCCTTCCTGCGGAAGTCAGTTCCGGCGACGGATTCGTTATGTTCTCATATTGTTCTTGACGTAATTCCGGTTTCAGCTAGCCTTTTCCCGTAATCAGCGGGCGGGGGCTCTCCAATGGTCGCGCATGTCGAGACGGTGGCGTTTCAGGGCGTCGAGGCGCGGCCGGTCGATGTCCAGGTCCATATGGCGGGCGGCGTCATCGGCTTTGCGGTGGTGGGTCTTGGCGACAAGGCGGTGGCCGAAAGCCGCGAGCGGGTCCGCGCCGCGCTGCAGGCGATCGGCCTCGGGCTCCCCGCCAAGCGCATCACGGTCAATCTCGCCCCCGCCGATCTGCCGAAGGAAGGCAGCCATTACGATCTCCCCATCGCCCTCGGCCTTCTCGTCGCCATGGGCGTGCTGCCGCCGCAGGAGGTCGAGCGCTATGTCGTGATCGGCGAATTATCCTTGGAT
>PNMC01000280.1 GCA_013823365.1 Parvibaculum sp. | reverse complement strand
TGCTGGCTTCGCCATATCGCGAAATCCTTGAGTTTGCGCGGGCTTTGGGCCCACGTGGCCATGAGTGCGCCATCCAGCGCGAGGCCGGGAATGTGCGGATTTGCGCGCAGGCTACTCAGGTCGCGGCGGAAGTCAAGCGGGGTGGAGGAAAGAGGATCAAATTCCTATTCGGTCGGGGGCAGTGCTCGCGGCGCGGTGAGGTAGCGCCAGCCCGCCACCAGCACATAAAGCCCGCAAAGGCTTGCCATGGCGACGATCAGGCCATGCGGGTCCCAGAGGTCCATGGCGGTGCCGGCCATGGGCGGGCCGACAAGCGCGCCGAGCGAGAACATCATCACGAAGGCGGCATTGGCAGCGGCGAGATTCGCGCCCTTGAAGCGCTCGCCGAGCAGCGTCAGACCCACCGTATACAAGCCCACCACCACGCCGCCGAAGAAGAAGAGCGTCGGTGCGAAAAGCCAGATCGACTGCATGACAAAGGGCAGCGCCAGCGTGCCCGCAAGGCCGATGGTCGCGCAGAAGAGCAGGACAAGGCGGCGGTCGGTGCGGTCCGACCATATGCCGATCGGGATCTGCAGCAGGATGTTGCCCGCCGCGAAGAGCGACAGCACGAAGGCGGCTGCCTGTTCTGTAAGGCCGATGCGCACGCCATAGACGGGCAGCATGTTGAAGATGTTGGTTTCGGTCGCGCCATAGACGAAGCCCGCCAGCGTGGCGGCAGGCGCGGCCACGAGGAAGGTCACGAAGGCATGGCTCGGCCGCTCCGTGATGCGCGGCGCGAGGCCGCGGCCGAACAGGACGAGCGGTATGGATGCGGAAAGGATCAGCACGCCGATGACGGCGAAAGGCGCGATGCCTTGCGTGCCGACAAGGAAGAGGAGGACCGGGCCGGAAGCGAAGCCGCAGGAAAGCACAGTGCCGTAGATGCCGATCAGGCGCCCGCGGCTTTTGTCGTCGGCCAGCATGTTCACCCAGAACTCCGAGACGACGAAAAGACCGGTCAGCGCCACCCCGTTCATGAAGCGGATGAAGAACCAGAGCCAGATATTCGGGAAGTAGTAGTAGGAGGGCATCGCGATGGCGGAGATCGCGATGCAGCCGAGCAGGAACGGGATCGCCGGAATGCGGCGCAGCAATGCCGGGATGAAGGGCGTGAGCAGGAAGGTCGCGAGCGCGGGCATCGCGGTGTTGAGGCCGATGATGGAGGCGGGCACACCGTTCCGCTCCATCATCAGCGCGAGCAGCGGAATCGAGACGCCAAGCCCCATGCCGACCACGGATATGCAGGCGATGACGGCGACGAGGCTGCGCCTGCGCTCCCTTTCGGTGAGCGGCGCATCGGCCACCATGGTGAGGCTCTTTTCGGTCATGCCTCAGGCGATAGCCTGTTTTTGACGGTTTGTCATGGGCCGGAAAAGGCAGGCGAATCCATACATCCCGAGCTGCACACCAAACTTCAAAAAATGTCATGCCCGGGCTTGACCCGGGCATCCAGTGCGGCGAATGAAACGTCTGCGAGGTGAGTTGTTTGCGAAGATTGACGCCGCTTCGCGGCTACTGGATTGCCGGGTCGAGCCCGGCAATGACACATCTGGATTGAGAGAAGGCCTCAGCCCCGCACGACGGGCTTGTCGTTCCGGTAACTGTAGAGCGGTGCGCGGGCGCGGTGCTCGCCCTTGTGGCGGCGGGCGATCTCGTGGAGCACGAATTCGGTCACGTCGATCACGGGCAGTTTCAGCGCCTGCGAGACCGTGTACCAGCCAAGGTCTTCCAGTTCGCCACTGCCTTTCAGGTCGCCGCTCGCGGCCTGCGCATTCGCGGCAAAGAAACGGGCATGAAAGCGGATCGGGCTCGAGGCGGGCGTGATCGCGCGGGCGACGAAATCGAGAACGTCGAGGCGGGGCGCCAGGCCGCGCTCGCGGAACGGGTCCCAGGCATTGCCCGCGACCTCGCCGACATCGCCGGGCTCGGCGACGATGAGCCCCGTCTCCTCGAAAGTTTCGCGGATGGCGGCGGCGGCCAGCGCCTCCGCCTTCAAACGCGAGGCGGCGGCGCGCGAAACGGCTTCGGCCGTCGCCGCGGCAAAATCGGAGGAAGGCCGCACGCCGATGTCGCCCTGGTCGAGCTTGCCGCCCGGAAAGACGAAAGCATCGGGGATGAATTTCATGCGCGAGTGGCGCCGCCCCATCAGGATGCGCGGTTCGCCGGCGCTCTCGTCGATCAGTACGAGGCTTGCCGCATCGCGCGGGCGGATGCCGCGCTTCGTGTTGGCCATGTCGTTCACGGTGTCAGTTCCCGATCGCATCGCGAATGGCGTTGCCATTGCGGAAATAGACGAAGGGAACGGCGCGGCGCGCCTGCGCGGCCTTGGCGAGCGACAGGCGTTCGTCCAGCTCGTCCAGCACCACGCGGGTGATGTTCGGCAGGTCGAGGCCGCGCGCATCGTCGATGGTGAGCCAGTGCAGGCCCTGCAATTCGCCCGATCCCGTCACCTTCATCGGATCGCCCTGGATCGTTTCCGCATCGGCGATGAAGAAGCGCGTATCGAAGCGGCGCGTGCGATAGGGAGGCGTGATGGCGCGGGCGACGAAATCGAGCGCGCCGAGGGCCGGGCCCACGCCTTGCGCAAAATATTCGGCCCAGTCCGGATGCTTGCTCGTCTGCGGCGCGGTCATTTTCTTGCCGATGACGAGGCCCGTCTCCTCGAAGGTCTCGCGGATCGCGGCCATGGCGAGCGCACGGGCGCGCAGTTCCGACGGCTTGCCGGACATGCGCACCATCAGCTTGCGGGCGACGGGCTCGCGCAGGTCCTGCGCCGGGCGGATGCGGCTGTCGGCGCGGTCGACGCGGCCGCCGGGAAAGACGAACTTGTTCGGCATGAATTTGTGGTTCGCGTGGCGCTGGCCCATCAGCACCTGCGGCGTCGGGCTGTCGCGGCGGACG
>PNMC01000279.1 GCA_013823365.1 Parvibaculum sp. | reverse complement strand
GGGTACTGCCCTTCTCGTCAGGAACAATATCTCTCGGGGCCTTACGCTCCTCAAGGGAGCTGTCCCTGAGGGAGACCGTGGTCTCCTTCACACGGCACCCACCTACGTTAGTAGGTCTCCGAGGAACGAGCTTCCGACGGCTGTGGCGGTCCCACACTTCTCTCCTTCCTTGCGGTGTCCGGCATGAGCGGCGCGGCAAAGCGCCAGGCCCGCGGGGCAGCGAAAGTCCGCCGCGATGCGGCCCACCGCGCGCTTGGCGGGACGGCGGCCGGCGCTATTGCCGGGCATTTTCTCAAGGTTATTCCGCTCGCACCCGGCAGCATCGTCGCCGGTTACGCTGCCATGGGAAGCGAGGCGGACCCGCTCGAATTGCTGACCCGGCTTGAGGCCCAGGGCCATGTCTGTGCGCTCCCGGCCGTTGCGCTCCGGCAGGCACCTCTGGTCTTCAGGCAGTGGCATCCGGGCGATGTGCTTGTGCCCGGCGATCATGGAACGCAGGAACCTTCCCCCGCCGCACCGGCCTGCCGTCCGGATGTGGTTCTGGTGCCGCTTCTTGCCTTCGACGGAACGGGGCGGCGACTTGGTTATGGCGGCGGCTATTACGACCGCACGCTTGCCGCGCTCCGGGCGGAAGGCGTGCCTCTCCTTGCGGTCGGGGTTGCCTTTTCGGCGCAGGAAGCTCAAGACCTTCCGGAGGATGAATTCGATGAACGGCTCGACTGGATTGTGACGGAGAAGGAGGCACGGCGCTTCGGCGCTCCGCCCGGCAGGTGACGATGCGGCTTCTATTCATGGGCGATATTGTGGGCCGGAGCGGGCGCGATGCGCTGGTCGCGGAACTGCCTGTACTTCGCCGCGAACTCGGCCTCGATTTCGTGGTGGTGAATGGCGAGAATGCGGCGGGCGGCTTCGGCATCACGGCGGCGATCTGCGACGAGTTTTTCGATGCGGGCGCCGATGTCATCACGCTCGGTAATCATTCCTGGGATCAGCGCGAGGCGCTTGTGCATATCGAGCGCGAGCCGCGGCTTATCCGTCCGGTGAACTATCCGGCGGGAACGCCGGGCCGCGGCGCAACGTTGGTCGAAGCGCAGTCCGGTGCGCGGGTGCTCGTCGTCAATGCGCTTGGACGCGTCTTCATGGAAGCGCTCGATTGTCCTTTCGAAGCGGTGGACCGGCAGATTTCGGCCTGCCCGCTCGGCGAGGCAGCGGATGCAATCATTATCGACATGCACGCCGAAGCGACGTCGGAGAAAATGGCGATGGGGCATTTCTGCGACGGGCGCGTGTCGCTCGTGGTCGGTACGCATAGCCATGTGCCGACGGCGGATGCGCAATTGCTGCCGGGCGGCACCGCCTATCAGACGGATGCCGGCATGTGCGGCGACTATAATTCCGTCATCGGCATGGAAAAGGACGAACCGCTCAACCGTTTCACGACGCGCATTCCGAGCGGCAGGTTCCAGCCGGCCATGGGCCCGGCGACGCTTTGCGGTGTTTTCGTCGAGACCGGGGCCGACGGTCTTGCCCGTCGCGTCGAGCCCGTCCGGGTTGGCGGGCGGCTGAAGCAGGTTCTGCCGGAGCTCTGATCCATGCGCGTCGTTCTCGTCGGCAACTATAATGAGCGGCGCGAGGGCGCGAACTTCTACGCGACGGTGCGCAAGCTCACCAATGGTCTTGTTCGCAACGGGCATCAGGTCATGCCCTTCAGCGACCGCGATGTGGCGCGTGAGATGGGAAAGCTCGGCATATTCCGAGGTGGCGATGCCTATGCGAATGAGCGGCTCGTCGCGCTGTGCCGCAATTTCCGCCCCGATCTCCTCATTCTCTTTCACGCCGACAAGATAGAGAACGACACGCTGCGCGAATTGCGCGCCATGCGTCCGGCCATGCGCGTCGCGGTCGTCAATCTCGACCCGGTTTTCCTGCCGGAGAACCCGCCGCGCATTCGCCGGTTTGCGGAAGTGGCGGATACGACATTCATTACGATGGCGGGCGAAACTTTATCTCAGTTCGTCACGCCGACGCATTCGCTGACGTTCATTCCCAATCCGGCCGACATCTCCATCGAGACGCTCCAGTGTTTCGCGAGCAACGACCAGCTCTACGACCTTTTCTGCGCCGTGGGATCGGAAAATGCTTCGACGCCGAGAGGGCGCGTGCTCAAGGAGATCGAGACATCCGTGCCTGAGGCGCGCTGCGCCTTTTACGGTTTCGAAGGCCGGCGCCAGGTGAACGGCCAGGATTATTTCGACGCTATTGCAGCCTCCCGCATGGGGCTCAATCTCAACCGGGAAGACGGCAACTATCTCTATTCCTCGGATCGCTTCGCGCAATATGCGGGCAACGGGCTTCTCGTCTTCGTGTCGCGCTCGACCGGTTATGACGAGATCTTCACGGATGAGGAGTTTGCCTTCTATCGCGGTTCCGAAGAGCTTGCGGACAAGCTCCGATTTTTTCTGAAGAACGATGGGGAGCGGCAGCGTATCGCGCGGAACGGCCATGCCCGGTATCACGCCTTCTTCAGCGAGCGGGAGGTCGCGCGCTATATCGTGGATGTCATGACCGGGCGTCCGCTCGAGGCCTATGCCTGGCCAACCGATATCCACCGCTGAGCAGCTCTGAAAGCAGAACCGCCCCGTCCCATGCAGCCGAGGTGGGTGAGGCGGCGGGGACGGGGCGGTTTGCCTTCGCGGTGTTGCGTAGGCTTTTTCCCGGTGCGATCTGGGCGGGGCCGCAGCCGGGTCTCTGCTGCAATTGCCGCCGGATGGTTTGCCGAGACACTGGGCAATGTTTCGGCACCGGCGACAGGAGCGAGTTTCAGCGGAAAACCTTAAACACACGTTAAAATAGAAAAGAAGATTTTAGTTCTACTTATACGTGTATTTGGTGGCAGCGCCCGGCGCTATGGATTTTGCCGGGAGGCGTCCTTATAAAGACGCCGGATTTCAGCGTATTC
>PNMC01000278.1 GCA_013823365.1 Parvibaculum sp. | reverse complement strand
GGAGAAGCCTTCCTGCACCAGCGTCGACTGATCGAAGATGCGCTTTGCGATCACCCAGCCGATGACGGCGAAGACGGGCAGCGCCGGCAACAGCAGCAGCGTCAGCATGGGCGACTGAAAGAACATGAAGATGAAGGCGATGATGCCGGAAAACCCCAGCACGAAGAGAAGCCGCGTACCCATGCCGATAAGCTGGCGGATCAGCATGATGTCGTTGATCGCCCGCGCCATCAGGTCGCCGGTCGTGAATTTCGAGAAGAAGGCAGGGCCCTGCAATTCGAGATGCCAATAGAGCCGCTGGCGAAGTTCGAAGGCGGCATCGACCCCGACCTCGCGCACGAAGCGTCGCCCGGCATTGAAGGCTGCGTAGCGCAGCCCCATCAGCCCGAGAATAGCGAGCGCGGGCATCGCAAGCCGCATGTCGCCCGCGGCGATCCTGTCGATGCCGAGCTTGAGGAAGAGCGGCATGAAGGCTTCAAGCAGGCGCCCCGTATTGATCAGCGTCATGCCGCCCCAGAAGCGCCACTTATGCTTCTGGACAAGCGGCACCAGCCGCCAAAGCGGGTGTCCATGGACGTGTCTATCCACTGGCGGCTTGCGCGATTCCACGGGGGAATATCCGCTATTGGGCAGGGGCGGGCGCCCCACGCCATAATGTTGCCGGTGCCCCGCCCGAAGGCCGGGAAGGGCTGTGCTTCCTGGGAATTTGACTTCGTTGACCTCAACTATACGCCCCGTTGTGTGATTCGGAAGCTGCCATCGGCGAACCGTCACACGGACTTCACGCAACCGGGATAGCAGCAGGGAAAGAGGCCGGGCAGGGGTCCGGTCCGATTCGACCAGCGGAGCTGCGCCGTGCCGGATTCCTATGCCGAACTCTCCCCGGAAGCGATTGGCGGCGCGTTGCCCGATGCGCGGCGCGATGTGAAAAAGAGGCTCGGTGCGGCGGTCCATCGCCACAAGCCGGTGTCGCGCGCGGGGCTCACCGAGCGGCTTTTTACCTGGCTCTTCACCGGCCTCGTCTATCCGCAGATATGGGAAGACCCGGAAGTCGATATCGAGGCCATGGGCCTGACGCAGGACATGGACCCCGGCACCCGGGTGATCGCTATTGCCTCGGGCGGCTGCAATGCCCTTTCCTATGCCACGGCAGCCCCGATCCGCGTGACGGCGATCGACCTCAATCCCGCCCATGTGGCGCTGGTCCGCCTGAAGCGCGAAGGCGCAAGGCGGTTCCCGTCATGGGACCATTTCCACCGCTTCTTCGGCGAGGCCGACGCGCGCGAAAACCTCACGGATTACGCCCGGTTCCTGCGTCCCCATCTCGATGAGACGACGCGGGCCTGGTGGGACAAGCGGCCCTTCGGCTTCCGCCGCCGCATCTCGCTTTTTGCGCGCGGTTTCTATCGCCACGGGCTACTCGGCTATTTCATCGGCTGGGCGCATCTGGCGGCCCGCCTCTACGGCGTTTCCTTCCGTGAATTGCTGACTGCGCCGACGCTCGACAGCCAGCGCCGCTTCTTCGACGGGAAGCTTGCGCCGCTGTTCGAGAAGAAGACGATAAAATGGCTCACCACGCGCCACTCGACGCTTTACGGCCTCGGCATTCCACCGGCGCAATATGAGGCGCTCGCGGGCGGACGCGAAATGCGTGTCGTCTTGCGCGAGCGGCTGGAACGCCTCACCTGCGCCTTTCCGCTCTCCGAAAACTACTTCGCCTGGCAGGCATTCGGACGCCGCTATGAGCCGAATGGCGCCCGTCCGCCTTATCTGAAGCGCGAGAACTTTGCCGCCCTGCAGGCGCGCGCCGGCAATATCGAGGTGCTGAACGCTTCCTACACCGACCACCTGCGCGAGGCGCCGGAGGCGAGCTTCGACCGCTATGTGCTGCTCGACGCGCAGGACTGGATGACGGATGCGCAGCTGAACGATCTCTGGTCGGAAATCACCCGCACGGCGCGCAAGGGCGCGCGCGTGATCTTCCGCACCGCCGCCGAACCGACGCTGCTGCCGGGCCGCGTGAGCGATGCGATCCTCGCGCGCTGGGACTACCGCGCGGAAGACTCGCTCGCCTTCACCGCGCGCGACCGCTCTTCCATCTATGGTGGCTTCCACCTTTATGTTCTGAAGGATTGAAGCGATGAGCGCGGTGGAGAAGGGCGAGGACGGCCATGCAAGGCTGATGGACCGCGTCTACCGCAGCCAGCGCCATATCTACGACATCACCCGACGCTACTACCTGCTTGGCCGCGACCGGCTGATCGAGGGTCTTGAGCCGGCGCCCGGCATGAAAGTGCTTGAAGTCGGCTGCGGCACGGGCCGCAATCTCGTGCTCGCGGCGCGGCGTTACCCGGAGGCCGCCTTTTACGGCATGGACATCTCGCGCGAGATGCTGACGACAGCGCATCGCGCGGCGAAACGCGCAAAGGTCGAGGCGGCGCTCGGCTATGGAGATGCAACGCGCTTCAATCCTTACGCGACTTTCGGCGTCAGCCGCTTCGAGCGCATCTATCTTTCCTACACGCTCTCGATGATCCCTGACTGGCAGACAACGCTCGCGCAGGCCGTCTGCAATCTCGCGCCGGGCGGCAGCCTCCATGTCGTCGATTTCGGCCAGCAGGAGCGCCTGCCGCGCTGGTTTCGCGCGCTGCTGCGCGGCTGGCTCGCGAAATTCCATGTGAGCCCGCGCGGCGACCTCGAACGCGTGCTTCGCGCCATCGCCGAAAGGCTTGGGGCGGAACTCACCTTCGAGCCGCTCTATCGCGGCTATGCCTGGTATGCGGTGCTGACGCTGCCGCGGTGCAAGTGATTCTGCGACTGATTAGCGAGCCGTCTGCGACAAGATGCGGCTGGATTTCCTCCGGACACGGACTTCAAATCGGGCATCGTGAACTTGTCCGGTCCCTTGCAGATGTCCGTGTTCCAGAAGATCCGTCTCTATCACGCCTTGCTCGCGCTGCTCGTCACCGC
>PNMC01000277.1 GCA_013823365.1 Parvibaculum sp. | reverse complement strand
GCCGCCCGCATTGGCCCTGAGCCCCGCGACCGATGCCGTGCAGATGATCGAGCCCTTGCCCTGTTTGATCATGTGCGGGCTCGCCGCCTTGATGGCGAGGAACGGGCCGATCAGGTTCACGGCAAGGATTTCCTGCCAGTAGGGGACGGTCTGCTCCGGCAAGGGCACCATGCCGCCGCTGATCCCGGCATTGGCATAGACCACATCGACCCCGCCGAATTCGGAGACGCAATGATCGACAAAGCCGTTCACCGCCGCCTCGTCGCTCACATCGGCGGCAACCGAGAAGACCGTGCCGCCCTCGGCGCGGATCGCCGATGCCGTCTCGTCCACCGCGTCTTCCACACGGTCCACGATGACGAGCTTCGCGCCCTCCCGCGCAAAGAGAAGGGCGCTGGCCCGGCCTATGCCGCTGCCAGCGCCCGTAACGATTGCTCTCTTACCCGCCAGCCGTCCCATGTCTTGTCTCCCATTTCGCGTTTCGTTGGCGCGATCTTACGGGGGCAGGGCGGGGTGGGAAACAGGCGAAACGCCGGATCAGAAATCCTTGCCTTCGCTCACCGCCCATTGGACGGCGCCCTGCGCGCCTTCGATCGTGCCGGAGCTCCCGGCGGACGGCGCCTCTTCCACGGGGTCGGTGCAGTTTTCGGGCTGCGCGCCGACCGTCGTGCAGATCCTGTTGCCGTCCACCCGCCAGGTGCCGGCGACTTCGCCGCCATTCGGCCCCTGCACCACGATGTTGGAAGCGTCGGGATAATAGATCTTCATCACGCCGCCATCGGCACCGGTCAGCGTCACCGTATTGCCGATCAGCCCGGCGCCGACATTGGCATGGGCCGCACCCGCGAGCGCGAGCGTCGAAACGGCGAAAGCCGCCGCCAGAACGAGTTTCTTCATTGATACCTCCCCGGAAAATAAGAAACGGCGAAGGGCTCCTCCGCTCGCCGTTAACCATAACTCTAGGGGGCGTATCCGGCCTCCGCAAGGGAGGCGCCGCGCCGGGCATTCAGCGGCGGAAACCGGGTGGCTTGAGCAGGAAAATGATGAGCCAGATCGGAATGAGCACCAGCGCGCCCAACAGGAAATGCGGCAAGGCCCAGCCGATCCCGTCGCGCACAAAGGCAAGGATGTTATCGGGCGTGAACCCGATATCCATCAGCACATCTTCGGCTTTGATGTCGAACGCGCTGAGCAATGCCCCCACGGCGACTGCCCCGATGAAGAATTTCAGCATCGTCGACAAGGCGTTCAGGATCATGAGGCGCCCGTCCCGTCCCCGGCGAATCAGTTCCCGCCAGTCTAGACGGGTCGCCCGCCCGGCACAAAGCCTTGCCCTACCGGCCGAAAAGCTGCCTCAGCGCGTCTTCGGGCCGGGGCTTCGTTTCGGCAGGGGCCGTCTCCTCGGCCCCCGTCTCGCCCGTTTCGCCTTCGCCCTGGGCTGGCTCTCCCATCAGCCCGCGGATGAGCCCCCGTCCGCGATCCTCCCGGATCGACTTGATGGTGCTCTCGATATTTTCGCGGTTCTGGATCATGGAGGCGAGGTCCGGCGCAAAGCGCGGGTTCGACCAGGAGCCGGTAATCAGGATCGGCACTTCGATGCCCTGTGTGCCCCCCGCCGCGCCCTGTCCCTCGAGCGAGGCGACGAGCTTCGGCTCCACGCGGTAGTTGAGCGTCTTCGGCGGCATGTTCACCGTGCCCGCGCCCGCCACCCGGATCAGCGGCGACAGCAGCCGGAGGTCGTCATTCTTCAATATGCCGTTGGTGATGGTGAAGGTGCCGCCAAGCTCGGAGAAATCCGTGTCCTGTGCGCCGCCCGACTGCCAGCCGGTCGTCGCCGCGCTGAACACGTTGCGGGCGAGCTGCGCGATATTGATGCCCTTGATCTTGCCATTGGTGAATTTCACACTGCCATTGCCGTTGAGCGCCGACACCATGTCGTGCTGCGAGCGGCCGGCCGTCGTCACCGCAAGGTCGAGTGCCGTATTGCCCTGCAACCGTTTGAAATCCGCCGCATCGGTCAGGAAGGGCTCGGCCGCGAGCCCGGCCAGTTTGAAATTGGCGGCGATCTGCGGCGTCGCCCCCGCGCCGTTCACCGTCAGCGTGCCCGAGCCCTTGCCCTGATAAAGCGCGAATTTCGAGAGATTGGCATTCAGCACGCCATTCGCCAGCCTGAGCTTCAGCGCGCTCTCGCCGATCTTGATCTGCTGGAACAGGATTTCGCTGGTCGAGAAATCGAAATCCGCATCGAGCGCCTTGAGCCCCGAAAGGTCTATCGGCTCGCGGCTCCAGCCTTCATCGCCGCCGGGCGTGCTGCCGCCGCCACCGCCACCGCCGCCCGCGCTTTCGCCGAGATAGGTGTTCACATCGATCCGGTCGACCGCGAGTTCGCCTTTCACGCTGGGCCGCGCGCCACCCGTATTGACGCTCAGATTGCCGGTCGCGTTCATGCCGTCAAAGGTGATCCGCGCATCCGAAAATCGGTACATGTCGCCGCTGCCGCTCGCCTTGCCGGTAATGGCAAGCGCGCCGAAGCCGTCGCCCGCCGGCATCGGGTTCCCGGCCCAGGCCGCAAGCTCCCGCACCGATGTCACATCGAGCTTCACATCACCCTGAAAGGCGAGCCCCTCCAGCACCTTCAGCATGCCGCTGTAATTCGTCTTGAGTTTCGGCGTCTCGATGGAGAGGGCAACCGGTGTCTCGCCGCCCTCGGTCAGCGCCCGCGGCCTGTCCGCCTTGAGATCGATGGCGATCCGGTCGCCGTTCCAGACGAGAGAACCATCCGCAACGAAAGGCTGGTCGAGCCCCGGCAATTCGAGGTCCACATTCACCTCGCTCGCCGCAAAGCTCGCGCCCGTCTGGGCATTGGTGTAGCTCGCCGTGCCGTTGCGGATCGAGACTTCCCCCAGGCGGAGCCCGCTCACAGGCGCACCGCCGCTGCTGCTCCCGCCATCGGCGGGCTGTGCGGCGGCGGCGGCAGGCGCCT
>PNMC01000276.1 GCA_013823365.1 Parvibaculum sp. | reverse complement strand
CTCGACAAGCGACGGGGGCAACGTGTGGGTTCTACGCGATCCCTCCTGACAAGGTCGGCAAACGCGTCGCAACGAGCACTGGCCGCCTGTACAAGCTCCGGTCATAGACAGGCTGACCATAGTCATTGCACCAATCTGGGGCGCGGGAGTGGCAATGTCCCGAGCACGGCGGCATCGATCGCCTCTTGCACCCGGTCCGCCAGATTATGGGCGTGCTCGCATGCCAGATGCACCGAGACATCGCCGATGTTCAACGTACCGCCGCAGCAGACAGGCGAGCATGGGCCCGTGCGCCCGCAAGCGACAATGAGTGAAGTGGCGTGGCCTCGGATCACCAGCGGATGCGCGGGCACAACGAAAAGCGGTTGTGGGGTCTCTGGAGCGGCCATCAGAGCAGCCTCCCGAAATCTCGCGAGCTTGGCGGCGGTGGGACTGGAGCGACTGGGTCATGGGTCGGGAGCTTGGCAACCCAGTTATCGATGTCGTTACGTTTCCAGCGCAATTGACCGCCCGGGAACTTGCAGGGCTTTGGAAAAGATCCAGCAGCTCTCTTGCGCCAGATTGTTACCCTGCTCATGCGCAGGTGCCGGACGAGGTCGTCCGTGGTCATCAAGACGGCTGGTTCATCATGTTCCATCGAATCACCTCCTGTTAAGCGGTGTTCGATGATTGTGGAGTCGCCGGCGGATAGCGATTCCGCGGGCTTTCAGAAAGTTTCAGATTAAATTAGGGCATTGTTTCTAAAGGCAATCGCTCGAGTGCCTCCTCAAACTCGACGTAATTGCCGGACCATAGTTTCTGGATCATGCCTTCCGTGGCGCCGATACCAAGTTTGGCAGCGTCATTGAGAACTGCGGTCAGACTCAGTCCCTCAAGCCGTGCTGCGCGCAGCTTAGGAAGATGTTCCAGGCCATTCGTCAGGGCCAGCCTGCCTTTGCTAAGCCCTAGTGCTTGCTGACGAAGCCAATCTACTCGTGCATTGAAGATTGCATCGTCGGGTTCCAGCATGAGGCGCATCGAGGTCAGGAGAGACTTCGCCCTGCGTCCGTGCAAGCAGACCATGAGCTTACCGCCGGGTAGGGGACGGCCACGGACCTTCGGCCACCCGCTGCGATCGCTACTGAGGAGCAGCTGACGCCCGTGGTCTGCTTGGATGGCTCTGTGCTCTTCCTTAGTGATGGGCCGAAGATCTCCGTTGGACAATCGGATGAAGAGTTGGTCGGGCGTTTGAGACAGCCAATCGCGGTATTCTTCGAGAGCCCGAACATAACGTCTTTGACCGGCGTCAGACGCGCAGCTGGCAAGTTCGCTGTATTTCGCCTCGCCGCGCGTTTGGTACCGTGTCCACACCGAGTTGACAAAAGGCGAAAGGAGCCAGCCTGCCATCACGGTCAGAGGCAGCGGCGCCATGCTCGCTACCATGCCCGCAGGAAGCAGTGGTGGTGCGCATACAGCTATTGGGAGCAACGATACGCCAGCCATTTCACGCGTTCTAAATGGTTTCTGGATGTTCGAGCGATCGACGCCAGACATGATGAGATCGATCACAGCCTGTCCCAGCAGGTTCAAATGCGTTTCAGTGCGTTCAGCATAGCAGAATGCCACGAAGCCCGTATCGACCGGTTCAAGATGGTCGGCAGTATCCGTCGGCTGCGGCATGGCGGTCAACTCGCGAGGCCCAAACTCTTCCTTACGACTCAACTTCATTTTTCTCTGCGTACGTCTACCCTGCAATATGAAGCCCATTCATCCATCATCTTACGACGCTTTTGCAAGAGGTTACCACGGCGGTAGGCGGCTTCGACCGGATTAGCGATGGTATGCGCCAAGGCCATTTCGGCAATGTCGCCGTCGAAATCGGTCTCTTCGGATACCCAGTCACGAAAGCTGCTGCGGAAGCCGTGCGGCACGGCCTCGACCTCGGCATCGCGGCAGATCTTGGTAAGGGTCATGTCGGACATCGGTTTGTCACGGCGAGCGCCCGGGAACACGAGGTCGCTGTCCTTCTGCTTGTGGACCTTCGCCTTCTTGAGCACCGTGAGCGCCGCGTCGGACAAGGGTATGACGTGCTCCTGATCAGCCTTCATACGTGCCGCCGGGATTGTCCAGGTGCGCTCCTCAAGGTTGATCTCGGACCACAACGCGCCGCGTACCTCGCCGGAGCGGGCCGCTGTGAGGATGAGGAACTCAAAGGCGAGGCGGCCAATGCTCTCGCGCTCACGCAGTATCGTCATGAATCCCGGCACCTGCGCATAGGGCAGCGCCCTGTGATGGCTTTTGCGCTTGCGCAGCTTCGGCAGGGATTTGTTCAGCGCCGTCATTGGCAGAGGATGCGCGCGGTAATTTTTCGCGATCGCCCAATCGATCACCATCGCGATGCGCTGGCGCACCCGCCGCGCGGTCTCGTTCTTGTCGAGCCAGATCGCGATCAGGACATCGCGGATATGAGAGCTTTCGATGTCGCTTACCGCAATGTCGCCGATCTTGGGGAAGGCATAGGCTTCTAGCGAGTTAAGCCACTGGTCCCGGTGCTTCTTGTTCTTCCAGCCCTTGCTGTTCTCGTTGAAGACCTTGGCGGCTGCCTCGCGGAAGGTTGGGATACCCTCGGCCTTCTTCCGCTGAAGCACGGGGTCGATCCCTGCCTCTACCTGAGAGCGGACTTCGGCTGCCCGTTGCCGGGCCTGCGCGAGACTTACCTTCTTCGCGCTGCCGAGTCCGATATCCCTGCGGCGGCCATTTTTCTGGACCCGGCAGATCCACGATCGGGCACCGGCCGGGGTGACATTCAGGAACAGCCCATCGCCGTCGTGATGGCGCCCCGGCTCAAGCGATCCTCGAAGCATGTTGGCCGTGAGCTTGCCCATTTTTCCTTCCCCACACTCTTACCCACACAAATTTGCAACGGATCGCATCGGAATGCAATAACCCGAAACACGTCGAACGCAGAAAACCACTGTTTTTGAATGATTTTGAAGCAGAGAGAAACAGCCAGAAAAGGGCGA
>PNMC01000275.1 GCA_013823365.1 Parvibaculum sp. | reverse complement strand
TCCACATTGGCGTCGTCGAGCGGCGCGTCCACTTCGTCCAGCACGCAGATGGGCGAGGGGTTCGTGAGGAACACCGCGAAGATGAGCGACATGGCGGTGAGCGCCTGCTCGCCGCCCGAAAGCAGCGACATGACCTGGAGCCGTTTGCCCGGCGGGCGCGCCATGATCTCGAGGCCCGCTTCCAGAGGGTCGTCCGATTCGGTGAGCTTCAGATGCGCCTCGCCGCCGCCGAAGAGATGGGTGAAAAGACGCGAGAAATTCGCGTTCACCTTCTCGAAGGCTTCGAGCATGCGCTCGCGGCCCTCGCGATTGAGGCTGCCGATGCCCTGACGGAGCTTGGCGATGGCGCTGACAAGGTCTTCGCGCTCGCTCGTCATGGTTTCGAGCTGCTCGGTCAGTTCGCGCGCTTCTTCCTCGGCGCGCAGGTTCACGCCGCCAAGGCTCTCGCGCTCGCGCTTCAGCCGCTCGAGCTTCGCATCGATCTGATCGAGATCGGGAAGTTCGGCGCCTTCCTCGAGATTGGCCTGGGCGATAGCCGCTTCCGGCTCGCATTCGAGCACTTCGCGAATGCGTTCCTCGGCTTCGGCCCGCCGCTCGCGCGCGCCTTCGACGAGGCCGTCGACGCGGGCGCGTTCCTCGCGCGTCTCGCCAAGCAGCTGCTGGACATCCTTCGCATGCTTTACCGCTTCGGCGAGATGCTTCTCGGCTTCGGCAAGCGCGTCCGCGGCTTCGCCACGCCCGGTCTCGGCTTCCGCAATAAAGGTGAGCAGGGCGCGGCGCTTCTCCTCGATTTCGGCGGGCACGCCTTCAAGCGTCTTGAGTTCCGCCTCGGCTTCCGTTTTGCGCTCTTCAAGTGTCGCAATCTGGCGCTCGGCATTGGTGGCGCGAAGCTGCCAGGCGTCGCGCTCCTGCGCGATGGCGGACAGGCGCCGCGTGCGCTGCTCGGCCTCGCGGCGCAGACCTTCATGCTCGGCACGGGCTTCGGAAAGCTCGAGGCGGAGCGCGGCCACTCGGTCGCGCAGTTCCGCGGCCTTGGCGCGCGGTTCCTCGTCGGGCTTCAGGTTCTGCAGCGCAACTTCGGCTTCTTCGAGCGTGCGGGCGGCCTCAACCTTGTCGCCCGAAAGCCGCTCATGGGACTCGGTGAGCGCCGCAAGCCGCGACAGCTGCGCGGAGGCCGCGCGTTCCGCGGCCGCAAGCGCCTCGCGGATACGGTTGTGATTGCCCTGCGCTTCGCGGAGCGCCGCACGCCGCGATTGCTCCTGCTGCATCGCGTCCTCGGCCGCGACATGCGCGGCATCGAAAGCGGCGCGCGCTTCTGCAGCCTTCGCCCGTGCATCCGCGAGTTCCTTCTCGATGTCGGCAAGGCGGTTACGCTGCTCAAGGCGTCGGGCAGATGCCGTCGGCGCGTCGGCGGCGGCGGTATAGCCGTCCCAGCGCCAGAGTGCGCCACCCTGGGTCACCAGCCGCTGCCCCGGGGCAAGCGATGCCTGCAGGCGCTCGCCATCCTCATCCGAAACGACAATGCCGATCTGCGACAGGCGTCGCGCGAGCGATGCCGGTGCCTTGACGAAATAGGAAAGCGGCGTCGCGCCCTCGGGCAGGGCTGGTGCCGTCTCGAAGGGCGCAAGCGTTCCCCAGTGAATGGGCGCGGCTTGGTCTTCCGGCACCGAAAGATCGTCGCCAAGCGCCGCGCCGAGAGCCGTCTCATAGCCGTGCTCGACCGTGATTGCGTCGATCACCGGCGGCCACAGGTCGCTTTCGCTGATGGCCAGGAGATCGGCAAGCGTCTTCGCTTCCGCCGCAAGGTCGCCCGCGGCGCGCTCCGCCGTCTGCATCGGCTCACGCGCGGCCTTCTCGGCATCCTGCGCATTGCGCCGTGCTTCTTCCGCGTCGAGCGCGTGGCGTTCCGCTTCGCTCACTTGCGCGGCCGCCGTGTCGAGTTCGGTGGATTGCAGCGCGATCTGCGCCTTCTTCTCTTCCGCGTCCGACAGCGTTTCCCGTTCGCGCTCGATCTCGCCCAGCTGTCGCTCGAGCTTTTCGATGCGCTGGCGGCCCTGTTCGACATGGCGGACGAGGCTCGTGCGCTCGGCGTGAAGCGCCGCGATTTCCTGGTTGATACGATCGAGTTCGCCTTCGGCCGTTTCCAGCGTCACGCGCGTTTCCTCGACGCGAGCCTGTGCCTTTTCCTGTGCCTGCGACTGGCCTTCTTCCGCTGCCCGAAGCTCCTGTGCTTCTGCATCGAGGCGGGACATCGCGCCCTGCGTATCCTCGATCAAATGGCGTTCGCGGCCGAGGTCCTGACCGATCTGGTCGAGGCGCGCGGTGAGGCGTGCGGCCTGTTCCTTCGCCCGCGCCTCTTCTGCATCGAGATTCTCGCGTTCCACCGTGAGCCGGTGGAGGCGTGCCGCGGCCTCCGCTTCCTTCTCGCGCAGCGGCGGCAGCCGGTCGGCGGCCTCCGCCTCGATCGTTGTTGCGGCGGCGGCCTCGCGCGTCAGTTCGGTCACGCGCCGGTCCGTCTCGGCGAGCTTTTCTTCAGATTGCTTCAGCGAGGTAACGGCATGCGTCCAGCGCAGATGGAGGAGGATCGCTTCCGTCTCGCGGATCTGGCCCGACAGATTGCGGTAGCGCACAGCCTGCCGCGCCTGGCGCTTCAGGCTTGCAAGCTGCGATTCGACCTGGGCCACCACGTCGTCAAGACGCGTGAGATTGGTTTCCGCGGCCTTGAGGCGGAGTTCCGCCTCGTGGCGGCGCGTATAGAGCCCGGTAATGCCCGCCGCTTCTTCAAGAATGCGGCGGCGGTTGATCGGCTTCGATGAAATGAGCTGCGCAATCTGGCCTTGCCGCACAAGCGCGGGCGAATGCGCGCCGGTCGAGGCATCGGCAAAGAGAAGCTGCACGTCTCGTGCGCGCACCTCGCGCCCGTTGATGCGATAGGTCGACCCCTGCTCGCGCTCGATCTTGCGCGACACTTCGATCACATCGAACTCGTTATAGGCTGCAGGCGCCGAA
>PNMC01000274.1 GCA_013823365.1 Parvibaculum sp. | reverse complement strand
CACTTTTGCGTCCGGGAAATGCGCGGTGAGCTCGCGCCAGAAATGGCAGCCCGGCCAGTCGACCAGCGCCCTGTAGCCCTTGAGGAGCGCGTCCCAGTCGACCGCCTCTCCCTTCGCTGCCGCATGCCATTGCGGCGCCTGATGCGGGTTCGCGGAGACCTCCGTCATGTGATGACAGGGTGCGAAGCCGAGCTCTTCCAGCGCGAGCTTCAGCGACAGCGTGCCCATGCGGCCGAAGCCGGCGCCGATAACGGATAAAGTCATGATCGTCTCCGGGAAGGATCAGGCTTCCGCCACGCCCCAATAGTTGAAGCCTGCGATGCGCGGCGTCGACGGCAGATACATGCTCTGGAGATCGGCGATGCGGAAGCCGCCTTCCTCGATCAGCGAGGGCATGGTGCGGTTGAGATTGCAGCCGCCGAAGAGCACCTTCCAGACCGGGTTCACGCGGTCCTGCCACTTCTTCACGCCCTCGTCGGGCGCCGCGCCATGCTCGCAGAAGACGAGCTTGCCGCCCGGCTTCAGCACGCGCTTCATGCCGCGAAGCGCGGTCACCGGGTCCGGGATGGTGCAGAGGCTGAAGGTGCAGAGAACCGTATCGACGCTTTTATCCTCGAGCGGAATCTGCTCGCCCGGCAGACCGATGAACTCGACCGGGAAGGTGAGATCCTTCGCGCGCGCGCCCGCGAGCTTCCAGGATTCTTCGGACGGATCGAGGCCGATGACCTTCGTCACCTTCGAGGCATCGTAATAGGGAAGATTGAGGCCGGTGCCGATGCCGATTTCAAGCACCGTGCCTTCGGCCATCGGCACGACCTTCTTGCGCTGATAGCGGATCGGCTTGGTGCCGCAGGCGCAATTGATGATATGCGGCACGACGCGGCGTTCGTAGAAACCCATGGCTCCACCCTCCCCTTCTTGTTTGGGTGAGTATGGCCCTGCGCCGGGATCAGCGCCACTCCGAAACGCCGAAGCGGAGCAGCCTGTCGCCATCGACGGGACCGATGGTCCGTCCCCGTCCCTTGAAGCCGAGCGCGGCCGCGGAAAGAAGCCGCCTGTCGCGAAGCGCCGAGGCCTGGCGGGCGGAAGCCGACAGCGCATCCCAGATCGCTTCAGGTTCGACAAGGCCCGGCGCGCGGGCGACGAGGCGCCCCGCCCAGCCCGCGGCAAGAAGACGGTCGCGCGGTGCGCTGCCCTTCGGCGGCGCAAAACCGGCAGCCGCCGCATCCGCGACAAGCACGGCGGCGAAGCCCGCATGGGCCGCGCTTTTCGATTGAACGGCCACCTTGTCGAGCGCGCCGCAGCTCGGCATCGCAGCCTGAAGGCCGCCAAGCGCGACGCCGCCCTGAATGCCGGGACCGAGCGCGCGCACAAATTCGCCGAGCACCGGCGGCATGTCTGCATCGGCTTTCAATTGAACGCCGGGTTCGAGATGAAGCGCCGCCGCATCGCCAAGCGCGACGAGAAGGAAATCCGCCTCGCCCGCCGCGCGGCGCATCGCATCGAGCACGAGATCGCAGATCGCGCCCGGCAGGGCGGCGAGCGATGGCGGCAGAGCGCCGCCCTGCATGTCGCGGAACGGCGCCACCGCTTCGAGCGCATGACGGCCCGAAATCCCGCGCGGCAGCACGTCGCCGCCTTTCGCGAGAAGCTCCGCATCCTCGATCACGGCACGCGCGAGCGAGCGCGCCATGTCGGTCGCCGCGTCGAGCGCATCGCGCGCGCCGGCACCGCCCGCGGCAAAGGATAATTTGCCGGGCCAGATCTCGAATGTTTTTTCGGCTTGCAGGGAAGCGGCGTACATGGAGGGAAGACTACTCCACGATGCGGACGGACGCATCCGTGTGGAAGACGGATTTCTGGTCGAAACGCTTTTTATAGAGCGACTTGATTTCCGTAATCGCCCGCTCCACCTCCGCCGTGCCGGGATGCACGATGACGAGGAGTTTCGTTTTCTCGCGGATGATGGGCGAAGCCGCGACCAAAGGATCGCGCCATTGCCCATAAGCATCGATGACGGTGAAGCCGTCCGGGAAACGCGGCGTCACTTCCTCCGCGAGGAAAGCGCTCCATTCCGCCTCGCTCACCTCGCCACCGGCTTCGAGCGCAAGACCGAAATAGAGATTTGTCTGCACGGCCTCGTGAGGTTCCGCAAAGGACGGAACCGCGATGACGAATGCAGCGAGAAGAACGGCGATGAAAGAAATACGGCGCAAGAGAAGCCCTCCCTTTCCGCATTGTTGGCAGAGAGAGGGAGGGCTTGTCCAGTGCACCCCGGATTCGTCATTGCGAGGAGCGCCGCAGGCGCGACGACCTGTCTTCGCCGAAGCGAAGCTCCGGCTTCGCGCAGGCAGGAGCAATCCAGGGGCGGCAGGGGCAGTGCTTGCGGCCCCTGGATTGCTTCGCTTCGCTCGCAATGACGGTTTGGGTTTTCGCCCGGTTTTGAAAACCGGACGACGGAGCAAGTCCCGCGAAAGAGACTACGCCGCTTCGCGGATCGCGATGTCGGAGAGGCGGAGGCGCAATCCGTCGAGCTCTTCCGACATGATGAGCTGGCAGGAAAGGCGCGACCACTCGCCGCCGTAATTCTGGTCGAGCTGGTCGAGCTCGTCCTCGCGCGGCGCGTGAAGCTTTGCCGCCCATTCGGGATCGACTTCCACCTGGCATGTACCGCAGGCACAGGCGCCGCCGCATTCGGCGACGATGGGGAACCCGTGATCGCGGATGATCTCCATCACCCGCCAGCCTTCCACGGCCTCGAGCTCATGCTCGCGGCCCTTGCCGTCCACAAGGATGATACGCATTACAATCTCCAGGAGTGCTGAGAACGTCAGGCGACGCCGAGCTTCTTCTGCAGGCTGGTCGAAGACGTCGTGTACTGGAACGTCACCTTCGCATCCGGATTCGCATATTTGAACGCGGCCTGCGCCATCAGCGCCGCCTCGTGGAAGCCCGAGAGAATGAGCTTCAGCTTGCCCGGATAGGTGTTGATGTCGCCGATGGCGAAGATGCCCGGC
>PNMC01000273.1 GCA_013823365.1 Parvibaculum sp. | reverse complement strand
CTTTCCTTCCCCGCCTTCCCGCGCCTGACGAGGCGCCAGTTCCGTCTGGTTCTTGAATGAGCGATAGCGGCTTTCTCTCACGTCTTTTCGGCCGGCGCCGCGGCAAACCCGTGTTGCCCGGCGAGACGGTGACGGGAGCGCCGCAGACGAACCCCGAAGGAGACGCCATGTCGAGCGAAGGCCTGCACGAACCGATTGCCAAACTTTCCCATGAGGCACTGAACCTCCACCGCGCCATCGTCTCGCTGATGGAAGAGCTCGAGGCGGTGGACTGGTACAACCAGCGCGCGGAAGGGGCGACGGATGAGGAGCTGCGGAAGATCCTCATCCATAACCGCGACGAGGAAATCGAGCATGCGGTGATGGTGCTCGAATGGCTGCGTCGCAACCACCCTGTCTTCGACAAGGAATTGCGCTCGCGGCTCTTCAAGGACGGGCCGATCGCTAAGGATTGACGCTAGCGCACCTGTCCGCCATCGACGACGAGCACCTCGCCGGTGATGAAGCTTGCGCGGGGGCTTGCGAGGAAGAGGGCGGCATCCGCGATTTCCTCGACGGTGCCGAAGCGGCGGAGCGCCACTTCGCGCTTGATCCAGCGGTCCCAGGCTTCCGGGCGCTCCTTCGTGTTTTTGTCCCAGACACCGCCTTCGAAGAGGATGTTGCCGGGGGCTATGGCGTTGACGCGCAATCCTTCCTTGCCGGTGAATTTCGCAAGCTGGCGCGTCAGATGATTGATACCCGCTTTCGAGGCCGCATAGGTGAGCGAGGTGCCCAGCGCCTCGACGCCGGCAATGGATGAGATCAGGATGAGGCTTGCATGTTCGCGCGTCTCCCGCGGGCGCTTCAGGATGCGGCGTGCGGCCTCTCGCGCGAGATAGACAGAACCGAAGAGGTTCTGCTTCATGTCGGCGTCCCAGTCCTCGTCCGACACGTCGAAGCCCAAGGGCGCGCGCGACAGGCCGACATTCGCGACCGCGCAGTGAAGGGGACCGAGGGCCGCCTCCGCCGCATCGAGCGCGGCGGCGATTTCCGCCGAGGCGGTCATGTCGCCCGCGACGGTGAAAAGATTTTCGGGCTTCACACCTTCCGCGATCAGCGCCTTGTGCGCCTCATCGAGCGAGGCTTCGCCGCGCGCCGCGAGCGCGACCCTTGCGCCTTCGGCGGCGAAAGCGCGGGCCATGCCGAAGCCGATGCCGCGGCTCGCGCCCGCGATGAAGACATGCTTGCCTTCGAGTTCGAGTTTCATGTCCCCTCCCCTTGTGAAATTCTAGAACCTGTCGCCCCGGATCACCATGACGTCGGAGACAGTGACGATACCGATATGGCGGCGCACCAGCTCGAACACGGGCCGCAGCACTTCATCGAGCCTTTCTTCCGAGGCGATGACGCTGACGGAAACCATGGTGCCGGCGGCAGATGGCAGGCCTTCGCGGCTCCACACGCCATGATGGCCCTTGCCGCCGATGACCGGCAAGACGGTGTAGCCGTTCACATCCAGCCGGTCGAGGAGATCGGTCAGGCGCTTCTGCGCCGGTGCTTCGAGCAATATCTCGATGCGCTTCTTGCTGTGCATCTCCATTGCGTCACCTCATCCGGCAATGCGCGCGGCCACCGCCGCGTAAAGCGGGATGCCGAGCGCGAGGTTGAAGGGGAAGGTCACGCCGAGAGACAGCGTGAGGTAAATGGCGGGGTTCGCTTCCGGCAGCGCAAGCCGCATGGCGGCGGGCACCGCGATATAGGAAGCAGACGCCGCCAGCGTGATGAAAAGCGCCGCACCGCCGACCGACAGGCCGAGCATGGCCGCGAAAGCGGCGGCAAGCGCGGCGGAAACGAGCGGGAAGTAGATGCCGAAGGCGATGAGCGCCGGAGAGAGTTCGCGCCCGCCCTGGCGCAGGCCACGGCCCGCCACGAGGCCCATATCGAGCAGGAAGAGACAAAGGATGCCCCGGAAGGGGTCGACGATGAAGGGCGCGATCATATCCATGCCGCGCTCGCCGGTGGCCCAGCCGATAAAGAAGGCGCCGACCAGAATGACGATGGAGCCGTTCGTGCCGACTTCGCGAAGCAGGGCGCCCATACTCTCCCCCTGCGACCCGGCCTCTCTCGGCGCGGCACGGCGCGCGAGGAGAAGGGCTGCGACGATGGCGGGCGTTTCCATGACGGCGGCGACGGCGATCAGATAGCCCTCGAAGGTGAGGCCGAGGCCGCGGACGATCTCCGTCGCGGCGACGAAGGTGACGATGGAGATGGAGCCGTAATGGGCGGAGACGGCGGCGGCATCGACGGCGCCGAGGCGGGTGGTGAGCCGCAGGAGCGTGTAGCCGATCATGGGGATGGCGAAGGAGAGCGCAATGCCGGCGAGGATCGTCAGGCCCATGGCGGCATCGAGACCGGACTTCGAAACCTCGGTGCCGCCCTTGAAGCCGATGGCGAGCATCAGATAAAGCGCGAGAAACTTGGCCGCCGCCTCGGGCACCGAGAGGTCGGAGCGGACCAGCGCCGCGGTGACGCCCAGCGCGAAGAAGAGCACCATTGGCGAGACAAGGTTTTGTACCGCCAGATCGACTATCGACAAGATCACCTCCCGGAAGGATCGGCCCCGGCGCAGCGTCAGGCAGGCGAAGGGAGGGTTCCCTTGTGGCCACCCCCGGCGCTGCCTAGACTTTCTGCCAAAGAATACGGGAGGAAACAGGGAATGGACTACACACAAATCAAGACCGAGAAGCGCGGCAACATCCTCATTCTGACGATGAACCGGCCGGACCGGCTGAATGCCTGGACCGGACGCATGGCCGCCGAGCAGGCGGACGCCATCCAGCGGGCGAATGACGACCCCGATATCGGTGCCATTGTGATGACCGGCGAGGGCCGGGGCTTTTGTGCCGGCGCCGACATTTCCGACACGTTCCAGTCGCGGATCGACGGCCAGGACCGCAACAACGACAATGGCGGCATGCCGAGCGATGTGGACTGGGTCGAGCTTGTCCGCTCTTCCAAGCCGATGATCGCCGCCGTGAAC
>PNMC01000272.1 GCA_013823365.1 Parvibaculum sp. | reverse complement strand
AAGCGGCGCTGCGGCGTTGCGTCGAGGTGTCGAAGGCGACGCTGCTGCACATTCACCTCCACCACTTCACGCCGAATGGCGGTGTATCGGGTGTGGCGGTGCTGTCGGAAAGTCATATCTCGATCCATAGCTGGCCGGAAGCCGACTATGCCGCGCTCGACGTCTTCATGTGCGGCGAGGCCGAGCCTCACAACGCGATCGAAGTCCTGCGGGAAGCCTTCACGCCGTCCGAGATTCGCGTCGGCGAACATTTCCGCGGCGAGGGCATGGTCTGATGGCCGATGCGCCGAAGGGACGCTGGGTGGTTGAAACCCTCTATGAAGAAGAGGGTTTCACCTGCTCCTTCCGCGCGGACGAAGTGCGCTACGAGGAACAGACCGGCCAGCAGCATCTCGTGATCTTCGATAATGCGCTTTTCGGGCGGATGATGGCGCTGGACGGCATCACCCAGGTGACCGAGCGCGACGAATTCATCTATCACGAGATGATGACCCATGTGCCGATCCTCGCCCATGGCTGTGCGAGAAATGTGCTCATCATCGGCGGTGGCGATGGCGGCATCCTGCGGGAGGTCGTGCGCCACAAATCGGTCGAGCATGTCACCATGGTCGAAATCGACCCGGCGGTGACGGACTTCTGCAAGGTGCAGTTGCCGGGCATTTCGGCCGGTGCCTTCGACGATCCGCGCCTCGATCTCGTTTTCGCAGACGGCGCGAAATTCGTCGAGGATACCGGGAAGAAGTTCGACGTCATCATCGTCGACTCGACCGATCCCGTCGGCCCCGGCGAAGTGCTCTTCCGCGAGGAATTCTACCGCGCCGCTGCGGGCTGTCTCACGCCGGGTGGTGTCATCGTGACGCAGAACGGCGTTCCCTTCATGCAGGGCGCAGAGCTGCGCAGCACCATCGAAAAGTTCCGCCGCATCTTCAACGTCGCAAGCTGCTATCTCGCCACCATTCCGACCTATGTCGGCGGTCCGATGGCGATGGGCTGGGGCACGGACGATGCTGCTCTCAAGGACATTCCGCTTACGGAGCTTGAGGCGCGTTTTGCCGCTGCGGGATTCGATACCCGCTACTACACGCCCGAGATCCACAAGGCGGCCTTCGCACTGCCGCGCTATGTGCTCGACATCGTCGAAGCGTAGAATTGCTGCGCCGCACAAGCCGCATTTGGTTGACGCGACTCAGTCATTTTCCTTAACCTTGATGTGCCTTGCTGGGACAAGGGGGTTGTCCCTGCGGCGAGTGTCTGGGAGGGCCGGGTATGGTGGATGTCGAGAGTGATGCGCGCGACGTTTCATATGGCGGTGCCGCTGACATGCACGAGCACCATGCGGGCGCCCGTCATGACGTTGAGCGGGCCGGCATCCTTGAAATGCTGATGGTGGGCGCGGTCGGCATACTCTCCGTCGCGCTGACCTCACTCGGCATCTGGAAGTTCGTTGAACTGGTGATTTAAGGCGGAGCTCAGCCGAGCCGCTCCCCGGCCACCACGATCCCGTCTTCATCGGCATAAAGCCACTCGCCTGGCGCGAGCGTGATTCCGCAAAAGCGAAGCACGACATCGCTCTCGCCGAAGCCCCGCTTGTCGCTCCGCTTCGGATGCGTTGCAAGCGCCTTCACGCCGACGGCGCACAGGCGCAGTTCTGCCGCATCGCGGACGCAGCCATTCACGACCACCCCCGCCCAGCCATTCTCCTCGGCAAGCTTGCCAAGATTGCCGCCGAACAGCGCATATTCCATCGCCCCGCCGCCATCGACCACCAGCACGCGGCCATTACCGGGTGTTTCAACGGCCGCGCGGACCAGACTGTTGTCGTCCGGCACCCGCAGCGTCGCCACCGGCCCGCAAAAGACCGGGAGCCCGCCATAGTCCCGGAAGCCGGGCTGGACATGCCGGACGCGGTCCGGGAACGCGTCGGAAAGATCGGTCGTGGCGGGAGCTGCGGTTTTCGTCATTGGCGGTTTCCCTAGCGGCGCTGTGCTTCCTTTAGCGCGTCAGAGCCTCCTTGTCTCCCCCTCGGGTTTCCCTTGCGCGGACCACTCCTTGGAGCGGTTCCTCACTCGAAAAAAAGGCGCTAGGCTTTGGCAATCAAAATCCGGATTCAGTAGCTGGAGGGCCCGAGGGAGGCCGCCGGCAGGGAGGAAGAAAATATGGCACTGGCTCATGATGTGTCGGCAAGAGCGACCGCGGCTTCGGGCCCGAGCATTGCGATTATCGGTGCAGGCGTTGCGGGCATCTGCACGGCAATCAAGCTCAAGGAAAAGGGCTTCACCAATTTCACCATCTACGAAAAAGCCGGCGAGATCGGCGGCACCTGGCGGGAGAATACCTATCCGGGCTGTTCCTGCGATGTGCCGCTGCATATGTACCAGTTCTCCTTTGACATGCGGCCCGACTGGACGAAGAAATTCGTCTTCGCGCAGGACCTGAAAGCCTATCTGGAATCCGTTGTCGACAAATACGGGCTGCGCGGCCACATCGTCTTCAATACGGAAATCGACGATGCCCGTTTCGATGAGCGGACCGGCACCTGGATGCTCAAGGCGGGCGCCCGCAACTTCGAGGCGAATGTCCTCGCTGCGGGCACGGGCCAGCTTCATCGGCCCGTCTGGCCGAATATTCCCGGCCGCGAAAGCTTCAAGGGCGACCACTGGCATTCGGCGCAGTGGAACCATTCGGTCAGTTTGAAGGGCAAGCGCGTCGGCGTGATCGGCAATGGCGCGAGCGCCATCCAGTTCGTACCGGAAGTCGCGAAGGAAGCAGGTGAGGTCACCATCTTCCAGCGATCGGCGAGCTGGGTACTGCCTCGCCCGCAGCGCGAGTTCTATGGCTGGGAAAAGGCGCTCTACAAGGCGCTGCCATGGACCATGAAGATCCAGCGCTGGAAGATCTACTGGTTCGGCGAGCTTCTGTTCCGCGCCTTCCACACGTCCGGCGACAAGATGAAGCAGATGGCGATCGACGAGATGAATCTCTACGTCACCGATCCCGTGAAGAAGCAGAAGCTGACGCCGGATTACGA
>PNMC01000271.1 GCA_013823365.1 Parvibaculum sp. | reverse complement strand
CGGTTTTGCCGCTGAATCGCCCGAGCAGGCCGATGCCTGGCATGCCGCCGGGTTGGCCGCGGGCGGCACCGCGATCGAGGATGCGCCCGGCGTGCGCGAGGCGAGCTTTGGCAAGCTGTATCTCGCCTATCTGCGGGACCCTTGCGGCAACAAGCTTTGCGCGATGCACCGCATGAGCTGACCCGGCGAGTTCTGACCCCCACGTCCGGCGAATCGCGCGGCGACGATCGGGCGGGGGCGCTGGGCTCTACCAAAGAAAAAAAGCCCCCGGTTTGCGCCGGGGGCTTTTTCATATTCAGTCCTGTCAGTCTCAGAACTTGAAGCGCACAGTGCCGCCATAGGTGCGAGGCTGGCTGGGATAGCCCGACAAGCTGCCTGCCTGCGCCACCGACGGGAAAATCGTCGAGATGAACTGCTGATCGACGAGGTTGCGGCCCCAGAACGAAATTTCGAACCCGTTTTTGAATTCAAAGCTGATCGAGGTGTTCAATGATGTGATCGACCGGCGGAACTGCGGCGCACCCTCGGCGATTTGCGTCGGGCTGGTCCACTGATAGTCGCTGCGCAGCAACAGCTTCACGCCCTGAGAGATCGCCCGGCGATAGGTAAATCCGGTCGAGAGCGAAACCTCGGGAATGCCTGCCGGGCGCAGACCCGTCAGGTTCGCAGGGCTGGTCGTGAAGCCGGCGTTGAGCGCGGCCCCATTGATGAACGAGTCAAAACGCGGGCGCAGATAAGTGATGTCGAAATTCAGCGTCAGCGCCCGCACCGGCGAGTAATTGCCGTCGAACTCGATACCAAAGGTCGATTGCTTACCGGCGTTGGTCAGCACAAACCCGGTGCCGGTGAAGATATTACCTTGGAAATTGTCGATTTCCTGCTGGAACACGGCGATGTTGAAGGCACCCTTGGGGAACTGACCCTTGACACCGCCTTCGATTACGCGAGCAATTTCAGGTGCCGCAAAGCGCGAGCCGGTGGTGAGATTGGGTACTGCCAACCCAGCGGTGCGGATGCGTGACGCCGCTGGCGGCGGCGTGGCGGCCGGGGAGCCCGGGATAAAGTCAGCCGGGAACGGCCGCGAATCGGCGCCAAGATTGATCGACGATGCCTTAAAGCCGGTGCCGTAAGTGAAATACAGGCTGATGTTGTTGGTCGCTTTCCACGCGAGTCTCAGCGAGTAGGACACGTTGTCGTCCGCCGTCCGGCCCGGCTCCACTGCGTTAGGCAGGTTTAGGAAGGGGGGCAGGAACTGAAGCGCCTGCAGGCCGAGCAGCGGGTTGACCGCCGCGTTGGTCGCATTGGCCGCGCCGAAAGCATTTGCGCCCGCCTGAACCTGCGCGAACCCGGCCGGGTTCGCCGCTGCAAACGCGCCGATTTGCGCCGCGGTCGCAAGCGTGCCAGCGGGCAGCCCCAGCAAACCGCCCACGGTGGTGGCAAGCGCCTGTTGGCTCAACACGTTACGCCCAATCGCGACAAAGTCGAGCGCTGAGAACGCGTCGGTGCTGGAGTTTGCCGACGCAAAACGCTTGCTATCGTTAGTGTAGTTTACACCACCGGTGAAAGTAAGCGTATCGGTTATCTTGAAGTCCGCACTACCAAAGAATGAATAGGCTGTGTTGCGGTAAATCCAGTTTTCGAACCGACCCTGGCCGCGCTGGCTAAATGTGTTTGCAGGAACGCCGAGCAATCCTTCGACGGTGCTGATCCCATTGCCGCTCAGCGCTTGAGCGTAAGCGCGGAAATCGCGACCGAAAGTAAGATTGCCAGTAAAGTCGATGCTTTCGTAGAAATAATAGCCACCAAGCAAGAACTCAAACCGTCCGCCGAAATTCGAGGCCAGCCGAACTTCTTGGGTAAGCGTGCGGATCTGGGTATCATTTATGTTGCTGCCGATCAGATCGGCGCTGGAGAAATCTGAATCCTGGTTAGTGAAACTGTCAACGGCGCGAGCGGCAGAGATCGATGTCAGCGAGAATTTGCCGAAATCCTTGTCGCCCTGGAGCGAGATACCATAATTGTCGATCTTGTTAATTGAACGGGCATTATTGGCAACCGTGTAAGAAAATGGGCTTCCGGTGATAATGTTCCCACCGATCGCGCGAATGGCGGCGACCGTCGGCCCGGCAACAATGTTGACGACACCGCAGCAATTTTCATTAATGTTGTCAAAATCGGCGATGATGCGGAACTTCAAATCAGAGCTTGGCTGAAACAACAATTGACCACGAAACCCATAGCGATCGCGATTGTTGAAGTCTGTGCGCAACACGACGTCTTGGATATAGCCATCGCGGCTGTTGAAGTTGCCGGCCAACGAAAAGGCGACTGTGTCAGTGATCGGGCCGGTAACATCGGCCTTCAGGATGAAGGCATTGAAATTGCCATAGGTACCCTCGATATTCCCACCGAACTTAAACGCAGGTTCAGCGGTAACGATCGAGATGATACCGGCGGAGGCGTTTTTGCCGAACAGCGTTGACTGCGGCCCGCGCAGCACTTCGACGCGCTTCACATTGGGGAGGTCGGCGATCTGCGCGGCCGAGCGCGAACGATAGACGCCGTCGATGAAAACGCCGACCGAAGGCTCGATCCCGGCGTTGTTGGCGCCGTTACCAAAGCCGCGGATGATGAAATTGGTGTTGGCCGAGCTTTGCAGCTGCGAGACGCGCAGCGACGGCACAACGGTTTGCAAGTCGATAAGGTCGCGAATCTGTGCTTCCTGGATCGTGGCGCCCGTGGTTACGGAAACCGAAATCGGCGTATCCAGCAGCGTGGTTTCGCGCTTTGTTGCCGTGACGACGACGTCATCGACCGCCGGTTCGTCCTGGGTCGCCTCGGGCGCCTGGGCGGGCGCGGATTGCGCAAATGCGGGCGTTGACGCGATGGCTGGGGCCACGATCGCAAAAGCAGTTGCCGCCAGCAAATTGACCTTTTTCATTTTCACCCTCTCCTGTGGCCGCGCGCTGTCGATGATCGCAGCTGTGACGGCATTTTGACCGTATTGATTCGACGCTACCCTCGGAGGATTCGCTACGTCAACGATATTAACAGGTCTCGCGCAGGGCTTGCA
>PNMC01000270.1 GCA_013823365.1 Parvibaculum sp. | reverse complement strand
TACGCGACGCATTATACGGCGACGGCGTCGTGGCTTTACATCAACCGTATCGGCGGTAGTGACAGGTTCGGCAAGGTGCCCGACGCCTATGTCGATCGCGGCGACCTGCTCGCCGCCGGACGCTGTCACCCGCAAAAACTGCCGCCGCATCTGAAATCGGGCGATGCGCTGTGGCGTGAAGCCGACGAAGCAGCCGCGCTCGAAGGCCCTCAGGCAATCGCTGCGACGCATATCGTAGCCGACCTGCCTATCGGAGCAGGCCCTGAGCGATGGACCTGGCTCGTCGAGCATTTTGCTTATCGTCACCTCGTCGACAAGGGGATGATTGTGGATTGGGCGATCCACCACCGGCAGGATGCGGACGGGCTATGGGTCGGGACGCCGCATGTTCATCTGCTGGCAACCGCGCGGTTCTGGCGACCGAATGGGCGGCGCGGTAGCCGTCATTGGCAGTGGCTTGCCAATGCCGATCAGACTCGCGCCGTTGAAGTGGCTTGGCTTCAGCTGATTGGGCTGCGCCCCACCGTCGCTGCCTGACGCGCCCCATCCCCATCAATCTCGACGCCCGTCGCCCTGCAAGGCGCCGGGCGTTCCCGTCTTTCAAGGAAGAGAAATGTCCTTTTATCATCTTGATCCCAACAGCGCCGGTGAGCGGCTAGCCCTCCAACTCGAAAGGCTTGGCGACTACCGCGTACTTCGTCGGCTGCCAAAGCCAGAAGAAATCTGGTGCCGTTCGATGCCCGTGCCCGACAATACAGTGACGCTTGCGATCGTAGATTGTGAAACGACCGGGCTGGACCCCGAGCGGCACAAAATGATCGAGTTCGCGGTCGGCAAGCTCGTGATCGATCCCGACGCGGGCGATGTGATCAACGTCGCACCACCGCTATCATGGTTGGAAGATCCTGCCGAGGATTTGCCGATTGAGATCGAGCGCCTGACGCACATCACGTCGGGCATGCTGATCGGCAAGTGGATCCCCGACGCTGAGGTAATCTCGGCGCTTCAAGGTGTGGATGTGCTGGTGGCGCATAATGCGAAGTTCGACCGCAGCTTCGTTACCCGCCGCTTCCCCGCACTGGCTAAACTGCCATGGGCTTGCTCGATGAACGAAGTCGATTGGTCGGCGCTCGGATGGGGCGGTGGCCGCAGTATCGCTAGCCTGTTGACGCAGGGCGGATTTTTCTTGCCCGATGCCCATCGTGCGGCCGCCGACGTGTGGGCGACCACCTGCCTGCTTGCATCGGCTCCCGCAGGCGGGCGGTCAGTCGCCGCGCACCTCATCGAAACCGCTCGCCGCACCACACATCGGCTCTATGCGATGCGGGCGCCATATGAGTGCAAGGAGGTGCTGAAAGCGGCTAACTATCGGTGGTCGCCCGAACGCCGTGCCTGGTGGATTGAAGGCGAACCCGAACGGATCGCCAACGAAGCTGCCTGGTTGCGGGGCATTTCGAAATCCGTCGAGCCCACGTTTGAACAAGTGACTTGGTTTGAGCGGCACTGCTGATCCGCCACGTTCCAACGATCAATGACAAAAATACTCCAGGAATTGCGGATTCCCAACCGTTACATAAGGGACCTGCTCCCCAGAATGATATTAGCTAACCCGGGAACTGCCGCACCTTCAAAAGCCTCGGCAGCGGACTCGCCAAAGCGTTTGTACGAGATGGGTGAAAGCGGACCAGCTGCATGTACGGTAAGATAGGGTGGATTTCGGCCGGTCCGCTTTCGGGCGAGACTTGTCATAAGTTGCCCTTCGCTTAGGCCGACCCCCACGCGCCCATGAGGGTCCGGCGCTGGGGCGTTGCAGCCATTCCCTACATGATCGCCGTAGGACGGCTTTCGGCAAGAGTGGACGTGCGGCAGCGCCTCGCGTCGAAACGTCGATTACGCAGGACCGGGCAGGTTGCGGACTGACCGCTTCTATAGCAAGAACGCTGAACGCGGACGCTGCCGACACCTAGAGTTTGACGCGGCCTAATCGCAGGGCATTCACCACCACCGTGAATGAAGACATTGCCATCGCCGCACCAGCGAACATTGGGGACATGAGCAGACCAGTCACGGGATAAAGAACACCTGCTGCTATCGGCACCCCGATCCCGTTGAACACGAAGGAGAAGAACAGGTTTTGACGGATATTCGCCATCGTCGCTTTAGCAAGCGTACGGGCGCGGACGACGGCGGCTAGATCGCCCTTGGTCAACGTTATCCCTGCGCTTTCGATGGCGACATCGGTGCCGGTGCCCATGGCCAGCCCCACATCCGCAGCCGCAAGTGCGGGCGCATCGTTGATGCCATCGCCTGCCATCGCGACGTTTGCCCCCTTGGCCTTCAGTTCGCCGACAATGCGCGCTTTATCTTCGGGCTTCAGTTCGGCGTGAACCTCGTCGAGGCCGCCGACCGCATCGGCGACGATTTGCGCCGTCGTCGGATTGTCGCCGGTGAGCATGATGACGCGCAGCCCCTGTTTGCGGAGCGCGGAAATCGAGTCCCTGGCATTCGCCCTGATCGGGTCAGCAACCGCGATGAACCCGGCAAGCGCGCCATCGACAGCGACCAGCATAATGCCCGCGCCTTCGCGACGCTTGGCCTCAGATGCCTCGAAGAGCGGCTGTGCATCGACACCAATACGCTGCATTTGCGCGGCGTTGCCGACCACGACGACGTGCCCGCCCACTTTGGCACTTATGCCAGCACCGACCTGAACCTCGAAGCCGTCGGGTTCGGAGAGCGACAGATTGCGCTCCTTGGCGGCCGTCACGATCGCATGGGCAAGCGGATGCTCGGAGCGGGCCTCGACCGAAGCGACGAACCGCAGCAGATCGTCTTGAGCAAGTTCGCCGACCGTCTCTATTCCCACGAGCTTCGGCTTGCCCTCTGTGAGCGTCCCGGTCTTGTCGATCAGCAGGGTGTCGACTTGTTCGAAGCCCTGGAGTGCCTCGGCACTTTTGACGAGCACACCTGCCTGCGCGCCGCGTCCTGTGCCAACCATGATCGACATTGGTGTCGCGAGCCCAAGCGCACAGGGGCAGGCAATGATGAGCACCGCAATCGCATTCAGCAGCGCATGGCCGATGCGGGGTTC
>PNMC01000269.1 GCA_013823365.1 Parvibaculum sp. | reverse complement strand
CTTGGGAACGGTCGTCTGGCCTTTGGCGGTAATTGTGCTTTCTTCTTTAAGCAGCGCGCCCATGATTTGGCTCCAAATCTGATCTTGGGCATATGTAAGGAAATTTCCTTACTTTGTCAAGAAAGATTACCCTGCAAACTATCGGGTGCGTCGGCCGATACCGCCTGCCAGCATCGTCATACTCTACAGATTCAATATCTTGATCAGATGGGACAACGAGATAAGCCTTGACGGCGCTTCCTACGTCTTTGCGTCGGTGTTGTAGGCAAGCTGCGCATGCCTCGCCCAATCATCGGCCGACATCGGCCCCGAAAGACGCATGTCACCCTTCTCCAGCTGAGCGCGTTTGATAGTGAGAAAGGCTTCCGTCAGATCGTCGACCTCGACCTCATCGTCGCTTTGGAGAACAAGCTCAAGTCGGCCCTCTCCGGTGCGCAGTACATTTAGATGCCCTGACGCAGTCTGCTCGTCCATCATCAGAAGGATCGAATGCCCCGGCTCGAGTTCGACTGCGGCGGCGAACAACCGATTTCCGCGCAACCCGATTTTCTTCATCAGGGTCTTTGTCAGCGTCAACGCAACAGACCGGTCATTCCTCGTCACCTTGATCGACGCCTGCGCGTCGATATCACCGGTAAAGGACCGCTTTTCAGATTTCTTGTTCCGGTCTGTCATGGCCAATCTCCCAATGGAGGCAGATCCCGCAGCATATGGAGCTTCGCGGTTTCAGCACTGCCGATCAAGTTGATATCGGAAGGGACCGGGGCTTCTGCATCCCGTCTCTGCCTGCTGGCCTATGAAGCCTCCCAGACCTTGTTGAGAACCTGTGCCGCGAGCGCTGCCTTGTCCTGCGGCAGGAACCGGCCGTAGTGCTTTGCGACCATATCGGGCGTGTCCTGAATGGCGTAGCTCGCCTGCTCATAGGAGCCGGTCTTCTTCAAAATATGCGTCGCGAGCACATCGCGGACATTGTGGGGCCCATGCGGCAGCAACCCATCGATCGCCCCTCGACGGGTATAGGGATTATAGATGCCATGCCGCTGTATCGTGAGCCGCCAGGCCTCATAGAAGGTCGTCTGGTCATAGGCAGCACTTGCGGAGCTGGTCTTCACGGTCTTGACGAAGAACGTGGCGGGATCCGGCGCACCTTGAAGAAGCCGCGGCCTGCCACGGCGGACATAGGCGTCCATTGCTTCATACAATCCGCCGAGATCCGGCAGCACCAGCTGGAACGGCTTGTTGCCGAAATATGAAGAATTCGCGTTCTTGAAGGCGGCCGATGGAATGAACAGCTCCCAGCCTGAAGAGCGGTTGTTCCAACGGAGCTGACCCCGCTTGAGTTCCGTGAGCCGTCGTTCTGACAAGGGCACCTCGTCACGGCCGCAGATGAGAAGCTGGCGCAGGTTCTTCTGGCGGAGGCCGGAGTGCAGCCCGATCCTAAGCATCAGGAAGGATCGTAACTCTTCTGCGGCCGCAACCGGGTAACGCCGCTCATCCGGCATGTAACGGACGATCTCCTCAGTGATCTTCCTGTACTCAGCGAGTGGGCTCTCGGCCTCAAGGATCGGAAGGATGGGCTCGAAGGGATCTCTATGGACGCGAGAGACGCGTTCGATCTCCTTCGCGCGTGCGGCCGCGAAGCTGTGCAACCGGTCGCAGGCGGCGCCCCAATCCGCCTGCGCCTCGGCGATCTCGCGCCCCGACACCAGGCCTCCGGCCGGCCGCAGCGCCGATGCGAGCTGCGGCGTCTGCCGGATCCAACCGGTATCCTTGCGGGTGAGCGCCAGGGCTGTCCGCAGCATGTCGACCTCCCAGTTGGTGAAGAAGCCGCGGCGCTGTTCTCTCCAGCGCAGATACCAGTCCCACACCGCCGGAAAGACCAAAAGCGCAAGCGTCATGTCCTCCAGCGGAATGCCGTACCCCCCGACTTCGCTGTCGGGTGGCGCCACAAGCGCACCGAGCATCAGTCCGAGATGCTCGAGCTTCTGCGAGGCCGTCTCCTCGCCCCATTGCCCCTGCCTCTGGAACCCGATCGCAGTCAGTGTCGCCATCTTGAAGCGCATGAGCGCCGACATTTCCTGCCTGAGTTGCGCAGGTGCTTCGATCGGTGTCGCAACCCCTGCCGTCACTGCCGTTTCGAGGTATCGCCGCCGCTGCCGGTTCGGGTCGAGGCCGGTGAAATGGATCGAGAAGCGTTGCCTGATCATCATTGCGTGGTAACGCCGGTAGTCCGTCGTTCCCGTGATGATCACCCGTCTCACCCAATCGACAATCTCCTCGCGTTCCTCGCGGGGACGGCGATCGAAGTCGGCGGGCAGATGCCATGCCATGCGCCGCCGCTCCGGCGCCGAGATATCGGGCAGCTTCCGGTGTCCGGTCAGTGCGCGCTTTCGGCACTGCAGTTTCGTCTGGAAGTATCCGTGCGGCAGTCGATAGCGCCGCTCGATCCGGCGCAGCATCTCGAGGCTGTCGACATTTGCTGGCAGGTTCTCACCGCGGGCCCATGCGACGAGCGTCCTTCTGTCGAAGACATCCCCCGGGTTCGTGATCGCCTTGTGCAGATGCCAGGCGCTGTCGCCGTGCCGGCGCATGTGGAGCCGCAAGGCGGTATGAAACTCGTTCGGGTCCTCCCATTCACCGGGTTCCGGCTCCGGAAATTCCACCACGGGCCTTGGTGCCGGGCCGGGCTTTCGGCGGGCCTCTTCTGATTGTTTCGCGCTGCTTTGCCTGCGGCGCTGCGTCTTGCGCTCCCGGCCCGCCTCTGAAGTGACCGCTGCTCTCGCCGCCTTGCCTTGATCCGGGGTATCGGCGCATGAAGTCTCAGATGCTCCCTCCGGCAGGTACTCCTTCTCTGGAAGCCTGGGGATTTCGCGCGCGAGAGCGTCAAGACCATACCTGAGCCGCGCACCGGCTGCTCTCAACCTAGCAGGTGCGATCCCCGCACCATGCGCCATCGCATTCCAGTCGTATCTCGATCCCCTTCTGGGCGGAACCTGGCGCTCCTCGATAAGGCGCTGACAATATGAGCGGAGGCCTTCGACTTCCTCGACAGACAACTGAGCCGCCACACGCTGCCGGAAGAATGCGTCGATCATCCGG
>PNMC01000268.1 GCA_013823365.1 Parvibaculum sp. | reverse complement strand
AAAATCTGAAGCACCGACTTTTCGGGAAAAGACGGGGCGGGCCGCTTTGCAAAAGGCGGCCCGCCCGCCTATATGAGGCGCGCGGGAAGAGGACGAAAAGAAAGATACAAAATGCATGCATCGTCTCCCGCCGGAATCCGCGTCTCCTTCGTGGTTATTCTCGGCGCATTGATCGCCTTCGCGCCTCTTTCCATCGACATGTATCTGCCCGCTTTCCCCGCCATCGCCGATGATCTCGGTGCGAGCGCGGGCGCGGTGCAGGCAACGCTTGCGATCTTCTTCATCGGACTGGCGCTCGGGCAGGGCGTGGTCGGCCCGATCTCGGATCGCATGGGCCGCCTGCCGCCGCTGCTGGCGGGCATTGCCGTTTATGTCGCCGCTTCCATTTGGGCCGCGCTGGCGCCGGATATCGAAAGCCTCATGGCTGCGCGGTTCCTTCAGGCGCTGGGCGGCTGTGTCGGCATCGTTACCTCGCGTGCCATGGTACGGGACCTTTTCGATGAGCAATCCTCGGCGCGGGTCTTTTCGCTTCTCATGCTCGTCATGGGGCTTGCGCCCATCCTCGCGCCGATAATCGGCGGCGTCCTGATCGAGTTCTTCGAATGGCATGCGATCTTCTGGGTGCTCGCCGCCTTCGGCCTTGCCTGCGTGCCCGCCGTTCTCTTCGGTCTCGGCGAGACATTGCCACCGGAGAAGCGTCTGCGTGAAGGCGGCGTCATCTCCGCGTTGCGGGCTTATGTGGCGCTCTGTGCCGACCGGCCCTTTATGGGCTTCGCGCTTGCGAATGCTTTCATTTCCGCAGGCATGTTCGCCTATATCACCGGTTCGCCCTTCGTCTTCATCGAGCTTCACGAATTGTCGCCATCTGCCTATGCGATGCTCTTCGGTGTCAATGCGGGCGGGCTGATTCTCGCCGCGCAGGTGAATGCCTATCTGCTCCGGCACTATTCGAGCCGCGCGATCCTGCGTGTGGCGATGAATGTGCATCTCGCGGCCGCCCTCGCACTGGTTGCGGCGACGCTCGTCATGCCCGGTTCATTCTATCTGCTGGCCGGCTGCATATTCGTGGCGGTTGCCGTTCTCGGTTTCGTCGGCGCCAATGCGACGGCGGCCGCCATGGCTCGGGCGGAAGGCAATATCGGCGCGGCCTCGGCGCTCACAGGAATACTCCAGTTCGCACTGGCGGCCGGGGCGGGCGGGCTGGTCGGGCTGCTGAATGATGGAACAGCGCTGCCCATGGTGCTTGTCATCCTCGCCGTGAGTATCGCCGCCACCTTGTCGCGCTATATGGCGCGCAACGCCTGACAAGCAGAAGGGCCACTCCTTTCGGAATGGCCCTTCGCTCCTATCCGCGTCTGTTGTTGTTTTTGGACGCCGATATCAATTCTCAGCCAAGCTTTGCGATCGCCTTCGCCACATGCTCGGGCTTTTCGAGCGTCATCAGATGTCCCGCTTCCGGGATCGAAACGAGTTCCGCCCCGGCAATCGCCTTCTTCCATGCATGGGCATAGGCCGGTGCGATCAGCTTGTCGCCATCGCCCCAGACGAGAACCGTCCTCGCCTTCACACGGTAAAGCCGCTGAGAGAGCCCGCGGTCGGGAATGGGAAAGAGAATCTTCCCCGCCATGCCGAGCTGCCGCGCATTCTGCACGAGGAAGCCCTTGAGCCATTCGGGATCGTCGATGCGCACGCCCGCCGTCATCAGCGCGGTGCCCGCTTCCACGTCATGGAAGAGAACGGCGGGAAGCTCGTAAGGCAGCATGGCGAAAATATCCGGGATCGGATGATCGTCGAGCCAGAGCCCGGCCGGGCAGATGAGCCCCAGCCGCGACACATCGTTCGGAGCCACCGCCGCCATTTCCGCCGCGATCATGCCGCCCATCGAATGGCCGACAAGGATCGGGTCTGTGAGGCCGAGCGCCGCCACCACGTCCCATGTGTGGAGCGTGATGTCGAGCATCTCGCGGAGTTCGCCGCATTCGGCGGAGTCGCCATAGCCCGGCAGCAGCGGGGCATAGACGTGATAGCGCTCCGCAAGTTTCGCGAGAAAGGGGTCATCCTGTGTGATGCCGCCTGCGCCGTGCAGATAGACGAGCGGCTCTCCTTTTCCCCCTTCGAAATAGCGGACGGGGACGTGCGGCGTGTCGATCGTTTTCGCTTCCATCAGTCCTTCCCTCCCACAAGTGCGGCGATTTCCCGCTCGGCGGGCAGGCTCCCGGGCTTTGCCTGTTTCTTCAGCGGCTTGCACCAGAAGCGGTTGTCGTCCTTGTAGTCGGGGAACATGTCGCGCAGATGCGGCATGACCTTTTCCGCAAAAAGCTTCGTCGAATACATGCACTTGTCCATCGGCATATTGCCGACATGCAGCAGGCAGAAGATGTTGCCCACATGGAGGCCCTTGATGAGTTCCTCCATCCGCTGGCGCACCGTCTCGGGGCTTCCCGCGATCACATGGCCCTGCTCGGTGAGGTCCTTCCATGTGAGCGAGGAATAGCCGTCGATGGGCGGTGCATATTGCGACAGCGCGCCGGTCTGGATCGTCTTGATCGTGCGGTAACCCGGCGCATCTGCAAAGCCGCCATAGACATGGAGGCAGCGGTTGTAGAAATAGCTGACATGCTCCGAGTAAAGACGCTCGGCTTCTTCGTCCGTCTCGGCGACGCAGATCGTCTGTGCGAAGCCCGCGCGATAGGGCGAGGTGTCGGGTGCATTGCGCTCGGCCACCCGGTCCCAATAGCCCTGCAGGAGCGCCTTCGCCCGGATGTAACCGGAGAAGGAGAGGTATGAATAGGAATAGGTGTTGTCGATGCAGAAGTCGTAGGTCTCGACCGAACCGCCGCCCGGAATATGGATCGGCGGCGGGTCCTGTATCGGCCGCGGCCAGATGTTCACATGCCTGAGCTTGTTGTAGCGCCCGTTCCACGCGAAGGGATCGGGATCGGACCATGCCCGGCGGATCAGGTCATGCGCTTCCTGATATTTCTCGCGCGTCAGGGCCGGTATCTGGCCATAACAGTAATTCGTGTCCATCGACGTGCCGACCGGAAAGCCGGCAACGAGCCGTCCGCCCGAAATGCAGTCGAGCATGGCGAATTCCTCC
>PNMC01000267.1 GCA_013823365.1 Parvibaculum sp. | reverse complement strand
GCCCGGCTGCAAGCGCGTTCTCTTCGCGAATGACTGGTGGCCGGCCATGGGCATGGACCATGTCGATGTGGTGACGGAGGGCATCGAGGAGATCAATGCGACCGGCATCCGGACGAGGGACGGCAAGCAGCACGATCTCGACATCATCATCTACGGCACGGGCTTCGACACGACGCATTTCCTCGGGCCGATGACGATGAAGGGCCTTGCGGGCCGCGACCTGAAAGATGCCTGGGCGACAGGCGCGGAGGCTCATCACGGCCTGACCGTTTCGGGTTTCCCCAATTTCTTCATGCTCTACGGGCCGAACACGAATCTCGGCCACAACTCCATCATCTTCATGATCGAGTGCCAGGCGAACTACATCGCGCAGTGTGTGGAGAAGCTGAAGAACGACAATCTGCTCTACATGGATGTGAAGCCGGAAGTACAACGCGCCTCGAACGAGGCCGTGCAGGCCGACAATGCGAGCTCCGTTTTCGCGAGCGGCTGTACCAGCTGGTACAAGACCGAAAGCGGCAAGGTCACCAACAACTGGGCGAATTACACCTTCAAATACTGGTGGCGCGTGCGCCGGCCGGATTTTGCCGAGTTCAATCTCCGGGCCCGTACCGCCTCGCCGCAAAGCGCAGGCGCCGGAACGACGGCCAAGGCGGCGGCGGCCGAATAGCCTGAAGCATACAACAGCGGGGATAAGTTTTTTCCACCGCGTGAAATGGACGGAGGGCGGTTCGAGAAGGAACCGCCCTTTCTCTTTGCAGCGGTTGCCGCCGCATGCCTTATCCCCGCCCGGTGCCCGTCATGCCATGATCGCTCTGACGGTTGCGGCGGTGAATTCATCGCCCGGCATGAAGGTCTCGATCACGAGTTCGGAAAAGGTGATGTCGACCGCCGTACCGAAAACCGTAGTGGCGGTGAAAAAGGAGAGGGTGCCCGCCTCCGTGCGGATTTTCAGCGGTACGATGAGCCCGCCAAACTCCGCGTCGAAGCCTTCATCTGCTGCGGCGGCGCCCGGATACCGCTTCAGCTCGGCAAGAAGCGACGTCAGGCCTTCGTCATTGGTGAGGTCGATCTGGCGCTGCAGCCGCTCGAAAACATGCGCGCACCATTCGCCGAGATTTTCGATGCGCCCGCCAAGCCCCTGCGGATGAAGGCTGAGGCGCAGCACATTGACCGGTGGATGAAGAAGTTCCTCCGGAATGCCGGTGAGGAAGAGCGGTAACGCCGCATTGCCCGCGACGAGATTCCAGTGCCGGTCGACGGCAATGGCCGGGAAGGGCTCATGCGCGGCCAGCACGAGATCGACCGCACGCCGCGCTGCCGCCGCGTCCGGATTGTCGAGCCCGGTCTCCGAGTAGACCGGCGCAAAGCCCGCCGCGAGCATGAGCGCATTGCGCTCGCGATAGGGCATGTCGAGCCGTTCAGCGAGATGGAGCAGCATGTCGCGGCTCGGCCGCGAGCGCCCCGTCTCGAGGAAGCTCAGATGCCGCGCCGAAATCTCCGCCTCGCAGGCAAAGGCAAGCTGGCTCAGCCGGCGGCGCTGGCGCCACTCGCGGATCATCTCGCCCACAGGCTGTGTGTGCATGTTCATGTGGAGAACGCTACCGCCGCCCGGGAAGCGCTGCAATTACCTCCTGGGTAGTCGACTTGGGGCAGGCCGATCCCCAACTCTCCTTGGCAAGGGCCGGAACGCGGCCGAACCAGCACAAGGAGAAAGCACATGGCACTCGCAGCAATCGCCAATTCGATTTCACTTCGTCACGCGGTCCTGGCCGATGGAGTCATCAGCGGCGCCATGGGCGTCCTGCTCTTCGCGGCTTCGGGCCCGCTTTCGGGCCTGCTCGGCCTTCCCGCCGCTTTCCTCTTCTGGGTCGGCATCGCGCTGCTGCCTTGGATGGCGGCGCTCGTTCTCGTGGCGCGCAAGGAGCGCCTCTCAGGCGGCGCGGTCGAAGCAGTGATTGCCCTCAACGCACTCTGGGTGCTCGCCAGCATTGCCCTCATCGTCGCCGATCCCTTCGGCATGACGGCGCTCGGGATCGCTTTCGTCGTGGCCCAAGCGCTGGCCGTCACCGTCTTCGCCGATCTCCAGTTTTTCGGGCTGAAGCGGGAAGGCTGAACCGCCGCAAAAGAAAAAGCCGCCGGGTTTCCCCGGCGGCTTCGTATTTCAGGCAGTTCCGGTAAGGCTTAGTGGAACTGCGCGCTTTCGGTCGAGTCGCCGAGCGCCGTCGTGGAGCTTTCGCCGCCGCCCGCCGCGAGGGCGACGAGGTCGAAATAGCCCGTGCCGACTTCGCGCTGGTGGCGCGTACCGGTGTAGCCGTCCTTCTCGGCGGCGAACTCGGCCTGCTGCAGTTCCGAATAAGCGCCCATGCCGCGGTCGCGGTAGCCGGAAGCCAGCTGGAACATGCCGTAGTTGAGCTGGTGGAAACCCGCCAGCGTGACGAACTGGTACTTGTAGCCCATCGCCGCGATTTCCTTCTGGAACTTCGCGATCGTGTCCTTGTCGAGATTGGCTTCCCAGTTGAAGGACGGCGAGCAGTTATAGGCGAGCATCTGGTCCGGATATTCCTTCTTCACCGCTTCGGCGAAACGCTTGGCGTCGTCGAGGTTCGGCTTCGAGGTTTCCCACCAGAGGAGGTCCGCATAAGGCGCGAAGGAGAGGCCGCGCTTGATGCAATGGTCGACGCCCTTGCCCGGCTTCAGGCGGTAGAAGCCCTCGACCGTGCGGCCGGCGTCGAAATCGATGAACTCATGGTCGCGCTCGTCGATGTCGGACGTGATGAGGTTCGCAGATTCCGCGTCCGTACGCGCCATGATGAGGGTCGGCACGCCCATGACGTCGGCGCCGAGGCGCGCGGCGTTCAGGTTGCGCTCATGCGCACGGGTCGGGATCAGCACCTTGCCGCCGAGATGGCCGCACTTCTTTTCCGAAGCAAGCTGATCTTCGTAGTGGACGCCCGCGGCGCCCGCTTCGATATAGGCCTTCATGATTTCGAAGCAGTTGAGCGGGCCGCCGAAGCCGGCTTCCGCGTCGGCCACGATCGGCAGGAACCAGTCGCGCTTCGCGCCGCCTTCCGAATGCTCGATCTCGTCCGCGCGCTTCAGCGTGCGGTTGATCTTCTT
>PNMC01000266.1 GCA_013823365.1 Parvibaculum sp. | reverse complement strand
GGCTGATAGACGCAATCGACAGGTGCAATTCAGCCGTGGGCAGCATCCAAACAGATGACAACAAGTATCCAGATTTTGGAGTGCCCATTGACGGAATTGGCTTTTCAATTGGCACAATCCATGCGCGCGCCAATCTTGTCGTGAGCCTGACTGCTGATCTGGGCAATATCAACGTGGATCGCCTTTCTTCATTGCCGACATTCAGCTTTTCTCGATTGCGAGACGAAGTTCGCGCAGCAGCGAACGAGCTAATGTCTATCGTCGATGAAACAGAGAATTTCGGTAAGTTTGCAACGGGCGATGATACCGGACTGATATATACAAACAGCGACAACTCTGCCGCACTAAATCTTCAGGAAAAATATGCAGCCGTCGCCAGTCACTTAGACGTCGCGCTTTCGGATGCTTATGCCATCCGCTCGCTGCTAGATGGATCCGCTCCTCCTGACTTCTCGGAAGCGGTCGTCAAACTCGGAGAAACGCTCGGAGAACTCTCCAATATAGAATTCAATGGTAATGCAGCATCAGAGAAAATTGAATCAATTCTACAAGAAGCCAAGGAAAAACTAGCGGCCATTCAAGAGAGCGCGAAAAATATCGAAGAACAGTTAGCGGCCACACTTCAGAAGCGCAATGAGGTGGATGAAGAAACGCGAAATCTTCACGAATCCGCTCAAACCAGCAATGAGAAAAGCCAACAACTGCTCCACAGCGTGTCCGAAATCAATGCGCTTGCGGCGACATTGAAAACTGACGTCGATGAGTATCAGCAATCCTTCTCTGAGTTTGGAGAACGGCTCAATACCAGAAATCACGAATTCGATGCCGGATCGACGAAGCTTGCGAACTTAATTGACGAGCTAAATCAGAAAAGTCAGTTCGCAGACTCAGTAATTCGCAATGCAAAAGAAGCACTGGGTTGGGGAACCGTGCAATCGCTAACCCAGAGCTTTTCGACCTCGGCGGATGAACTGCAACGGCCAACGCAAGTGGCAACAGTTATGGTGTTTGTGTCACTGCTTGTTCTTTCGGTATGGCACCTATGAACCAAACGCAGGTGATGCGGCTCTGATGAGGTGAGCGGGCGCTACATCTAGTGGGTCTTTGGGGCCGGTTTTCCGGGCGGGCTGGAGGGTTCGGCGACGCTTCCGGACTTCGTCCGGCGCAGCTCGCGGCCATGGCCGCGCGAGAACAAAATCCGCATAAGGACGATGGAAGGGACAGCAACAAGCTCCCGTCGCTTGCCGCTGCCCTTGGGAATTGGGCGATGGTCCCAGTGGAACTGGAGCTCGGTGAGGTAGCGCCGCAGATGCTCGTTGCTCCAGACATGCCACACGCCCATCTTGGCGCGGCGGAGAAAGAGGTTGAATGCCTCGGCCGTGTTCACATGGGCGTCGCCTCGTACATATTCCTTCTGGCTGTGACTGACGGAGGCGTGCGCCGCCTGGTCCTTGCCGGCGGCAATCAGTGCCCTGTCGCCGTCGGTCATCAGGTGAGCTTCCGGCGCCACCATCTCGCGCACCAGAGGTCCGACGGTCGAAGCGCTGCCATCCGCCATTTCGGCCGTTCGCACGCGCCCGCCGCGCTCGACGGCAACCAGAATCCGCTTCTTGCCGCTGCCGCGGCCGGGGGCATTGTAGATGAATTTAGCGGTTTTCTCGCCGTATTTTGCCCGGTTTCTGCGAGACGCCTTGCCGCCGTCGGCAATATCGTCGGCCTCGACAATTCCGGAGAGCTTCGCATCGCCAGCGGCCGGGTTCATCAGGAGCCGGATGGCGTGACCGACCTTCCAGGCGCTGCGCTGCGTGATGCCGAGGTGACGCGCCAGCGCCGGCGAACTCATGCCCTTGCTCGATGAGACGATGAGAAAGGCCGCCTGAATCCATGTTGCGATTGGCAGCTTAGTTCCATGGAGCGGTGTTCCGGCTGTGGCGCTGAACTGCCTGCCGCAGCCGCGGCACTCGTAGAGGCCGGCGCGTCTCGCCGTCAGCGCCCAGTGTTCGCCGAAGCCGCAGAAGGGGCATAGGCGGCCCTCCGGCCAGCGCAGCCACTCGAAGAGCCGTTGCGCCTCCTCCTCGGTGCGCATGTGCCGCTGCAAATCCGTCAGCGAACGGATGCCTATGGGGTCGAACCGCCTGGTCATGCCGCCAAGGCTAACCCCGGAGGCCTCTACAAGATATTGATTTGCCGGGAGCCGGGACGGGAAGACCCCGATGAAACGACTAATCCATTGATTGGAAAAGACTTATCCGGCTGGCACCTGCGTTTGGTTCATAGGTGCGTTCGGTATGGGTAGTGTTGGTTTTTATTCTTCCGGCACGTTTTGATCCCTCACTTCAGTTGTTTACAGTTCCAGAGAAGCTGGAAGGCTGGGCAGCAATTCTTTACGTGATTGGCAATTTAGGAGTGAGGTTAGCTGTTGCGTCACCTGCACTTCTCTTCGCTCTATTCTGCCTGAGCCGATACCACAGCCTTTCCAACCTGAGAGAACAGTACATTTTCAAAAAGACTGTCGCTTCAGCTATTCCTGGATTCAAGGAGCAGGCAGCCGCTCAAGATGACCCGCATTCGAAAGCCATGACACTCGCAGCCTTTGAACGACTGTTATTCAACCCAACAGAACTCGCGACGAAGGACTACGGCGGGCGAAATGGTGGCGGATGGCTTAGCAAAAGACTCGTAGCGTTGATAAGGCAAGCCGTTGAGGAAGCTAAGAAATAGCAACCTCAACCCCCTTTAACTCCCGCTCCCCCTCCCCATATAAGCCCTCTGCCGGCCGGGGGGCCTTGAGGCCGATCCCCGTGGCAGGATGCGCCTTGAGAGGGGGCTGGATGCCATTTTTCCGCCCCGCTTCCGGTATCCTATAGCCCGACCTTATCCGTCGGGTATTATCCGGCAATGGGCCTTCGCTTGAGGCCCGGAACCGACGAATGACAGGGCTCGCGCCTCCCCTCCCCCAAATCTACAAGGGGAGCCCCGCGGGCCGGATTGGGGGCCCCAATGGCCGAAACGAAGTCGAAAATGCTCGCGCCCGCGCCGAACCCGGAAGGGTCGCTGTCGCGCTACCTGCAGGAAATCCGCAAATTCCCCATGCTGGAGCCGCAGGAGGAATACATGCTCGCCAAG
>PNMC01000265.1 GCA_013823365.1 Parvibaculum sp. | reverse complement strand
CACCAATGCGGCGCTGACCGGCCTTCTCAAGCCGCAGCTCGAAGACGTGAACATGGTCTCCGCGCCTGTCATCGCCAGGGATCGCGACATCAAGGTCACGGAAGTCCGGCTCGAGCAGCAGGGTGCATACGAAACCTATATCCGCCTCATCGTGAAGACGGAGCGGCAGGAGCGCGCGGTGGCGGGCACCGTCTTCTCCGGCGGTTTGCCGCGCATCATCCAGGTGAAGGGTGTGAACATGGAGGCGACGCTCGGCCGCCACATGCTTTATGTCACGAATATCGACAAGCCCGGCTTCATCGGTGCGCTCGGCTCGCTGCTCGGCAAGGCGAATATCAACATCGCCAATTTCAATCTCGGGCGTGAAAAGGCGGGCGGCGACGCGATCTGCCTGATCGAGGTCGATGCCGATGTGCCGGCGAACGTGCTCGCGGAAATCCAGGCCTTGCCGCATGTCGTGCAAGTGAAAGCGCTGAGTTTCTGAGGCGTAAGTCCCGATTTGAATCGAACGGCGGGCTCCTCGGGGCCTGCCGTTTTCCTTTTGCGGTAATACTCTCTTAACCAACCCGAGGGGAGACTATCCCCGGTGTTGCGTATTGCCGGGGGGCAAAAATGTCTAATCGGTTGAACGGGTTCCGTGACCCGAGATTGGCTTTTCTCTTCGACTACTGGTGCAGGAAGAGGGGCGGGCGCGTGGCGGCGTCGCGCATGGATTTGCTGCCATCCGAAATCAAATCCTTCTTGCCGATCATGAATCTGATCGACGTAAACCGCGATCCCTTGAAATTCCGCCATCGTCTGGTCGGCACCGAGATCGTGGACCAGCTCGGTCGCGATGTAACAGGCGCCTTTGTATCGCCGGACCTCTATGGGGACGCGTTCCCGCAGATATTCGAAGCACTGCGGGTGGTGGTCGAGGAAATACAGCCTTACGCGCGCAGGGCACGGATTTCCTGGGCGGATCGAAACTGGTTGTGTGCGGAATCGATCGCGCTTCCGCTCATCGACAGCGCAGGCGAGGTCAACATGGTGCTGCGTGCCGCCAGTTATTTCACCGATGCGAGAGCGGTGAGTGGCGACGGCGAGGTCTGGCCTCTCGCGGCATGACCCTAGTCTATGGCCGGCGCACAGTGGGGGATGCTCAATCCCGGGGGCAAAATCGTCTTCTCGTCTCCGCAGGCCTTGGCAAGCTGGGCGTTCGATAGTCCGGTAGCGCGGGTAAAGTCGGCGCCGCTCAGATTGGCGCCAGTGAGGTCCACGCTGGCAAGATGGGCGTGATGGAAAATGGCACCGCGCGCATCGGCGTCGCGAAACGAAAGCCGGTTGACGAATTCGATGATCCGGAGATTGGCGCCCCGCAGGTCGGCGCCGGTGAAGTCCGCATTGTGCATCCGCGCAGCGTCGAGCCGCGTGCGTTGAAGCCGCGCGTTGCGGAAACTCGTTCTCGTCAGGTCGGAGCCGGAGAGATTTGCGCCCGAGAGGTCCGCGCCGTCAAGTTTCGCCCGGGTGAGGTGAATGCCGCTCATCTCGGCCCCGCGCAGCATCGCACCTGAGAGGTCCGTTCGCTGGAAGGCGGCAAGGCGCAGGAAGTGACCGTCGAAATTCGCGGCCCGCAGATCGCACTTCTCGCAATTGATGATGGTCTTGAACTGATTGGCCGTGATGTCGGCGACCCGCGCTGCGACGTCGGGTGCCATCGCAAATGCTTGTGCGGCGAGGAGCGAGGCCACGAAAAACGGTAAGGCGAGAATAGTCTTAACAGCAGGTCTCATGTATCGGCATCACTTGAAGGTCGTTGAGATCGTCAGGCTGCGTTTCAGCGTTTTCGTCACCGGCGTCTTTTCGATGATGTCGCGAATCCGCTCCATCTGTTCTTCCGAGAGTTTCTCGCTGAAGGAGATCGTGCGCTCGATGCTTTCGTTGCCTTCCTTGTCGCGCTTGAAGGAAAGGTCCGCCGTGATCGTGCCGAGCGCCCAGCCTTTGCGATCCGCATAGAGGCGGAGCGTAGCGGAGGAACAGGCAGCGAGCGAGGCGACCAGCAATTCGTAGGGGGCCGGTCCCTTGTCGGTGCCTTGATTGCTTTCCGGCTCGTCTGCGGTCATGCGGTGTTGGCGGGCTTCCATTTCCTGAAAGACGCCTTCCTTGCTCACGAGATGCACGTGTGTCGCCATGTTCAACGCTCCGGTAACGGGATGAATTCTGCTTCGCCCGGCACGGGCTTGAAGCGGCCTTGCGACCAGTCTTCCTTCGCCTGTTCGATGCGCTCGCGGCTTGAGGAAACGAAGTTCCACCAGATATGGCGCGGGCCTTCCAGCGCCGCACCGCCAAGCAGCATCATACGTGCCTTCGTGGCGGCCTTGATGGTGATGCGGTCGCCGGGCCGGAAGATCAGAAGCTGCGGGCCTTCGAAGGTTTCGCCGGCAATCTCCACAGCGCCTTCGGCGATATAGATCGCGCGCTCTTCATAGTCGGGGTCGAGCGGCGCATAGCTGCCTGCTTCCAGCGCAAGATCGGCATAGAACCAGTCGGAGAGCGTCTTCACGGGCGAGCGCTTGCCGAAGACGTCGCCTGCGATAATGCGCGCGGTCGCACCGCCATCCGTTATCACCGGCAGGTCCGCTTCCGGATAGTGCTGGAAGCCGGGATCGGTTTCCTCCAGCGCCTTGGGGAGCGCGATCCAGCTCTGCATCCCGAAAACGCGCTGACCGTTTCTCCGCTGTGCGTCCGGTGATCGTTCCGAATGAGCGATGCCACGCCCCGCCGTCATCAGATTCATTGCGCCAGGCAGAATTTCGAGCGCATTACCCTCGCTGTCGCGATGCATGATCGCGCCATCGAAAAGATAGGTGACGGTCGCGAGGCCGATATGGGGATGCGGTCGCACATCCATGCCGATGCCTGGCTGCATGGCGGCCGGGCCCATCTGGTCGAGAAAGATGAACGGGCCCACCATCTGCCGCTTCGCCTGCGGCAGGGCGCGCCGCACCTCGAAATTGCCGATGTCGCGGGCGCGCGGCACGATGGCAAAATCGAGCGCATCGCAGGACTTCCTGTCGCCCGGCTCGGGGTCCTTGTCGGGTAGCCAGCTCATGGGGCCTCCTGAATTCGGTTAGGGGGAGGATAGCGGCAGGAGACCTCAAAGTCCCTTCCCTTGGGTCCC
>PNMC01000264.1 GCA_013823365.1 Parvibaculum sp. | reverse complement strand
GAGGTCGCGCGCGATGGGGAGCGTCATGCCGACGACGCCCGCCTTCGAGGCCGAATAGGCGGCCTGGCCGATCTGGCCATCCTGCGCGGCGACGGAGCCCGTATTCACGATCGCGCCGCGATCGCCATCGGAAAGCGGATCGAGCGTGAGCATGCCGGCGGCCGACTTCGCGATGCAGCGGAAGGTGCCGACGAGATTGATCTGGATGATGAGGTTGAACTTGTCGAGCGGGAAATATTCCGGCTTGCCGGTTTCCTTGTTGCGGCCCGCCGTCTTGATCGCGTTGCCGGTGCCAGCGCAGTTCACGAGGATGCGCTCCTGGCCGATCGCGGCGCGGACCTTTTCAAAGCCCGCATCGACGCTCGCCTCGTCGGTCACGTTCACCTTTGCGAACACGCCGCCGAGTTCCTTCGCCAGTGCCTCGCCCTTCTCTTCCTGAAGGTCGAAAATGCCGATCTTCACGCCTTCCTTGGCGAGACGGCGCGCGGTCGCGGCGCCGAGGCCCGAGGCGCCGCCCGTGATGATGGCGCTGATGCTGCTGTCGAGTTTCATGGCTCAATTCCTTCTCTGCATGGGCCGCTGGGCCCCGCGTTTCCCTGTCTGCGGGCGTGGGAACCGCGCCCGATTGGCGCCGATTTAACAAATTCGGACGCCAAAGAGCGAGCCAAAAATCGCCTCCGATCCGGGCATTCCGCCGCGCCTGCCATTGACGCAACGTCGCCTTGGCTTGCAAGGCGGCACGATCCACCCCATCTTCTTGCGGCGCAAGGGCGGGGGCCGACAAGGAAAGCTGCGGAGGCATTCGATGCCCATGTCACGGGGAAATTCCGAGGCCGGAGACGCCGAAAGCGGTCTCCTCGACCCGAAGCATCAATTGCCCGCCGTGATCGCCCGCAACGAAAAGACGGTGTCGGAAGGCTTCTGGCGGAAGCTCCTCAAGGTTGCGGGCCGCGTGCCCTTCGCCGAGGAAGCCGCCGCCGCCTGGTTCTGCGCCCGCGATCCCGAAACGCCCGCCCGCGTGCGCGCCATGCTGCTCGCCGCCCTCGCCTATTTCGTGACGCCGATCGATCTCATTCCGGATTTCGTCGCCGTGTTCGGCTTCACCGACGACGCGACGGTGCTGATGGCGGCGCTTGGCCTCGTCTCTTCCTACATGAAGCCGCGCCACCGCAAGGCAGCGCGCGAGGCACTTGGGCTGCCTCCCGCGAAAGACGACCCGGAAAACGGCTGAGCGGTCACGCCACCCAGACGCCGCTCGCATTGGAGCGATAGCCGAGCGAGCGATAGGCCGCATCGACCAGCGCCTGCCCGCGATTGTTGAGCAGGATGCCCGCCCCCATCCGGTTCATGTTGTAGCCGAAGCTCATGCGGGCTTCCGGGTCGGCAAAGCCGATGGAGCCGCCCATGCCGACATGACCGAACGCCGCATCGCCCATGATGCAGGACGAGTTCGGCTCGTTCTTCAGCTTGCGATTATCCATCGACTTCATGAAGCCGAGCGCGAAACGCGACGGGATGAGAAGTGTCGCATCCTCATGCGTTGCCATCGCGACGCGGCCCATGCGGGCAAGCGTGTCCGGGCCGACGAGATTGCCGCCGCCATTGGCGAGCGGCTGGTACATGCCGGCGAGCCCGCGCCCGTTCGAAATGCCGTTGCCCGATCCGATCTCGGCCGCATGACACGCGCGCGAATTGAAATCGACATTGCCGCCATTGAGCAGGAAGAGATGCGCGGGGCTTGAGGGGTCCGTCATCAGCGCCTGCGTGAATTTGGAATTCGCGGCGGCGGGATCGGGCTCGGCAAAGATCATCGGCGCGATGCGCGGCTCGATTTCTTCCGGTGTGCCGATCCAGAAATCGATACCGAGCGGCTTTGCGACTTCATCGGCGAAAAACTTGCCGGTGCGCTTGCCGCTCGCGCGATGGACAAGCTCGCCGACCGTCCATGCGAGCGTCACGCCGTGATAGCCATTGCGCGTGCCGGGCTTCCAGAAGGGTTCCTCCTCTTCGAGAAGCTTCACCATGTAGTCGTAATCGTAGTACGCGCCGTCCTTCAGCCGCGTGCGCAGATGCGGCTGGCCCGCCGAATGATCGAGCATCATGGAGACGAGCGTCTCTTCCTTGCCGTTCTTCGCATATTCCGGCCAGTAGTCCGCAACCTTCGCATCGAGATCGAGCTTGCCCCGGTCGGCAAGCATATGCGCGCAGAGCGAGGTCGCACCCTTGGTGCAGGAAAAGACGATGGAGACCGTATCCTTTTCCCAGGGCGCGCCGTCCCGCGCCTTCCTGCCGCCCCAGAGATCGACGACCGTCTTGCCTTCGAGCGTGATCGCGACATTGGCGCCCACTTCGTCGTGGCTTTCGAAATTCTCGACAAAGGCATCGACCACCGGCTTGAACTTCGGATCGTAGCTGCCGTGAAGCGTGCCCGCCTTCGTCTCTTTCGAGAAATTCTCCATCGTCTCTCTCCCTGGATTTTATTGTTTCGGATTTTCTAACGGCTCGACCGCAGCCCGCCATAGCCGGCCTCGATCAGCACCGGCTTGATCGCTTCCGTGAGCACCTCATAGCCCTTGTCGTTGAGCGAGAGCCGGTCCCAGCGGAAAAGTTCCTTCCGGATATTGCCGCGCTCGTCGAGCATCCCCGGCGTCGCATCGATGAAATACATCGCGCGCTCGCCGCTCACATAATCGGCGATCAGCGCATTGGCGCGCTGCGCGCCATACCAGCGCTCCTTGCGCGCGGGCGAGGGCCGGATCGAGACGAAATAGACAGGCGCGTTGAGGTTCTCCGCCCTGAGCGAAAGGACGAGCGTGCGGAAATCGTCGAGCACATCTTCGGGCCGCCGCCCGCGCACATCGGCAAGGTCGGCATCGCCTGCCATGATCACGATGGCGCGCGGCTTGTAGGGATGGATGACGCGGTCGCGGTAATAATCGATATGCGGCAGTTGCGCGCCGCCGAAACCGCGCTGGATGACGGCGACGGGCGCCATGTCCTCGGCAAGCGACGCCCAGAGGCGCACATCGCGCCCGCCGACAAAGAGCACCGCATTTTCAGGCGGCGGGTTGGAGACATCGCGCCGCTCGAAAGCCGCGATCTCTCCTTCCCAGTATTTCGGATCACCCGACGCGAGCAGCACATAAATGAGAAACGCGAAA
>PNMC01000263.1 GCA_013823365.1 Parvibaculum sp. | reverse complement strand
TAGCTTTCCATGCCAATCAAGCCACTTGCAGTCCGTCGCCTGAAGAATTTTCGGTTTGTCCGGATGCACGCTAGCCACCGCAACAAACTTCCGATCAGATTTGTCGAATTGGCTCTCCAACTTCTTATCTGGAAATTCGAGATATTCGTCTTCGTTCGTCTCGGTTAGCGACACCTGCGCGCAAACGTTCTTATTTGCAGAGTTCTGCAACAGCCACTTGAGAAAAACATCGCCAACCCCCTTGCCATTGCGAGGGCTGGATTTCTTTTGATACTCACTCAATATTCGAAATTGGTCATCAATAACAGTTAAATAGTTAACCTGAATATCCCGCAGCCTCGACGCACAGGCCGCAACGCAATCGCTTGAGATGTCCGGATGCATCTGGTTCGCAGCTAGCAACACATTTGTATCAATTACAATGGGACTTCTCATGTCTGTCTCTTCTTGCGGGAAGCGGCGGCGATTGTGCGTGCGGTTAGATCTGCCATCTCATCCCCAAAGAAATTTTCCGGCCAGTTTTCGATTTCACCATACTCATTCAACTTTAGAGGCTCTAGTTCCGCTCCTGCTGAAGACCGCTTACAAAAATAAATTGCCACATCACTGCTCTCCAAGGCGCCTTCTGCAATTCGACGCTGTAGCCTTTGCAGTAGGTGCTCCGAATGACTCTCTATAATAAGCTGAACATTGCGCTCTTTTCCGTTTTCGCGAGCGTGGATTGCAGATATGAAAACATCTGCTAATTCGGCTTGCACCTGCGGATGCAGGTGTATTTCCGGCTGCTCCATCCAGACTGTGGAATTTGGCGGGCAATAGAATGCCTGAACCAATGCAGGCAGTACTTGGGAAACCCCAAATCCAACATCAGTTATTTTCACCTCGCTCGATGAGCGATGCGTCTTAACCAGCACTTCGTATTCCTTACGCCCTGCGGACAAAGGCTTAACAATAAAATTTTCGATAACACCTAGGTCTTGAAGCCATCTCGCGATGAATGTCTCAAAGTGCTGAGTTCGCAGTCTGGGGCCTCTGTTCAGTTGACGACCTTCGGACGTCGCCGCGAGTATCGCCGCAATGGCCAACTCGCCCTTCATGCCAACACTCTCAGGGCGATCACCCGACCATTGGTAGATTCGCTTTGGGTGATCTCGCAAGGGCCCGAGATAGTAAAGGCCCTTCAAGACAGCCTCGGTTTCCAGAGCAAAATCGGCAAGAAAGTCCGCGTTTTGGAATCGAGCTCTACTTTGATCTGAGATTCGATAGAACTTGTCAGGTTCTTCCAATGGCCAAGCACGTCCTGTAGTTCGGACCAGCTTGTATGAATTGGAGGTGTCAAGGCTCAACCGCCCTTCGTCTCTTGAAAACGAGACTTCTAGATGTTCGCGGTTTTCACGGGACAAAGTATAAGTCAATTTATCGACATATGGTTGTTCTGTTCTCTCCTCAGCACTTAATTCCACCGACAGAGAAAGTTCAGTTCCAACGTAACGCTTTTGTGAGATTGGATCTTTTACCTCCAGTTGATCCTCAAGTTTCCAGCTTAAATCGAAACTCAATGACCTTGCTAGATCGTGTAAGTAAACGCACTCTCGAAATGTTCCCAAATCTATTAAAGATTTGTCGTCGCCAAGATGAAGCGCCCTGCGCCGGTCCGCCGATAGCGCTGTTTGCTTTAGGGCGAGAAGCAGATGGCCCAAGCTGCTTTTTCCTGCGCTATTCGAACCAAAGATGACAGTCAGAGGCGCCAGTCTGACATGCCCAGTATCGCGCCAGGCTTTGAAGTTCTTGATCCGCAGCGATGTGAGCATACCTTCCTCCAATACTGATTCAGCACCTTAAACTGATATATCGTTAAATCAGCCCCGCCAGGGGCGATGACGGGTCGGCATACATCTTTTTCGGCATGCGGCCTGCGAGATAGGCTAGGCGGCCCGCTTCCACCGCGAGTTTCATGGCGCGCGCCATTCTGATCGGGTCCTTTGCCTCGGCAATCGCCGTGTTCATCAGCACGCCGTCGCAGCCGAGTTCCATGGCGATGGCGGCGTCGGACGCCGTGCCGACGCCTGCATCGACCAGCACGGGCACTTTCGCCTGTTCGATGATGAGGCGGATATTGACCGGGTTCTGGATGCCGAGGCCGGAGCCGATGGGGGCTGCAAGCGGCATGATCGCGCAGCAGCCCATGTCTTCGAGCTTCTTCGCCATGATCGGGTCGTCGCTGCAATAGACCATGACCTCGAAGCCGTCCTTCAGGAGGGCGTCTGCCGCGCGCAGCGTTTCCACCATGTCGGGATAGAGCGTCTTCTGGTCGCCCAGCACTTCGAGCTTCACGAGGTTCCAGCCGCCCGCTTCCCGCGCGAGGCGGAGCGTGCGCACCGCGTCTTCCGCCGTGTAGCAGCCGGCGGTGTTCGGCAGATAGATGATCTTTTTCGGGTCGATGTAATCGACCAGCATGGGCTCGTCCGGGTTCGTCACGTTGACGCGGCGCACGGCGACGGTGACGATTTCCGCGCCGGCCGCTTCCACGGCAGCGGCATTCTCGGCGAGGCTTTTATATTTGCCCGTGCCGACGATGAGCCGCGACTTGAGCTTCCGCCCCGCGACCTCGAATGTGTCCTCGTCCGCCTCGATGATCTTCGCCGCTTCCGTCACTGCCTACTCCTCTCGGGCCGCCTCAGCCGCCGCCGACAAAATTCACGATCTCGATGCGGTCGCCGTCGCGGAGCGCGACCTCGCCATAGGCCGAGCGCGGCACGATTTCGAGGTTCCGCTCCACCGCGATCTTTTGCGGGGCAAGGCCGAAGCTCTCGACAAGGCCGAGCACCGTCATGGGCCCTGCCACCTCGCGCGCCTCGCCGTTCACCGTCAGTTTCATGCCTTGCCCATGCCTTTCCGTTGGCGCGGATAATGGCGGCGGGGGGAGGCAGTTTCAAGGCGGGGACCCCTTTCAATTGAACCGTCACCCCCGGGCTTGACCCGGGGGTCCAGAGCCGCTTGCGCCATGCCTGCCGCCCCTGGATTGCCGGGTCGAGCCCGGCAATGACAACATGAAGAGAAAGCGCGGAGGACGAGGCCCATCGCGCCCCTCCCTGCCCTTGCGGCAGGACCAACCCATTGTGGCCGCAAGGCTTTTCCTGTCCCCCGGCTTTGCGTATAAAAGAGCCC
>PNMC01000262.1 GCA_013823365.1 Parvibaculum sp. | reverse complement strand
CCCGCTCGCGCTATGGCGCCGAGAATGAAATCCGTGCGCGGATCAACCCGCAGACCGGCGAAATCCGTCTTGTCCGCCTTCTCGAAGTAGTCGACCGCGTCGAGAACGATGCCGTGCAGATCGATCTGAAATCCGCCCAGCGCCGCAACCCGGCAGCCCAGGTCGGCGACCTCATCGAGGATGAATTGCCGCCGGTCGATTTCGGCCGTATCGCGGCTCAGACCGCCAAGCAGGTCATCGTGCAGAAGGTGCGCGACGCCGAGCGCGAGCGCCAGTACGACGAATACAAGGATCGTATCGGCGAGATCGTGAACGGCATCGTGAAGCGCGTCGAATACGGCAATGTCATCGTCGATCTCGGCCGTGGCGAAGCCATCGTCCGCCGCGACGAACTCCTGCCGCGCGAAACCTTCCGCAACGGCGACCGCATCCGCGCCTATATCTATGACGTGCGCCGCGAACAGCGCGGCCCGCAGATTTTCCTCTCGCGCTCCCATCCCCAGTTCATGGCCAAGCTTTTCGGCCAGGAAGTGCCGGAAATCTACGACGGCATCATCGAGATCCGCGCCGTCGCGCGCGATCCGGGCAGCCGCGCCAAGATCGCGGTCCTCTCGAACGACAGCTCCATCGATCCGGTCGGCGCCTGCGTCGGCATGCGCGGCAGCCGCGTTCAGGCGGTGGTGAACGAACTGCAGGGCGAAAAGATCGACATCATCCAGTGGTCGCCCGATGCTGCCACTTTCATCGTGAACGCGCTGGCGCCCGCCGAGGTCGTCAAGGTCGTGCTCGATGAAGATACGCAGCGCATCGAAGTCGTCGTCCCCGACGATCAGCTCTCGCTCGCCATCGGCCGCCGCGGCCAGAATGTGCGCCTCGCCTCGCAGCTCACCGGCTGGGATATCGATATCCTGACCGAAGCCGAGGAAAGCGAGCGCCGTCAGGCCGAGTTCCTGAGCCGGACGACGATCTTCGCCGAAGCGCTCGACGTGGACGAGATGATCGCCCAGCTCCTCGCCTCGGAAGGCTTCGCCTCGATCGAGGAAGTGGCCTATGTGGATCTCGACGAAATCGCCGATATCGAAGGTTTCGACGAGGATACGGCGCAGGAAATCCAGAGCCGCGCACTCGAATATATCGAGCGCCAGAACGCCGAATATGACGAGAAGCGCCGCGCGCTCGGCGTGGCCGACGAGCTTGGCGAGGTCGAGGGCGTGACGCCCCGGATGCTCGCCGCCTTCGGCGAGAACGATGTGAAGACGGTCGAGGATCTCGCGGGCTGCGCCACAGACGACCTCATCGGCTGGAACGAGACCGTGAATGGCGAGCGCAAGCACCAGCAGGGCATCCTCGAAGGCTTCGATCTGACGGCCGACGATGCGAACGACCTCATCATGCGCGCGCGCCTCAAGGCGGGCTGGATCACCGAGGCCGATCTCGCCCCGGCGGAAGAAGAGGACGGAGAGGAAGCGGAAGAGCTTGGTGAAGAAGCCTGAGCCAGGCCATGAAGGCCCCGAGCGGCGCTGCATCGTCACGGGCGAGGTGGGCGGCAAGGAAGGCCTGATCCGCTTCGTGCTCGATCCGGAAGGCCAGGTCGTGCCGGATCTGGCGGAAAAATTGCCGGGCCGTGGCTTTTGGGTGACGGGCAGGCGGGAGATACTTGAACAGGCGGTGCGGAAGGGACATTTCGCAAAGGCCGCCCGTGCCGCCGTCAAGGCCGATGCGGAGCTTCCGGGCCTTGTCGAGCGCCTTCTCGCCCGCCGTGCTGGCGATGCCATGGGCCTTGCCCGCAAGGCCGGTGCGCTCGAAGCCGGCTTCGAGAAGGTGCTGACGGCCATCGGCCGGGGCCGTATCGCCGCCCTTATCGAGGCGCGGGACGGCGCGCAGGATGGCCGCCGCAAGCTCGAACAGCGCCTCCGGGTGGCGAAAGAGCAAGGAATTCTGGGCGATGTGCCCGTTCTCGACCCCCTCTGGGCCGACGAATTGGGTTTGGCATTGGGCCGCGGAAATGTGATACATGCAGCCCTGATCCCGGGGCGCATCGAGGCGAAGGTTCTGGCCGATCTTGCCAGGCTCTCGCGTTATGGGCGGAGCGACCGCCCGGAACAGGCTCGAGCGGACGAAGCCGCACGGGAAAGTGACGAAGGAACGGAATGACCGATCAGGCCGATACGAGCGAACGCAAACCGAAAGCCGCGGGCGGGAAGACCCTGAGCCTCAAGCGGACGGTGGAATCTGGCCATGTGCGCCAGAATTTCTCGCATGGCCGCTCCAAATCGGTGGTCGTCGAGAAAAAGAAGAAGCGCACGCTGAAGACGGATGGCGCGCCCGCGCCCGTCGAGGAGAAGGCGAAGCCAGCCGCTGCGGCGCCTGCGCCTGCGCCCAAGGAAGCGCCGGCGCCTGCCGCCGCTGCCGCGCCTGCGCCCGAAAAGAAAGCCGCTGCAGCGCCCGTCGCCGAAAAGAAGCCGGCGCCGCGCGCCCGCTCCGGCGTCGTTCTGCGCACGCTGACCGAGGAAGAAAAGGCCGCCCGCGCCCAGGCGCTCGACAGCGCGCGTGAGCGCGAGGGCGAGGACCGCCGCCGCGCCGAGGAAGAGGCAAAACGCTTCGCCGAGGAAGACGCCCGCCGCGAGGCCGAACGCACCGCCGCTGCCGCCCGCGCGGCCGAAGAGGCTGCCCGACTTGCCGCCGAGCAGGAGGCCCGCGCGCGCTCCGCCGAGGATGCGAAGCGCCGTGGCACCGCCGAGGAGGAACGCCCCGCGCCCCGCGTTGCCGTGAAGGAGATCGCGGCCGAGGAAGGCGACGAGGAAGACAAGCCGAAGCGCAGTGCCGGTCACGCCGCGCCCAAGCAACCCGCCACGCGCCGCACCGAAGAGCGCCGCCGCGGCAAGCTCACCATCACCAAGGCCTTCGACGACGATAGCGGGCGCCAGCGCTCGCTCGCCTCGATGCGCCGCCGCGTGGAGCGCGAGCGCAAGAAGCATATGGGCATCCAGGATGCCCCGCAGAAGATCGTGCGCGATGTCGTCATCCCGGAAATCATCACCATCCAGGAACTCGCGAACCGCATGGCGGAGCGCGCGGTCGACGTCATCAAGATCCTGATGAAGCAGGGCATCATGCTGAAGATCACCGATGTGATCGACAGCGACACGGCCCAGCTCGTCGCCGAGGAAATGGGTCACACCGTCAAGCGCGTGGCCGAGTCCGACGTTGAAGAAGGGCTCGTCGGCGAGGACGATGCGGCGGAGCTGAAG
>PNMC01000261.1 GCA_013823365.1 Parvibaculum sp. | reverse complement strand
CTGTCGAGATGCAGCACATCCATCTTCGTCTTCACGAGATCGATGAAGGGCAGGAAGCGGTGCCGGTTGAGCCCGCCCTCGTAAAGCCCGTCCGGCGCGCGGTTCGATGTCGCGACCACGACGACGCCAAGCTCGAAAAGCTGCGCGAAAAGCCGTCCGAGGATCGAGGCGTCGGCAATATCATGCACCTGGAACTCGTCGAAGCAGAGAAGCGAGGCCTCGCGCGCGACCATCTCGGCGACCGGCGGGATGGGATCTGAACCCTTCACCGTTCCCGCCTTCTCCTTCTGCCGCCAGTCGAAGATGCGCTCATGCACCTCCTGCATGAAGGCATGGAAATGGACGCGTCGCTTCGGCTGGATCGCGGCTGTGTCGAAAAACAGGTCCATCAGCATGGACTTGCCGCGCCCGACCCCGCCCCAGATGTAAAGCCCTTCGGGCGGCGTGACCTTCTTGCCGAAGCCGAAGCGCGAAAAGGGCCCGGCCTTCTGGCCCGGCCGCCATTCCGCCAGTTCCTCGGCGAGATGCTGCAACCGCGCGGCGACATGCGCCTGCGCCGCATCCTCGGCGATCTCGCCGCGGGCGATCTTCTCGCGATAGGCAGGCAAGGGACCGGAGATCATGCGTAGTCCAAAAGAACATTGTACGAACACGGCGACTCGCTCATCATGACCGACCATGATGAAGGGGCATAACTGTGCATCATCTGATTGAGCTTGCCGGACAGTTCGAAGAAGCCTCAAAGCGCTACGCTGCTGCAAACGGCATAACGCGAAACGACGACTGGTTCATCCTCAAACTTCAGGAAGAACTGGGGGAACTTACCCAAGTCTGGATGAAGCTGACAGATCGTGGCCGGAAACGCGGCCTCTCGGAAAGCGAATTGCGCGAGGCGCTGGCCGACGAGACCGCAGACCTGTTCGGCCACATCCTGCTCTTTGCGACGCGTAACGGGATCGATCTCGCTCCCGCCATCACGCGCAAATGGCGCTTCGAACCGGGCTAGGCCGCCGCCTCCATCGCCCGCCAGGCCTCCATATAGGGATCGAGAACCAGCGCCCGGTCTTCTGCCGAAAGGGCCAGGCCGAAATGTTCATCGAGCGCCGCCGCAATCTGCTGCGGCGTTTCGAGCCTGCGGGTTTCGGTCCGTCCGTCGAGATGGCGGATCGTGAGATCCGTGTTGAAGAGCGTCACCCGGCGATCCGGGAAGGGCCGCGCGGCGATCAGGAACTGCACGAAGATCGAGGAGGGATGCGTCGAGGTATACCAGCTCGAAAGCTCGTAATCGGTCCTTGTCTGCACCTCTTCGGTGAAACGGTAGATCGGCGCCCATTTGTCGCCGAGCTTGCCCTGCAATTCGAAACCGTCGCCATGGGCGAGGAGACGCCGCGGCTCATGCGGGGTTTCCTGTTCGATACCGGTTTGGAAGCGGATCGGCGCCGTCATGGTGAGGCCGCCGAAACCGGCATCCGCGATGAAGGGTCCCTCCGGCAGATCGACGCGGAGGAGCATATGCGTGCGGCCCGCCTCGGCCTCTTCCGGCGCCATCCAGCGCACCCGCCCGATAAACGGCGTGACCTTGAAACCGAGCTGGCGGAGCGCGGCCATGAAAAGCGCATTCACCTCGAAGCAATAACCGCCGCGCTTCTCCGCGACGAGCTTGCGCTGCAACGACGGGAGATCGAGCCTGATCCCGCGTTTCGCCAGCACATCGAGATTTTCGAAGGGGATCGACAGCGCCTGCGCGTAATGAACCGCCTTCAGCGTATCGAGCGTCGGCATGCGCGGACCGTCATAGCCGATCCGCTTGAAATAGGCATCGAGGTCGATCGTGTCGTCACTCATGGCCGGGCTCCGTCAGGACAGCTCTGCCCCATATGGAAATGGCGCTCCACTTTGTGAAGCGCCATTTTTGCAAATCGTATCGGGCCGCTCACTTCATCGTCGGAATGACGAAGGAAGAACCCTCCGCCAGCCCGCTCGGCCAGCGGGACGTGACCGTCTTGATCCTTGTCCAGAATTTCACGCCCTCCGGCCCGTGCTGGTTCGTGTCGCCGAAGGCGGAGCGCTTCCAGCCGCCGAAGGTGTGATAGGCGAGCGGCACGGGGATCGGCACATTGATGCCGACCATGCCGACCTGAACGCGGCTGGCGAAACTCCGCGCCGCATCGCCGTTCCGCGTGAAGATCGCAACGCCATTGCCATATTGATGCGTGGTCGGCAGCGACACGGCCTCGTCGAAATCCTTGGCGCGCATGATCTGCAGCACGGGGCCGAAGATTTCCTGTTTGTAGCTTTCCATGTCGGGCGTCACGCGGTCGAAGAGCGAGCCGCCGAGGAAGTAGCCGCCCTCATAGCCCTGCAGCTTGAAGCCGCGGCCATCGACGAGAAGCTCCGCCCCTTCCTTCACGCCCATATCGATATAGGACTTCACCTTTTCGAGATGCGCCTTGCTGACGAGGGGGCCGTAATCGCTGTCGGCAGCGGTCGAGATGCCGACCTTCAGCGCCTGCACGCGCGGCACGAGTTTCTCGACAAGGCGATCAGCCGTTTCCTCGCCGACCGGCACGGCGACCGAGATCGCCATGCAGCGCTCGCCCGCCGAGCCATAGCCCGCGCCGATGAGATCGTTCACCACCTGGTCCATGTCGGCATCGGGCATGATGATCGCATGGTTCTTGGCGCCGCCCATCGCCTGCACGCGCTTTCCATGTGCCGCGCCCGTCGCATAGACATATTGCGCGATGTCGGAGGAGCCGACGAAGCTCACCGCCTGGATCGTCGGATCGGTGAGGATCGCATCGACCGCTTCCTTGTCGCCATTGACGACATTGAGGACGCCGGCGGGCGCCCCCGCTTCCATGAAGAGTTCGGCAAGGCGGAGCGGCACGGAAGGATCTTTCTCCGAGGGCTTCACGATGAAGGTATTGCCGCAGGCGACCGAGACGCCGAACATCCACATCGGGATCATGGCCGGGAAGTTGAACGGCGTGATGCCGGCGCAGACGCCGAGCGCCTGACGCATCGAATACATGTCGATGCCGGGGCCGGCGCCCTCCGTGAACTCGCCCTTCATCAGATGCGGGATTCCGCAGGCGAACTCGATCACTTCGAGGCCGCGCTGGATGTCGCCCTTCGAATCCGCGATCACCTTGCCATGCTCGGCGGAGAGCATATGGGCGAGTTCGTCCATATTGGCTTCGAGAAGACGCTTGAACTCGAACATGACGCGGGCGCGGCGCTGCGGATTGGTCGCGGCCCAA
>PNMC01000260.1 GCA_013823365.1 Parvibaculum sp. | reverse complement strand
AGCCGGAAGGGCTCGACGACGACACGATCTATCCGAACGGGATTTCGACGGCGCTGCCGGAAGAGGTGCAGCTTGCCTTCCTCAAGACCATTCCGGGGCTTGAGAAGGTCGTCATGAAGCGCGCCGGTTATGCGATCGAGTATGACTATATCGACCCGCGCGAACTGACGCCGACGCTCGAAACAGCCGAGCTGCCGGGGCTTTATCTGGCGGGCCAGATCAACGGTACGACGGGCTATGAGGAAGCGGCGGCGCAGGGGCTTGTGGCGGGGCTCAATGCGGCGCTCGCGGCAAAGGGTGCCGATCCTTTCATCATGGACCGGGCGGAAGCCTATACCGGCGTGATGATCGACGATCTGATCACACGGGGTGTTTCCGAGCCCTATCGCATGTTCACCTCGCGGGCCGAGTACCGGCTGACGCTGCGGGCGGACAATGCCGATCAGCGGCTGACCGCAGCGGGGATCGCGGCGGGCGTGGTCGGCGAGGCGCGGGCAGAGGCTTTCCGGGCCAAGGAAGCAGCACTGGAGGTTGCCCGGGCGCTTTGCGGCGGGCTTTCGGCCACGCCGAGCGAACTTGCCCGGCAGGGGCTCAAGGTCAACCAGGACGGCGTTTCGCGCTCCGTGGGCGATCTGCTTGCCTATCCGGATGTCGATATGGCGCGGCTCGGGGCGATCTGGCCGGAACTGCAGGGGATCGAGCCCCATATCGCCGAGCAGGTGGAGATCGAGGCGCAGTATTCGGGCTATATCGACCGGCAGGAGGCCGATATCCGGGCTTTCCGGAAGGATGAGGGGCTGGCCCTGCCTTCGGGCATCGATTATGCGGCCATCGCCGGGCTTTCCATCGAGGTGCGGCAGAAGCTGGCCGCGGCCCGTCCTGCCACGCTGGGGCAGGCGGCGAGGGTGGATGGCGTGACCCCGGCGGCCCTTACCACCCTAATGATTCACGTGAAACAAAAGCGCAGTGCTTGAGGCCTACATCCGGTATGCCCCAACATATAGTGTCTGGTCACCCCCAAGTCGTTGATGCGGAATCCTTTTCCGCCGCGACACATGTTTCACGTGAAACAATTGCCCTGCTCACGCAATACGAGTCCCTGCTCCGGAAGTGGCAGAGGAGCATAAATCTAGTCTCCGCCAGCACGCTGGATGAGCTCTGGCGGCGGCATATGCTGGATTCCGCCCAGTTGGCAGGGCTTGCGCCGGAGCACGCCCGGTGCTGGGCCGATCTTGGTTCCGGGGGCGGGTTTCCGGGGCTGGTCGTGGCTATTCTGCTCAGGCACAGGCCTGGTTTCGAGATGCATCTGGTCGAAAGCGACCAGCGGAAATGCGTCTTCATGCGGGAGGTGATCCGCGTGACGGGGGCCCCGGCAGAGGTCCATAATATAAGGATCGAGGCTTTCGCCCAAGGGGCGGGGGTTTTCGACGTGATTTCGGCCAGGGCGCTGGCGCCGCTTGACCGGCTGTTCGGCTGGGCGGCCCCGCTTTTAGGGCCGGACAGTCTGGGGCTGTTTTTGAAGGGGCAGGGGCTCAAGGACGAATTGACCGAAGCTCGGAAAAATTGGATATTCGAGGCCGAACATTCCCCCAGCCAGTCGGACCCAGGCGGTTCCGTGCTGAAGGTGAGAGGCCTCCATGGACCAGACCAACAAGACGCTGGTAACTGACGCGGCAAAGGCAGCCGCTTCCATTCCTTCCGCACAAGGTACTACCGGGTCCAACCCGCTGGTTGCTCCGTCCACGGATCGTCCGCGTATTCTCGTCGTGGCCAATCAGAAGGGCGGTGTGGGCAAGACCACCACGGCCATCAATCTCGGCACCGCGCTTGCCGCTGTCGGCGAGCGCGTGCTGATCGTCGATCTCGACCCGCAGGGCAATGCGAGCACAGGTCTTGGCATCACCACGGCCGAGCGCAAGGTTTCCGCTTACGATGTGCTGATCGGCGCGGCGCTTATTGAAGACGCAGTGGTGCCGACGAAAGTGCCGGGCCTCGATATTGTTCCGTCCACGATGGATCTCCTCGGCGCGGAGCTTGAGCTCGCCACTGTGCAGCGCCGTTCGCACCGGCTGCGCGATGCGCTGGCCCGCATGCCGCGCAATGGCAAGCAGCGCGAGACGAGCGAAGCCGAGAAGGCGATGACGGCGCGGCCCTACTCCTATCTGCTGATCGATTGCCCGCCTTCGCTGAACCTGCTGACCATCAATGCGATGACGGCGGCGGACGCGATCCTGGTGCCGCTGCAATGCGAGTTCTTCGCGCTGGAAGGTCTGAGCCAGTTGCTGCGCACGGTGGAGCGGGTCAAGACCAGCCTCAATCCGCGGCTGGAGATTCAGGGCATCGTGCTCACCATGTTCGACCAGCGCAACAAGCTGTCCGACCAGGTGGCGAGCGATGTGCGGACCCATCTCGGCGACAAGGTCTATCGCACGGTCATTCCGCGCAATGTCCGCATTTCGGAAGCGCCCTCCTATGGCAAGCCGGCGCTGGTCTACGATCATCGCTGCGCCGGCTCCAAGGCCTATATGAGGCTCGCGGCGGAAATGATCCAGCGCGAGCGGGCGATCCGGCGTTCGGCGGCCTGACGATCGGGCACGGATCTGGGACAGGGAGTTTGACCTGTCTTAAGAAAATCCTTTAACCGTTTGAAACCATTTGAAAATGGGTCATACGGGGTAGGGCCGGGGAAGCGGCGGCGCCGATTTTCCGCCATTATCGGCGGGTAGGGCTGGCGCTACCGGGCAGAAGCGCAAAGAATGCGGATGCGCAAAGAGTAGAGTATCGGGTAGAGGCGGACGGGATTTCGATGGAAGGCATTGGAAGGGAAGCGATGGCTATGGCAGAGGACACACCCAGCCGGCTCGGACGTGGTCTTGCGGCGCTGATCGGCGAGGACACCGCCTTCGCGCTTGGCGACAAGGAAGCGCCTGCCCCGCGCGGTGTGCGCGAGGTGCCGATCGAATTCCTGCGGCCGAACCCCTTCCAGCCGCGCCACACGTTCCGGCCGGAGGATCTTGAAGACCTCGCCAATTCGGTGCGCGAGAAAGGCATCCTTCAGCCGATCGTCGTGCGCCCCGTTGCCGGTGAGGCAAACGCCTTCGAGATCGTCGCGGGCGAGCGGCGCTGGCGCGCGGCCCAGGCGGCACAGCTTCATCAGGTGCCGGTCATCGTCAAGGAACTGACGGATGCCGAGTCGCTTGAAATCGCGATCATCGAAAATGTGCAGCGCGCCGATCTCAATGCCGTCGAAGAGGCGGCGGGCTATGAGCGGCTGATGCAGCAATTCGACTATACGCAGGA
>PNMC01000259.1 GCA_013823365.1 Parvibaculum sp. | reverse complement strand
CAATATCAACGGCATTGCCGGGTTCTTCATCGCGGCGCTCGGTCCCGTTCTCGGCGCCATCGCCGACACGGGCGGCAAGCGCAAACCCTGGATCGTCTTCTTCATCGCGATCATGGTGCCGGCCATGTTTGTGCTGTGGTGGGCGATGCCGGGCGAGGGCGGGCTTTCCATTCTCGCGATCGCGGCGCTTATCGTGCTGATCGCGGTCGCCTTCGAATTTTCCGCCGTCTTCCACAATTCGATGCTGCCGGCCGTTGCACCGCATGAGCGGATCGGATTTCTGTCCGGTCTCGGCCTTGCGCTCGGCAATGCAGGCGCGCTTCTCATTCTCTGCTTCATGCTCTGGGCCTTCATGCTGCCGGGCAATGTCGACTGGGGCTTCGTGCCCTCCGCACCGCTGTTCGGCATCGATGCCTCGGCGCATGAGAACAGCCGCATCTCCGGGCCCATCGTCGCGCTCTGGCTTCTCGTCTTTTCGCTGCCGCTGCTTCTCTGGACGCCCGATGTGAAGGGCACGAATGTCTCCATGAGGAAGGCGATCGCGGGCGGCATCGGCAATGTCATCGGCACGATCCGCAAGCTCCGCCATTACCGGAACGTCGCGATCTATCTTGCCGCGCGCATGTTCTACAATGACGGCAAGACGGCGGTGCTCGTGTTCGGCGGCGTCTATGCGGTGGGCGTATTCGGCTGGGGGCCGCTCACGCTCACGATCTATGGCATCGTGCTTTCCGTCTTCGCGGTGGCGGGCGGCTTCTTCGGCGGCTGGCTCGACGATACGTTCGGCTCGAAACGGGCGATCCTCGTTTCGATCGGCGGCACCTGCGTCGGGCTTGTGCTCGCGATCTCGATCACGCCGAACGAACTTTTCTTCCTGCCCTACGATGCGGCGGCGGCAGGGCCGATCTGGGATCTGCCCTTCTTCGCCACGCTGCCCGAACTCATGTATCTCATCGTCGTCATCATCGTCGCGATCTGCATCACGGCGGCTTATGCGAACAGCCGCACCATGCTCGCGCGTATCGCGCCCGTCACGAAGATGTCGGAGTTCTTCGGCATCTATGCGCTGTCCGGCACGGCGACGGCCTTTCTCGGGCCGCTTCTCGTCGGCGTGGTGACGCATCTCTTCCAGAGCCAGCGGATCGGCTTTGCCTCGATCCTCATTCTTCTCGGGCTCGGGCTTGCGGGGATGCTTTTCGTGCGTGAGGAAAGAGCGGAGGCGGTCGATTGAACGCGGTGATCGAGGGGGCGGTGCCGGAGCTCATGCCGCCGCATGACACGGGCGGGCGCGAGCCTGCCTCCAATGTCGCGCAGGGCGCCTGGGTTCTTTATGAATGGGCGAACCAGACCTATTTCTCGCTCATCACCATCTTTCTCTTTCCGCCCTTCTTCACGCAGGTGCTCGCGGCCAATCCGATCGAGGGTCAGGCCTATTGGGGCTATGTGCAGGCGGTGGCGGGTATTTCCATCGCACTCTTAAGCCCGCTTCTCGGCGCAATGGCGGATGCGGCGGGGCCGCGCAAGCCATGGATCGTCTTCACCATGCTCATCTGCGCGGCGGGCTGTTTCTCGCTCTGGTTCGCGGTGCCGGGCCAGCCGCTGCTTCCCGTCGCCATCGCGCTTGTCGTTGCCGCGATCGGCATGGAATTCACGATCATCTTCGCCAATGCCATGCTGCCGACCATCGCGTCGGACCGGCGGATCGGGCTTCTGTCGGGCATCGGCATCGGTGTCGGCCAGCTTGCCGCCATCGTCGCGCTGGTGCTGGTGCTTCTTCTCTTCCAGCTTCCGGGCGAGGTCTCGGCGCCCTTCATTCCGGACGAGCCCCTTTTCGGCCTTTCGAAGGAAGCGCATGAGACGGACCGCATCATCGGGCCGATCTCCGGCCTCTGGTTCCTCGTCTTCATGCTGCCCTTGCTCTTCCTCGTGCCGGACCAGAAGCGGCGCGGGTTGAGCCGCACACAGGCGGCGCGCGAAGGGCTCCGGCGTCTTGTGGCGACGCTCCGCGCCGTGCGGCATTTCCGCAATGTCGCGCTCTATCTTTTCTCGCGCATGCTTTTCTATGACGGCATGACGGCGATCTTCGTGTTCGGCGGCATTCTCGCGGCGGGGATTTTCGGCTGGGGCGCGATGGAGATGGCGGTCTATGGCATCTGGGTGACGCTGTTTGCCGCGTTCGGCGCCTTCCTTGGCGGCTGGGTCGATCTCAAGATCGGTTCGAAGCGGACGCTGGTCTGGTCGCTTCTCGGCGTGATCGCGAGCTTCCTGCTGCTCCTCTCCTTCGACCGCGACCGGATTTTCTACGTCATCCAAGTGCCGGTGGCGGCGGATGCGGGCGCCTTCACGACGCTGCCGCAGCAGCTCTTCCTTCTCACCGTCGGCATATTCGGCATGACGGTCGGCCCCGTCATTGCGTCGAGCCGCACCATGATGGCGCGGATCAGCCCGCGCGAAATGATGACGGAGTTCTTCGGCCTCTTCGCGCTGGTCGGCAAGGCGACGGCCTGGGTCGCGCCGCTCTTCATCGGCATCGTGACGGCGATGACGCAGAACCAGCGCTTCGGGCTGATGGTCGTCGTGCCGCTCATCCTTGCCGGGTTGATCGGACTGCTCTTCGTGAAGGAAGAACGCTCAAGCGCCGTCACGCATTGACGGCGGGGCGGGAAGCGCGCGCCGGAAAAACCAGAGCCGTCATTGCGAGGAGCCGCGGATGCGGCAACGAAGCAATCCAGGAGCGGCAAACTCCACGCTTGCGGCCCCTGGATTGCTTCGCTTCGCTCGCAATGACGCGTGTTCTCAGTGGCGGAAGTGGCGCATGCCCGTCATGACCATGGCGAGGCCCTTTTCGTCGGCTGCCGCGATCACTTCATCGTCGCGCATCGAGCCGCCGGGCTGGATGATTGCGGTGGCACCCGCTTCCGCTGCCGAGAGCAGGCCGTCGGCGAAGGGGAAGAAGGCATCCGAGGCGACGACCGAGCCGATGGTGGCGGGCTTTTTCTCGCCTGCGGCTTCCGCCGCGTCTTCCGCCTTGCGGGCGGCGATGCGGGCCGAGTCCACGCGGCTCATCTGGCCGGCGCCAATGCCGACCGTCGCGCCATTCTTCACATAGATGATCGCGTTCGACTTCACATGCTTGCAGACGCGGAAGGCGAATTTGAGGTCGGCCATTTCCTGCGCCGTCGGCGCGCGCTTCGTCACCACCTTCAGGTCGAGATCGTCTATGCGGCCATTGTCGCGCGACTGGACGAGCATGCCGCCAGCCACCGCCTTGAAATTGAGGCCCGGCGCGCCCGCATCCGGCAG
>PNMC01000258.1 GCA_013823365.1 Parvibaculum sp. | reverse complement strand
GGTCCCCGCACCGCCGGGCAACACGTCGGAGTCGCCGAGATGCACCTTGATCTTCTCGCCGTCGATACCGAGCCGCGACGACACAAGCTGCGTCCACGCCGTCTCGTGCCCCTGCCCGTTCGTCTGTTGCCCGGTCCAGACATGGACGAGCCCATCCTTCGGATCGACCGAGATGCGCGCATAATCCGCCATGCCCGCCGCCGTGCGCTCGACATAATAGCTGTAGCCGATACCGAGAATCTTGCCCGCGCGTTCAGCCGCCGCGCGCCGTGCCGCAAAGCCCGCCACGTCGGCGCGCTTCATCGCATCGTTCAGATTACGCTCGAAATCGCCGGAGTCGAAAGGCAGCGACGGGACCGCATTGAGCGGCATGGCGCTTGGCGGCACGAAATTGCGGCGGCGGATATCGTCGGGCGTAAGGCCCATCTCCCGCGCCGCCTTTTCCATCAGCCGCTCGATGACGTAGGACGCCTCCGGCCGCCCCGCGCCGCGATAGGCGTCCACCGGCACCGTGTTCGTATAGACCGCGCGCACATGATTATGCATCGCCGGCACCATATAGACGCCGACATGCATGCCGCGTGGCGCGAGCGAGGGAATGAACGGACCGAACTGACTCTGATAGGCGCCGAGATTGGCGATCGTGTCGACCTTCACCGCGAGGATCTTGCCATCCTCGTCGAGCGCAAGTGCCGCTTCCGTCACATGATCGCGGCCCTGGCTGTCCGTGAGAAAGCTTTCCGAGCGATCCGCCGTCCACTTCACCGGGCGGCCGATCAGTTTCGAGGCAAACAGCACCAATGGATATTCGGGATAGACGAACGTCTTCATGCCGAAGCCGCCGCCCACATCCTCCGTCACCACCCGCAGCTTTTCGACAGGGATATTCAACGAGTGCTTCGCGATATTCGTGCGCATGCCATGCACGCCCTGGCTGCACACATAAAGCGTGTAGTGATCGCGATCCGCCTCATAGTTCCCGAGCGCCGCGCGCGGCTCCATCGCCGCCACGACGATGCGGTTGTTGATAAGCTTCACCCGCGTCACATGATGTGCCGCCTTCATCGCCGCCTCGACGGGCTCGGCATCGCCGATCGACCAGTCATAGGCAAGATTGCTGCCATTCTCTTCCCAGATGACCGGCGCATCCGCCGCAAGCGCGCCCGCCGTATCCGCGACCACGGGCAGGTCTTCATAATCGACCATCACGAGGTCCGCCGCATCGCGCGCCTGCGCCGGCGTTTCGGCCACGACCATCGCCACCAGATCGCCGACATGGCGCACCCGGTCGCGCGCGATCAGCCAGCGCGTCGTCTTGAAGATCGGCGTGCCATCCGCGTTCTTCAGCATATCGGCAGCGGGCGAATAGACAGTGCCGAGCCCCGCCTCTTCCGCGTCCTTGCCGGTATAGATGGCGACGACGCCCGGCGCCGCCTTCGCATCTTCCGTGTCGATGCTCGCGATCCTCGCATGGGCGTGGGGGCTGCGCACCATCACCGCATAGAGCTGGCCCGGCAGCGAGATGTCGTCCGTGAACCGCCCCTGACCTGAAATCAGCCGCATGTCCTCGACGCGCCGCGCCGGCTGCCCCACACCGAACTTCACCATGAACGGACCTCACTCAAATGCATGAAGGGTGGGCGGATTGGAGCCCGCACCCGGAATGGAATATGGCCGGCGTGAGAAGCGCCGGAGCGCGGATCAATCGCGGAAGGACGGATCGATCCGGTCGAGCGTGCGCAGAAGCGCCGGCCAGGCGAGATTGCCGATGCCGTGCTTCTTGTGGAACATGCCCTGATCCGCCGTTTTCTCCGGCACACCTGGATTGGGCATGGTGAGCTTCACGCCGCCCGAAAGCGCGCGCACCTGCATGGTGCAGGCCCGCTCCAGGAAATAGAGCCGGAGGAAAGCATCGGCGCAGGTCGCGCCCGCGGTCAGCAGCCCGTGATTGCGCAGGATCATGCAGTGCTTGGTGCCGAGATCGGCGACCAGCCGCTCGCGCTCGTCATGTTCAAGCGCGATGCCTTCATAATCGTGATAGGCGAGGTCTTCGAGCACGATCATTGCCGTCTGCGACAGGGGGAGCAGCCCGTCCGCCTGCGCCGATACGGCCACGCCATCGTCCGAATGGGTGTGGATCACCGCATTCGCATTCGGCACCGACATATGCACCGCGCTGTGGATGGTGAAGCCCGCCGGGTTCACTGCATAATCCGTCGGCATGACGATATTGCCGTCGAGATCGATCTTCACAAGGCTCGATGCGGTGATTTCGTCGAAGCTCATACCGTAGGGGTTGATGAGGAAGTGGTGTTCCGGCCCCGGCACGCGCGCCGAGATATGCGTATAGATGAGGTCGGACCAACCGTAATGCGCGACCAGCCGGTAGGTGGCGGCGAGGTCCACACGCACCTGCCACTCCGCCTCCGTCACGAGTTCGCGAACGGGAACGTCTCTGAAATCTGCAGCCACGGACATGGCGCCCTCCACTTCCTGAAAACCGGATTCTGTGTTCCGGTCAGTGTGGCACGAGGCAGGGCCTGCCTGCAAACCGCCGATGCCGATCAGGGGAATCCGGGCTCGCGCGCCTCGGCCGCACCCTGTTCCTTGTCATAAAGACAGGCCCAGTCCGTCTCCCGCCCGCTTGCGGCGGAGGAAGCCGGCCATTTGCCATGCACGACGACGAAGACGTGCCGCTCGAAATTTGTCACAGGCGTGTCGATCGCAGGCTCGTCGAGCCCGGAGGCCGCGATGCAGGCAGCCTTCGCCGCTTCCTCAAGCTCCGCCCAGGCATCCGGCGACGAGGCATGCGCGCTCGAAACGGAAAGGGCGAGAGCACCCGCCGCCAATGCAATCAATTTCATTCCGCTGCCCTCGCCTGCGGCACGGGCTCGAGTACCTTGCCGGGGTTGAGAATGTTCTTCGGGTCGAGTGTGCGTTTCAGCAGCCGCATCAGCGCCACTTCCTCGGGGCTTCGCGACCAGTCGAGATAAGGCCGCTTTTCGAGCCCGATCCCGTGTTCCGCCGAGACGGAGCCGCTGCGCTTGCGCAATTCGCCATAAACGACGGCTTCCACGCCGCGCCGCGTCTCGATATTCGCGTCCGGAAATCGCCCCGGAATGACATGCAGATTGCCGTCGCCGAGATGGCCGAACACCATCAGCGAACTCGCCGGCCACTTCGAGGCGAGCCCCTTCCTCACTTCCGCGATATAGCTTTCCATATCGGCAATGCCGAGGCTCACATCGAAGGTGAACATCGGATAGGTGTGCACCACCTGTCCCACATCGTCCCTGAGCGCCCACATCGCGTCGCGCTCCGCCT
>PNMC01000257.1 GCA_013823365.1 Parvibaculum sp. | reverse complement strand
GCCTCCAAGGGCGTGAAGGTGACGCCGGAGAACCTGAAGATCGCCGAAAATGCGACGCTGATCCTTCCCGTGCATCGCGAGCTCGACGAGATGCGCGAAAGCGCCAATTCCGGCGTCAAGATCGGTACGACGAAGCGCGGCATCGGCCCGGCCTATGAGGACAAGGCAGGCCGCCGCGCCATTCGCGTTATCGACCTTGCGGACCCGGCCTCGCTCGCCGTGAAGGTGGAGGGGCTTCTCGCGCATCACAATGCGCTGCGCCGCGGCAACCGGCTGCCCGAATTTGAAGCCGCACCCATCGTTGAGGCGCTTCTCGACATCGCGCCGCGCATCCTGCCTTTCGCCGCGCCCGTCTGGCGTGTGCTCGATGAGGCGAAGCGCGAGGGCCAGCGCATCCTTTTCGAAGGCGCGCAGGGCACCATGCTCGACATCGACCACGGCACCTATCCCTTCGTCACCTCGTCCAACACCGTGGCGGGGCAGGCGGCGGGCGGCTCGGGCGTCGGTCCCGGCGCCATCGGCTATGTGCTCGGCATCACCAAGGCCTATACGACGCGCGTCGGTGAGGGCCCGTTCCCGACCGAGCTCACAGATGATGTGGGCCAGCGGCTCGGCGAGCGCGGCCATGAGTTCGGCACCGTCACGGGCCGCAAGCGCCGCTGCGGGTGGTTCGATGCCGTCATGGTGCGGCAGGCGATCCGCACCGGCGGCATCACCGGCATTGCGCTGACAAAGCTCGATGTGCTCGACGGTTTCGACGAGATCAAGGTCTGCGTTGCCTATGAGATGGACGGCAAGCGGCTCGACTATTTTCCCGCCGGCAAGGAAGCGCAGGCGAAGGTCACGCCCGTCTATGAGACGCTTGAAGGCTGGCAGGGCAGCACGCAGGGCGCCCGCTCCTGGGCGCAGCTTCCGGCGGCGGCCGTCAAATATGTGCGTTATGTGGAAGAGTTGATCGAGGCGCCGGTGGCGCTCCTCTCCACTTCGCCCGACCGCGAAGACACGATCCTGATGACCGATCCGTTCGCGGATTGATGGGACGAAATACGAAACAAAAAGGCGCCGGAGTTTCCGGCGCCTTTCTTTTTCCAGCGAGACGAAATCTACATCGCCGCCTGCAGCAGCGCGACGAAGACCATGCCGTAGCCGATCACGCCGCCGAGCCAGGCAATGGTGCGGATGCCGCCTGCCGTCAGGCCCGCTACATAGATGATCGCATAGAGCACACGGGCGATGATGAAGATCTGCGCACCGAGCACACTGAGCGACGAGCTGCCGCCGATCATCACGAGCGGGATCGCGAAGCAGGCATAGATCAGCAGGTTTTCGAGATGGTTGAGATAGGCGCGCCGCGCGCGTCCGCCCCATCCCGTCGTGGTTGCTGGTTCGTCGCGATTGCCGATGCCCCAGGGCATGCCCATGGTCTTCACATTGGCATTAGCCGACATCACGATCAGGATGAAAAGAAGCAGGCCGCCCCAGACGAGCGACCAAAGTTCCACCGACATGGGTTTCCTCCCCGGTTGGTTGCCACCGCATAAAGCCTACGCCCGATTCGGCCTTCCCGCATCCGGAACTTCATCCGTAGACTGATTCGCTTCAAGCTGACGCAAACCGGGCGAATCGTATCGTTTCATTCCATGAGGAAGGTCAGCAGCGCCTTGTCGAAGAGGGGGACCATGCAAAGCACGATGCCGATGGTCGCGATTTGCCAGATGAAGGTGCGCACCCATGGCAACCCAACCGCATAGGCCGGGAGATAGGCGAGCCTTCCCCAGAAATATATCTGCGCGCCGATCTCGCTCCACTGGCTTGAGCGTTCCGTGGCGTAAACGGCCAACACGACGGCGGCGAAGATCGGGAAAGTTTCGAGGAAGTTCCGAAGCGCGCGCTCCAAACGGCCCGCAAGCCCGGTTGCCGGGCGATGCTCGTCCCGCGCGCCCACCGTATAGGCGTTTCCGACCTGCGCCTTGAAGGCGAAGCTCTGCGCGCCGATCTGCACAAGGCCGAGCACAGCCGCCCAGAACAGCATGGCGATTTCGACGGTCATGGGCTCCCCCCTTCGCTGTTTCGCTCAAGTCTAGCCGATCTTTCCTTTACCTGCGGCGCTGGCGGAGTCACACTCCCGGTAACCGAGGGGGGCCGGCGGCAGCCGGCTGAGATGGGCCTGATACCGGCTCACCACCCTTAGAACCTGATCCGGGTCATGCCGGCGAAGGGACGGGTTTCCGGTTGCCGTTTGCGCCCGCTCTCCGCCATTCATGCCCCGCCGCTGCGGGAGGGATGGATGATTTTCTGGCGATATCTTGCCGTTTTTCTCGGTTTGCTGCTTATGGGCGGCGAGCTCTACCGGAGTTGGGGTATGGGCCGCCCGCTCGTTTTCGTGCTGGACGATTTCGCCATCGGCATTCCCCTCGTCGTCACCGGGCTCCTGATGGCAAAAGACACGTTTGCGCGCCGCGCCGCCTTTGCGGGCGCCTGGGGCGCGACGGCCGGCATGCTCTATCCGAGCTTTTTCGGCAAGCTTATCGCGCCGACGCAGGAAGGCGTCGCCACGACCAACATCCCGTTCGATCTTCTGACCGCGATCATCGGCGTCATCTTCGCGCTGTCGCTCGCCGGTCTCATTGCCAGCGTCGTGCTGAAACAGCGCCCCCAGGAGTAATCTCATGAACGTTCACGCCCCCAAGGACGCGCTGCCGGAAGTCACCACCGGCCCGCTCCCCGCCAGCACCAAGATTTTCACCTCGCCGGAAGGCTTCCCGGAATTGAAGGTGCCGTTCCGTGAAATCGCGCTGCATCCCACGGCACAGGAGCCGCCGGTCCGCGTCTATGACACGTCCGGGCCCTACACCGATCCCGCGGCGAAGATCGATGTCGAGAAAGGTCTCGTCCGTCACCGCGAGGCCTGGATCGAGGCGCGCGGCGGCACGGAGCTTTACGACGGGCGCGAGGTGAAGCCCGAAGACAATGGCAATGTCGGCGAGAAACATCTCGCCCGCGCCTTCCCGGTCGTGAACCGCCCGCGCCGCGGCCTGCCGGGCCGTCCCGTTACGCAGTATGAGTTTGCCAAGGCAGGCATCGTCACCGCCGAGATGGCCTTCATCGCCGAGCGCGAGAATATGGGCCGCAAGGCCGCGCTCGAAACCGCTGCGCACAAGATCGCCGAGGGCGAGAGCTTTGGTGCCGACATTCCGGAATTCATCACGCCGGAATTCGTGCGGTCGGAAGTCGCCGCCGGCCGGGCGATCATCCCGGCAAACATCAATCACCCGGAACTCGAGCCGATGATCATCGGCCGCAATTTCCTCGTGAAGATCAACGCG
>PNMC01000256.1 GCA_013823365.1 Parvibaculum sp. | reverse complement strand
CTTCTCGTCCAGCGCGAGGTCCATCACGGCATTCGCAACCGCCATCGCAAGCGGGTTGCCGCCGAAGGTCGAGCCATGCGTGCCCGCCGTCATGCCACGCGCAGCCTCTTCCGTTGCAAGGCAGGCACCGACGGGGAAACCGCCGCCCAGTGCCTTCGCCACCGCCATGATGTCGGGCGTGATGCCCGCAAGTTCATGCGCGAAAAGCTTGCCCGTGCGGCCAACGCCGGTCTGCACTTCGTCGAGCACGAGGAGGATGCCCTTCTCGTCGCAAAGCGCGCGGATGCGCCGCAGCTCCTCGTTCGGAATGACGCGGATGCCGCCCTCTCCCTGAATGGGCTCGATCAGGATGCCGGCCGTTGCCGGGCCGATCGCGGCTTCGAGCGCCTTCATGTCACCGAAAGCCACCTGCGGGAAGCCGGGCATGGCCGGGCCGAAGCCTTCGAGATATTTCTTCTGGCCGCCTGCCGCGATTGTCGCGAGTGTGCGGCCGTGGAAGGCGCCTTCCATCGTGATGAGTTCGTAACGTTCGGGCGCGCCGCCCGCCGCGTGATATTTCCGCGCCATCTTGATCGCGCATTCGAGGGCTTCCGCGCCCGAATTGGTGAAGAAGACCGTGTCCGCGAAAGTCGCCTCGACGAGACGTCGCGCGAGTTTTTCCTGGCCGGGGATGCGGTAGATGTTCGATGTATGCCAGACCTTGCCCGCTTGCTCGGTCAGTGCGGCGATCAGATGCGGATGCGCGTGGCCCACGACATTGACGGCGATGCCCGCACCGAAGTCGAGATAGCGTTCGCCCTTGGCGGTGATGAGCCAGGGGCCTTCGCCCCGTTCAAATTCAAGGTCGGCCCGCGCGTAGGTCGGCAAAACAGGCGTAATCACGGAAGTCGGTCCTTCTCACAAATCTTTTGAACGACGCCGTTCGCGAATGCCGGGAGAAAAGCCGAGGGTTCTGTTGCGGCTGGAATGGGCTCCGGGCGATCCGGCGAGACAGCAGTTTCCTGCGGAGGCTTCAGGCTTTCGCCCGCCCCCTTCTCGCTGTCAGCCTCGTCGTTTCCCGTACCGGATCATGCCGATCACCCTGTTGCCCCTTTCGGGGGCTCCTCGCCGGCGCCCCGCAGGGGGCCGCCAATAGAAAATGCCGCCCCGCGCGGGGCGGCAGTCCGAGAAGCATGGGAGTATTACGGCGAGGGCCGGGGCCTGTCAATCTCGCGGGGAACCGGGGTTTCAGGCTTTCAGCCGGTAGCCTGTCTTGAAAAGGAAGTGGCAGGCCGTCCAGAGCACCAGATTGAAGCCGATCACGATGGCGATGCCGGTAGCAATGGAGCCGTCGGCATGGCCGGTAATGCCATAGCGGAAGCCGTCGATCAGGTAGAAGACCGGGTTCCATTTGGTCAGTTCATGGGCGAAATCGGGGAGCTGGGTCACCGAATAGAAGGTGCCCGAGAGGAAAGTGAGCGGCAGGATCACGAAATTGGTAACGGCCTGCAGATGGTCGAATTTCTCCGACCAGACGCCGCCCAGCACGCCGAGGAGTGCCAGCATCAACGAGGCGCCCACGGCATAGAAGAGCACGGCCCAGAGATGGGCGATCCCCATATGGACGAAGGGCAGCATGGCGGCGGCCGTTACCACGCCGCAGAGAAGGCCGCGTGTGACGCCCGCCAGCGCGATGCCGACATTGAGTTCGCCCGCCGAGAGCGGCGGCATCAGCACATCCACGATATTGCCCTGGATTTTCGAGATCAGGATCGAGGAGGAGGTATTGGCGAAGGCGTTCTGGATCATGGTCATCATGACGAGGCCAGGTGCCAGGAACTCCACGAAAGGCACGCCATGCACATCCGGCCGGAACTTGCCGATGGCGAGCGCGAAGATCGCGAGATAAAGGAGCGTGGTCACGACCGGCGCGGCGATGGTCTGCGTCATCACCTTCCAGAAGCGCCTGACTTCCTTCAGATAGAGCGTCCAGACGCCGAGCCAGTTGACGGCACCGAAGCGGCGCATACCCGCCTGAGGGTGGGAAGTCTCGCTCATGGCGTCCTCTTGTCGTTGGGCCGGAAGGGCCTGCGCAGGCGGCAGGCATAAACGAGGCCGGGGCGGGCTGCAATGCGGGAAGCTGAGGCGCATGTGGGAGGCTGGCCCCGCCGGCACAAGGCAGGGAACGGCGAAAGCCTCGAAAAACCCTGCAAAACCGCACTTTCCTGTGGATAAGGGGACTGCATGGCGCCACTTCTGTTGCGATTTTGCCCCTCTATATTGTATATTTCCCGTTAATGACCACGAAATCTAGTGGGCGCGCGCAACGTCAACCCGCGCCCCCCGGAGGGGATTTCGGAGGATGCCGGCGGGGGCCGGCTGGCGCATCCAACGGGCCTTAAGCGGCCCTGAAGGGGAAGGAACATCATGTGGACCGATGAACGCGTCGAACTGCTGAAGAAGCTCTGGGCCGAAGGGCTCAGCGCCAGCCAGGTCGCCAAGCAGCTCGGCGGCGTGACCCGCAATGCGGTGATCGGCAAGGTGCACCGGCTCGGCCTTTCCGGCCGTGCGACGCCAAGCCGCCCTGCCCGTACGCGGCCCCAGGCGCCGCGTACGCTGGTTCGCGGCAGGCCCGATCCCCTGACCGCCGAGGCGCGCCACGACAATACGCTTCGCGACGAAGCGCGGGAGCGCAGCGAGCCTGCCCGTGCCGAAGAGCGCGGCCTTGAGCCCGCACAACGCGCGACGGTGCTGACACTGACCGAACATACCTGCAAATGGCCGATCGGCGATCCGGGCCGACCGGGCTTCCATTTCTGCGGCCGGGGCGCCGATCACGGCTCGCCCTATTGCACCGAGCATGCACGCATGGCCTATCAGCCGGTACAGGCCCGCCGCAATCGCGACCGCAATGCCGGCATCCGCAAGGACCGCCTGGTCAGCTAGAGGCAAAATCCGCACTGTCCATCGGGACAGGCTGGGGGACACGAGGGGAAGGAACCGGCATCCGCGGAGCAAGCGGGTGCCGGTTCTGCATTTGAGGCGGAAGCAGCGCCCTCAGTTGTGGAACTGTTCGTCCAGCGAATAGCCGGCGGAACGGACGGTGCGGATCGGGTCCTTTTCGCCCTTCTGGTTGAGCGCCTTGCGGAGGCGGCCGACATGCACGTCCACGGTGCGCGCCTCGACATAGACATCCGAGCCCCAGACGGCATCGAGCAATTGCTCGCGGCTGAAGACGCGGCCCGGATGCTGGATCAGATGATCGAGCAGGCGGTATTCGGTAGGACCCAGATGCACCTCGCGGTCGCCCCGGCGGACGCGATGCGCCGCACGGTCGATCACGATGTCGCCAAA
>PNMC01000255.1 GCA_013823365.1 Parvibaculum sp. | reverse complement strand
TTTCTTCCAGACGAGCGGCGAGTTGACGAGTTCGGTCAGGATGTTGCCGAGCGCCGGGCCGACGGGCACGGGCTTGCCCCAGCGCGCCTTGATGTAGTTCGAGAAGCCGGCAACGTGGCGCGCCTCTTCGCGGGTCTGGTTCGCGGCATATTCCTGCGCGCCCGGGTCTTTCAGGATGTGGCAGAGCGATGCCGACAGGGCGAGCGCGCCGGCCTCGCCATGCAGGATCGAGGAGAGCGCCCATTGCACGTCCATGTTGACGAGCTTGATCTTCTGCTTCTCGTCGAGCTTGTCCTTCACCGCGGTCTTCAGGTCGGTGTTCTGCTCGGGATCGATGAGGTACTCGTTCTCCATGTCGAAGGGCGCGGAGAAATCGACATATTTCGGGTCCTGCGGGTCCCAGAAATGGTCATGGGTCGCGGAAATGATCTTGTCGAAGGCGGTGGAGCGGTTGCCATAGCGGTCCACATCCATCATCGCGGGGAAATCGTCGGGGGCGACCGCTTCGTAGGCCGCATCGACCGTGATATTCGTCGTGATCTTGTTCGTCATGGTTCCTCCAAACCCGGCAAAGCCATCCTCGAATACCAATATAGGGGCAAGGGTTAAGGGAGGCAAAATAAATGACGCCGCCGTCACGAATTTCGACACAGGGGCGTCCGGGAAGGGAGGCGGGGATGAAAGAAGGATTCGTCGAGACGGCGCATGGGCGGCTCGCCTGGGTGGAGAGCGGGGGCGATGGTCTGCCGGTGCTCTTCATTCACGGCAATTCCTCATGCAAGGAGATGTTCGGGCGGCAGTTTTCCGCGCCCATGGCGGGGCGCTACCGCTTCATTGCCTTCGACCTGCCGGGGCATGGCAAGAGCTCCGATGCGCCGGAGCCCGCGAAAACCTATTCCATCACCGGCTTTGCCGATGCGGCGATGGCGCTTCTGGAGGCGCTCAAGGTCGAGCGGGCGGTGGCGATGGGCTGGTCGCTTGGCGGCCATGCGGCGCTTGAGATGATGGCGCGCTGGCCGGGCACGGTGGCCGGCTGGATCACCGGCACCCCGCCGGCCGGCGGCGCCGACATGGCCGAAGCCTTTCTGCCGTCGGACAAGATGAGCCTCACCTTCAAGGCGGATTTCACGGAGGAGGAGGCGCGGACCCAGGTGCAAGGCGGGCTCGGGGAGGGCGTGCCGATGGAGCCCTGGATGCTGGCAGCCTCGCTCCGCGCCGATGGGCGCTTCCGGCCCCTGATGCTGCAATCGGTGATCGAGGGCCGAGACCTCGACGGGCGGAAGATCGCAGGCGAGGCGCCACAGCCGCTTGCCGTGGTGACGGGCGGGGCGGAGCCTTACGTGAACAATGCGTTCCTTGAGAAAGTGACCTACCGGAACCTGTGGGACCGCAAGGTGCATGTGCTGCCGGGGCTCGGCCATGCGCCTTTCTGGGAGGCGCCTGAGGTGTTCAACCCGCTCTTCGAGAGATTTCTTGGAGAAGTGGGGTGATTGTCTGTGTACTGACTTAAAACATCAAGACTACCCTCCCCCTGTGGGAGGGTGGGCCTCAAGAGAGGCCGAGGTGAGGTGATGGCGCCGCGGCGCCGCTCCCTCAATTCGCGAAGCGGAAGTGCATCACGTCGCCGTCGGCGACGGTGTAGTCCTTGCCTTCGAGGCGCATCTTGCCGGCATCCTTGGCGCCCTGTTCGCCGCCGAGTGCGACATAGTCGCCGAACGATATCGTCTCGGCACGGATGAAACCTTTTTCGAAATCCGTGTGGATGACGCCGGCGGCGGCGGGTGCCCGCGTGCCCTTGGTGATGGTCCAGGCGCGGGTTTCCTTCGGTCCGACCGTGAAATAGGTGATGAGGTCGAGAAGGGCGTAACCCGCGCGGATGAGGCGCGAGAGGCCGGGTTCGGTGAGGCCCAGCGTTTCGAGATATTCGTCGCGGTCGGCGGGCGGGAGCTGTGCCACTTCTTCCTCGATGCGGGCGGAAATCACGACTGCCTGCGCGCCTTCGGCCTTTGCGCGTTCTTCCACGGCCTTCGAATAGTCGTTGCCGGTGGCGGCGGAGGCCTCCTCCACATTGCAGACATAGAGAACGGGTTTCGAGGTGAGAAGGTTCAGGCCTTCCCACGCCTTCATGTCTTCGTCCGAGACCTTGCCCTCGGCGGTCGCGATGCGCGCCGGGCGGCCATCGCGCAGATAGGCGAGGGCGAGATTCATCAGCTCGACCTGCTGCTTTGCGTCCTTGTCGCCGCCCTTCGCCTTTTTCTCGTTCGCGGCGACGCGTTTTTCGAGGCTTTCGAGGTCGGCGAGCATCAATTCCGTCTCGACGATTTCGGCATCGGCGAGCGGATCGATGCGGTTCTCGACATGGGTGATGTCGTCATCGACGAAGCAACGCAGCACATAGGCGATGGCGTCCACCTCCCGGATATTGGCGAGGAACTGATTGCCGAGACCTTCGCCCTTCGATGCGCCTTTCACGAGGCCCGCGATGTCCACGAAGGTGAGGCGCGTCGGGATGATCTCCTTGCTCTTCGCGATCGAGGCGAGCTGATCGAGCCGCGGGTCCGGCACCGCCACTTCGCCGACATTCGGCTCGATGGTGCAGAAGGGATAATTCGCGGCCTGCGCGCTCGCGGTCTGCGTCAGCGCGTTGAACAGCGTGGACTTGCCGACATTGGGCAGTCCGACAATGCCGCATTTGAAACCCATGGCCCGTTACTCTCCGTCGCTGTCTTGCTGTTTCGTTTTCTTCTTTTCGGGCTCGGGATTGAGCGCGAGGTGAACCTTGTTTGCGAATGTCGCGTCCTTGCCTTGCGCCAGAAGGGGCGCCGCATCCGCCATGGCGTCCAGCATGGGCTCTACCCAGGCCGCATCCGCCTTCGAAAAATCGCCGAGCACATGGCCGAGCACGCGCTCCTTGGCGCCCGGATGGCCGATGCCGATGCGCACGCGGCGAAACTCCGGGCCGATATGGGCGGCAATGGAGCGGATGCCGTTATGCCCCGCCGCGCCGCCGCCCGTCTTCATGCGGACCTTGCCCGCTTCGAGGTCGAGCTCGTCGTAAAAGACGACGATGTCGGCGGGGGTGAGTTTGAAGAAGCGCATCGCCTCGCCGACGGCGCGGCCGCTTTCGTTCATATAGGTCGTGGGTTTCAGCACGATCGTCTTTTCCCCCGCAAGCGTGCCTTCGCAGACGATGCCTTGAAAGCGCGCGCGCGGCGGCGAAAAGGAATGGCGGCGAACGATCGCGTCCGCCGCCATGAATCCGATATTGTGCCTGTTCCGTGCGTATTTCTCGCCCGGATTTCCAAGACCGACGAGCAGGATCATCGCCGCCTCCCTTCAGGCAGCGAA
>PNMC01000254.1 GCA_013823365.1 Parvibaculum sp. | reverse complement strand
GCGTCTGCACAAACGCCGTGAGCGCGACGTGTGGAAAGAGTACGCACCCCAATTTGTCAGGCCTGCTTTAAGCGGACCATCTGTACCCGACGCCGCTTCGCTGGAGAAACGCGGGAACAGCCCACCACTAGGTGGACGACCACCAAGCACCCGAGACATCCATCGCCGCATATTTAACACTTATTTTCAGTTTTTTAGAGCCCCACCCTTCCTTGCCAAGCCGCTGCCCATGCCTATACTCCCTCGCTTTCCGAAACAGGCGGGAGGCTTTCCCGCCGCCATAGCGTGGGGCACGCGGACGGATGGCAGCGAAGAAAATGGCCGCGAAACGGGCGAAAACGCCCGCGAAATCCGGCAAGGCCAATTCCGGGCAGAAGCCGCTGGTCGGCATCATCATGGGCAGCCAGTCCGACTGGCCGACCATGAAACACGCCGCCGACGCGCTGGACGCGCTGGGCGTGGCTTACGAGGCGCGGATCGTCTCGGCCCACCGCACCCCCGAACGCATGGTCGACTACGCGAAAACCGCCAAATCCCGCGGCCTCAAGGTGATCGTGGCGGGCGCCGGCGGCGCGGCGCATCTGCCGGGCATGACGGCCTCGCTGACGCCGCTTCCCGTTTTCGGCGTGCCGGTGCAGTCGAAAGCGCTGTCGGGCCAGGACAGCCTTCTCTCCATCGTGCAGATGCCGGGCGGCATTCCCGTCGGCACGCTCGCCATCGGCGAGGCGGGCGCGAAGAATGCGGGGCTCCTCGCCGCCGCCGTGCTGGCGCTCTCCGACGATGCATTGGCAAAGCGCCTCGACGCCTACCGCGCGAAGCAGACGGATTCCGTCGCCCTCGCGCCGCAGGACAGGTAAGAACGCAAGCCTCATGGCGGACAGCGGCATCATCGCCCCCGGCGGCACCATCGGCATTCTGGGCGGCGGACAGCTCGGCCGGATGCTGGCGAGTGCTGCCGCCGAAATGGGCCTCCACGCCCATATCTATTGCCCGGAGAGCGATGCACCCGCCGCCGAAGTCGCCGCGCAATTCACCTGCGCCGACTATGAAGACGAGGCCGCGCTGACGCGCTTTGCCGAAAGCGTCGATGCCGTCACCTATGAGTTCGAAAACGTGCCAGCGGAAACGGCACGCATTCTTTCCGAACATGGCATCGTGCGCCCCGGCCCGATCGCGCTGGCAACGGCGCAGGACCGCATCGTCGAAAAACGCTTCATGCAGGCGCATGGCATCCTCACCGCGCCTTTCGCCGATGTATCGGACGAGGCAAGTCTCATGGATGCCGTCGAGAGCATCGGTTGTCCAAGCGTGTTGAAGACGCGCCGCTTCGGCTATGACGGCAAGGGCCAGGCGAAAATGATGAAGCCGGAAGACGCGCGCGCCGCCTATGACGAAATCGGCCACGCGCCCGCCATCCTTGAAGGCTTCGTGAAGTTCGAACGCGAGATTTCCGTCGTCGTCGCGCGCGGGCTCGATGGCGAGACGGCGGCCTACGACCCCGTCGAGAACATCCACAAGAACCACATTCTCGATCGTACCCTCGCGCCCGCCGCGCTGACGCCCGCACTCGCAGACGAAGCCTGCGCCATCGCCGCGCGCATCGCGAACGAACTCGATTATGTGGGCGTGATGGGCGTCGAGATGTTCCTGCTGCCGGAGCAAGGCAGCAAGCGCCGCCTGCTTGTGAACGAGATCGCGCCGCGCGTTCACAATTCCGGCCACTGGACGATGGATGCCTGCACTGTGAGCCAGTTCGAGCAGCATATGCGCGCCGTTTGCGGTTGGCCGCTTGGCAGCCCGCATCGTCACTCCGACGCCGTGATGACGAATCTGATCGGCGACGAGGTCGACGCATGGGAGCGCCTCTCCCGCGAGCCGGACACGGCAATCCATCTCTATGGCAAGGCGGAAGCCCGCCCCGGCCGCAAGATGGGGCATGTGACGCGGCTTTACCCCCTCGGCAAGCGCCCGCCGGTAACGCCCGGCTGAGCCTCAGCTCCGGCCGTAGCGCAGCCGTCCGAGCAGCGACAGCGGATCGGGCAGTTTCGCGGCAACGCGCTTCACGCCCGCTTTCGCCCGCTCGAAACGCATGACGTCCTCGATGCGGCGGTCGAGAAATGCCCAGGTCTTTGCATAGCCTTCCGACTCGTCGGCGAACCAGTAAAGCGTGACCGCGGAGAAGACGCCCGCCAGCGTCGCCCGCTTCGTATAGAAGTTGAAATCCGCCGAGGTGTCGCCGACGGCCCGCCAGATCGCGTCGACCGTGCGATAGAGCGTGCGCGCGCCGAGCGTTCCGGAGCTCGGCAGGGCGAGAAGCGTGATCGCCCGCCGCATCGCCTCCCGATGGGGAAGATCGGCCTCGATCCTGGTACGAACGGCAAGCGTGATCCGCTCGCGGATCTTGAGGGTCGCGATTTCCTCATGCATGAGGGCTTCCGCCATGCGCCGGTCGCCATCGGCGAGGAAATGATCGACGAGATCGAGCACACCGCCCGGAAAGGCAAGCCGCACCTCGCCCTGCGAGACGCCCGCCTGTTCCGCCGCATCGCGCAGCAGCCGCGGCGTCCAGCCATCGAAGGCGACATTGGGCAGCGCCGCCTCGAGAACGCGCATCCGCACATCCGTCAGGTGGTCGCTCTTCGCCTTGCCCGTTCCGGGGCGGCCCTTCGCAGCCTCAGCCATTGTCCTGCTCCTTTGCGGGCGCATGCGCGGCAAGCCACGCCCTCGCCTCGCTTTCGAATATGAGTTCGGTGAGATCGTCCATCCGCTGGGGATAAAGGATACCGTCCAGATGGTCGCATTCATGCTGCACGACGCGGGCATGAAAGCCCCGCGCCACGCGCTCGATCGTCTCGCCCGTTGGCGTCACGCCCCGGTAGCGCAGCGCCGTCACCCGCGGCACCGAGCCCCTGAGGCCCGGCACCGAGAGGCAGCCCTCCCAGCCCTTTTCGGTCTCGGAGGTCAGAAACTCGATCTCCGGGTTGATGAGGACCGTGAGCGGCGCCGTATGGTCGAAGGCCTCTGCCTCATCCACCCCTTCGGGCGCCCGCTCCGGTGGCGCCTGGAACACCACCACCCGCCAGGGCTCGTAAATCTGGGGTGCTGCAAGCCCCGCCCCGTCCGCGTCGATCATGGTCTCGATCATGTCGCGGACAAGCGCCCGCACCTCCGGCGCGGTCGGGTCCGGGACAGGCTTTGCCACCCCCTGGAGGATCGGGTGGCCCATGCGGGCAATCTTGCGTATGGCCATGGGAGGGAATATGAGGCCCGGCCCCGGTTCCGGCAACCGGACCCGCCGCCGCAGGGGCCGAAATCCGGGCATTTTCAGCCCCGGCGAAACTGGACAAGGCCC
>PNMC01000253.1 GCA_013823365.1 Parvibaculum sp. | reverse complement strand
AACGGATGTCTGCCAGCCCATGAGCAGGCCGACCGGCCGTCCCGAATGCTGGCCGCGAATATTGGTCACGCCTTCGGCGCGGGCGCGGTCGAGATGGGCGAGCATCTTCTTGTAGAGGTCCGGCGCCTCGTCGATCTGCTGCACCTGGAAGGTGACCATGCGGCCGGTCTCCTTCGCCATTTTCAGCATCCAGTCGAATTCCTTTTCCATCTCGCGATGCGTCGCCGCGATCTGGAAGACGCCGCTCCCATGCGCCTTCAGCGCATCGGCGATGCCGAAAAGCTCGTCGTTCGCCGCGAGCGTGCCGGGCACCGGGTCGCCTTTCAGCGTATTGTGCAGGTCTGTCCGCGAGGTCGAAAAGCCGAGCGCGCCTGCCTGCATCGCCTCGTAGGTGAGGTCGCGCATCCTGGCGATGTCGTCTGGCGTCGCCGGCTCGTTGTCGATGCCGCGGCTCCCCATGACATAGACGCGCAGCGCGCAATGCGGCATATGCGTGCCGATATCGGCCGCGAAGCGTCGCTTGTCCAACGCGTCGAGGAATTCGGGGAAGCTCTCCCATTCCCATTCGATGCCTTCATGCATCGCGGCGCCCGGAATGTCCTCCACCGCTTCCATGAGGTCGATGAGTTCGCCCCGCGCTTCCGGCTTCACCGGCGCGAAGCCGACGCCGCAATTGCCCATCACCACCGTCGTCACGCCGTGCTGCGAGGAGGGCGTGAGCCAGGGGTCCCAGGTCGCCTGCGCGTCGTAATGGGTGTGGATGTCGACGAAGCCCGGCGTGACGAGAAGGCCTTTCGCGTCGATCTCGCGGCGGCCCTTGCCCTCGACGCGACCGACCGCGCTGATGGTGCCGCCGTCGATCGCCACATCGCCGGTGAAGGGCTTCGCCCCCGTTCCATCGACGATCGTGCCGCCGCGGATCACGAGATCATGCTCGGCCATGCGAATTCTCCCTTGATTTCCCGTCTTTTGCGCCAGTTTGCCCGGCGGGCGCCTCAAGGGCAAGGCGCGGGGCGCTCGCGCAGAAGTGAAGGCTGACAGGGCTTTTCCGGGAGGGTAGGCTCGCCTACATCATGGACAACTCTCGGAACAGGAGGCCCCCATGTTCAATCTCCGCAAAAAGACCGAAATGCCTGCGCCGCATGAGGCCCTGCCGGGGCGCGACTTCGCCATTCCGACGGCGAGCCGTCATTTCGTGAACGAGGCGGCGCTCAAGGGGCCTTACCCGGAAGGTGCGGAACTCGCCTATTTCGGGCTTGGCTGTTTCTGGGGGGCGGAGCGGAAATTCTGGCAGGTGCCGGGCGTCCATGTCACGGCGGTCGGCTATGCGGCGGGCCTGACACCGAACCCGACCTATGAGGAAGTCTGTTCGGGCCGCACCGGGCACAATGAAGTCGTGCTCGTCGTCTACGATCCGAAGAAGGTTTCCTACGAGACGCTGCTCAAGACCTTCTGGGAAAATCATGACCCGACACAGGGCATGCGCCAGGGCAACGATATCGGCACGCAATACCGCTCCGGCATCTATGTGACGAGCGACAGCCAGCGCAAGGCGGCGGAGGCTTCCAAGGCCGCGTATGAGGCCGCGCTCGCGAAACAGGGCTATGGCGCCATCACGACCGAAATTCTCGACGCGCCGGATTTTTACTTCGCCGAGGATTATCACCAGCAATATCTGGCGAAGAATCCGAACGGCTATTGCGGTCTTGGCGGCACGGGCGTCGCCTGCCAGATCGGCACGGGCGTCGGCGCTGTCTAATCCGGCAGCGGGCTGCCATTCGTGTTCTGACCGCGCGGCGGGCTGCCGTCGATGAAGATCGAGAATTTGCGCAAGGGCTCGATCTGCGCAAAACAGGTATTCAGCATCACGAGGATCGGCACGGCGAGCACCGCGCCGATCACGCCCCACATCCATCCCCAGAAGACGATGGAGAGGAAGACGACCGCCGCGTTCAGCGTGTGACGGCGGCCGAGGATCGAGGGCGTGACGAATTGCGACTCGATTATGTTCCAGAAGAGATAGAGCGCCGGGGCGAGCAGCGCGCGGCCCGGCTCGTCGAACGTGATGAAGCCGACGAACCCTGTCAGCGCCATGCCCGCCGCGAGCCCCGCATAGGGCACAAAATTCAGGAGCGCCGCCGCCGCGCCCCAGAGCGCCGCATTGGGCAGGCCGATCGCCCAGAGCGACAAGCCTATGGCCACGCCGAGCCCGGCATTGATCAGCGAGATCGATAGAAGATAGGTCGAGATTTCGCGCTCGATGCTGCGCAGGATGCGCCGCGCCTTCTCCTTGTCGGTGAGGCGCCTCGCCGAGCGGATCACGCGGGCGCGCAGGAGCTCCCCCGTCGCCAGCAGGAAATAGAGCAGCACGATGAAGACGAGGAAGGAGGCGCCCTTCTGTCCCACCGCTTCCACCGCCTGGGAGAGCAGGCTCGTCTCGCGGACGACCACTTCGCGGTCCGGCTGGTCGCCCTGCGTCAGCTCGCGCATCTGTTCGCTGGCGCGGCGCACCGCTTCCACCGGTTCGGCGATGTCCCCCGATTTCTGCCTCAGTTCCTCGACAGCCGCGGGGATGCGGCCCATCCATTCCGCCGCCGGCTCGGCGAGCGCCCAGGCGGCCGCGGCGAGCGCGCCGAGGATCGCCGTCACCATGATCGCGGCGGAAAGCGCATCGGGGAGGAAGCGGAAAGGCGCCGCCCGCATCAGCGGCATCAGGATGAAGCTTGCGACCACCGCCGCCGTGACGGGCGCGACGAGGTTCTGCGCGAGATAGGCCGTGTAGAGAATGGCAAGGACGGCGAGGATTGCGAGCGAGGTCTCGGCACGCATGGCGCGGTTGCGCGTGCCTTCCGCCGCTCGTTCCGCATCCGGATTGTTCGTCAAGCCGCAGGCCTCCCGCAGGGGTCAGCGACCGCGATCCGGCCGCCCTCCCTCAACGGCTCACTCACGCATCGGGTTCCCCTGTGGGGACGTCAGAACTCCGCCAGTGCATCGCGCCGCGCATCCGCCTGGTCGCGCATGGCGGCTTTCATCGCCTTTTGCAGCTTTTCGAAGGCGCGCACTTCGATCTGGCGCACACGTTCGCGGCTGATGCCGTAATGCTGGGAGAGGTCCTCCAGCGTCGCCGGCTCGTCCTTCAGCCGCCGTTCGGTGAGTATGTGCATCTCGCGTTCGTTCAGCGTTTCCATGGCGCGGGCGAGCATGTCGCGGCGGAGGTCCAGTTCCTGTTCTTCGCCAAGCGTCGCCTCCTGATCGGCCGTGTCGTCCACCAGCCAGTCCTGCCACTCGCCGCTTTCGCTATCCTGCCGGAGCGGCGCATTCAGCGAATTGTCGGGGCCCGCCATACGGCGGTTCATGGAGACGACG
>PNMC01000252.1 GCA_013823365.1 Parvibaculum sp. | reverse complement strand
GAACAAGAAGAGGGAAAGGCCTTAGCAAGGACGGCGGGGCCAATCCCGCCTCCCGCGATGCACGACCTTATCCCCGCCCTCATGAAGCGCGCCTAGCCTGTTCTCGGCAGCATCAGACCGAAAGGAACAGGCCATGCCCGACTATCAGCAAGACATCGAAGGCGCCCGCCTCTGCCTCACAGCCCTATCGCTTTGGCTATCGATCCTGACAGAAACCTGCGGAGAGGACGCCGCAGCCGATTTTGAAACCCACCTAGCAGCAATCGCGCGCGGCCTGGAACGCCTGGGCCCGGCGGCACCGCCGGGGCTCCACTAGCACCGTTGTGACGTGTACGAACCAAATCACGCCTATGTGATGGGGCAGGACGGACAGCACCCGCGCGCAGAACGTGAAGCCCGCATCACACCGCCTCGGCGCGAGAGAGCCGGTCCTGAAGACGCGCAAGCGTCCGCCGAAGACGGCGGCGGCCCCAGAAGACACGGATCGTAACGCCGAGGAGGCAAAGCGATACCGCCTGGGCGATGAGGCGGTAGAGAAAGACGAAGGCGGAGAAGATCAGATTATCGGCGTTGTTTTGAGCCTCAACGAGAGTAACGCCGAAGACCTCGAACAGGTCACCGAGAAAGCCGCGCATCCCCTGGTCGATGATGAAGAGAAAAATGTCAGAGCCCGCGAGCATGTCGTAGGCAGCCGGGACACCCGCGAGGGCGAGCGCCGGTGCGCCGGGCAGGAACCAATTCTGAAACGCGACAATGAGCGCGATGACGAGAGCGGGAGCGACGAGGCCAGCCATGACAAGCAGCAAGGACATGCGCATGGGCCGCCCGATATTGTCGCGGGCGATTTGCTGCAAGCGTGCGATGTCCTTGCGGATGCTATCAGGCCTTATCGCCTCCGGGCCGCGCCGTTTCGCGATGAGGTCGGCCTCGCTGAACTCCTCAAGGAGACACTTGAGCGGGCGCACCGCCCATACGCAGATACCGAGAAAGAGGATGATCGCGCTCCAGCTATAGATGAAAAGCGCATGCTCGGAGACAAGCGCCTGGGCAGTCTCTGCGCCGCCACGCTCGAGCGTCACGATCAACGCGTCACGCCAATCCCCCATTTGCCCCCCTTTGTCCAAGCGCGACGTCCGGCCTAAAGCGGCCACGCATCACCCCAACGCAACCGGGGTCAATCCTGAAGCAGGTTACGGCACATAGACAAGCAAAAGGCGCAGACAGGAGAACGGGCCGAAGGCCGGAACATCTCAGCGAAGCCGACCCTCAGTGTCGTTGAGAACCAGGCGGGCCGGACGCGTATCGCCCCAACGCCAAAGAACAAGATTGAGGTCGGAGACCGCGGCGCCTCGCGCGAAGCTGCGCACCAGCACACCCGCAAAGCCTTCTCCTATCAGGCGAGCCGCGAGAGTTTGGGTCGGCGCGATCCCTTTATCACGCATGGCAATTCGCCAATCATCGGCCGCGAGCGCGGACGGCGTAAGCCCGTAAGCCGCAAGACCGGCAGGATCGGTCGCATCGAATACCGGCTCAATATCGGCCTCGTAGGACACAAGTGTCGTAGGCTGAAGCGTGCCGACCTGGTTCGCCTCGCGGACAGCCGTCATGATCGACAGGGAGGTATAAAGCGCCGATACGCCTTTGGCATTGAAACGGCCGCCATGCCGGCGTGCGCCCTCGCCCGAATAAGGGTCGCGGGCCCAGACGGGATTGAGTGCACGATAGAGAAGGCCGCGATGGCGCAGGGACGCGCCATCAGGCATGAACGCCCGCCTCGACCGCGTCGATATAATCCATGACCTCCCCCGCCCGCCCCTCGCGGACGAGCTGCATAGGCGTCATGCCGTCAAACCCAACCAAGGGTTCGGAGCGGTACCAGGCATAGGCGACAAGGGCCGAGCCGAAACGCGGTTCGACACGGTTGAGGATCTCGATCATTTCGCGCAGACGGCTCTGCGTCCGGACGCTTGCGATCCGTTCGGGCCGCATGACGGCATCGCGACCGAGGCCGACGGTGCGGGCAACCTCCTCCTTGGTCGTTCGCAACACCCGGGCAATGCGGTCCGGCGTGAACTGGCCATCCTCACTAAAGGCCTCTATCCCCATGGGGCACATCTCCACAAATTCTGACGATATTATACGTCAATTTGAGAGGCATTCAAGGCGGTTTGAGCGGTGAATGTGAGTGGCATCCGCCACCTGCCGGGTTGGCCTCACCTGCGCCGGGATGGAGCGACCCTGGCATTGAAGCTGGCGGGGGTGCGTCACCGGCAGTGCCGCCTCCCGCACATTTGGGAATACCCCGATTTGATCCCAGTCAAGAAGCAAGGCTGAGTGCCGTCAGGACGGCCTGCGCGCCGTACGCGCCTAAATATGTGGGAATCGACTATTACGGGGTGCGCCCGTCGCTTGCGGGATTTCGGGTGCGCTAGCAGTCGTCAGATAAACTGATCGAATGCCTCGATTTCACTGACGGTGGCCAGCAATCCTTGCGCGCGGAGCGTGTCCAAATATTCATCCACCGATTTCGGAGGGTTCTTTAGCCGCAGCCTCACCGTTTGCACTGCTTGCAGGAATATGGGCTGTGATATGTGGAACTGATGCTTGAGAAAATCATCCGGATGCTGCGCTTCAATCTCCCATTCGGCCAGCTTAGCCGCGGGAAAGTCTTTTAGATATGTCGTAATGATCAGATCTGCGCGTCCCTTTATCGCCGCGGCCAATATGTGGCGGTCGTCTGGATCAGGTAGGTCCAATATCTCGATGAGAGATTCATAGTTGGTAACAAGTGCATCTCTCACATGAGAGTCCATCAGGTCGCGGGTCCGCTCAAGCTTTTCGCGTGTCAGGTCGTCGCGCGTTCAAAGAAGCGCGCGGATCCATTCTTCGTGTACGGCACTTGACCACTTTGCACGATAAAGGTCGGTGACGGCGAGTTCGAGAAGCAGGTCACGCAGCGGCGCAGGATATAGAACCGAAGCATCAAGGAACGCGGTGAAGGTCGCCAATGCTCAGTATCCCATGTCGAGGCCCTGAGCCTCGGCAGCGAGTTCGTCCAGGACTTTGCGGCGCTCGGCATCGATTGCTTGTTTGTAGCTTAGTACATCCTCGAAGCGGACGCGGCGATGCGTGCCGACCATTCGGAAGGGCAGCTTCTTTTCCTCAAGCAGTTGGATAAGGAACGGTCGAGAGACATTCAGAAAATCCGCGGCCTGCTGCGTGGTAAGCTCTGCGTTCTGGGGCACGATAGTGACAGCCCGTCCCGACGCCATGTCCTCCAGGATTCCAATGAGCAACTTCACAGCGCCCGCCGGCAACTCAATTGTCTGCTCCCGCCCCGCATCCCGCACACGCATGGTAAGGGGCTTATCCGCGC
>PNMC01000251.1 GCA_013823365.1 Parvibaculum sp. | reverse complement strand
GGGCCGGCGGTCGGCATCGGCGTCACCATGATCCTGCCCTTCGATGTGATCGTCGCGGCGGAGGAAGCCAAGTTCGGCATGGTCTTCGTGAAAATGGGCATCGTGCCGGAGCTTGCCTCGTCGCATTTCCTCGTCAGCCGCATGGGCTGGGGCCATGCGAACGAGATGATGTTGACGGGCAGGCTCTACCCCGCGGCGGAAGCGGAGGAAAAGGGGCTCTGCGAATATGTCGTGCCGGGGGCGCTGCTTCTCGACAAGGCGCTCGAAATCGCGAGCCTCATTGCCGAGAACCCGTCGCGCCAGCTTCGCATGACGAAGCAGCTTATCTCGCAGAATGCCTGCGAGACCGACATGAAAGCGGCGCAGAAGCGCGAAGTGGAGGCGCTCAAGCTCTGCTACACATCGGCCGAGCACAAGGAGGCGGTGGACGCCTTTCTCAACAAGCGAAAGCCGGATTTCCGCAAAGCCGCGCAGCAGGCGGCGGAATAGCGCCATGAGCGGGCGATACGAGGTCGAGCGCATTCCCTTTCACCTGCACTGGCAGGAGAAGTCCCTTTTCAAGGAGACCTATGCGGGCGCGCTCGACACGATCGTCGTGGAAGGGCAATACCTGAAGCCGAAAGGCGCGACGTCGAAGACGGTGCTGATCTTCATGCATCCGTCCGGCACGATGAACCTGCTGCCCATGCCGAATGCCGCTGCCGCGGCGGGCATTCCCTGCCTCACCTGCGGCAGCCGCTATCCGCACAACGACAGCGCGCTCATCATGGAGAAGGTGCTGCTCGATCTCGGCCATTATGTCGCTTACGCCAAGGACAAGCTCGGCTTCGAGAAAGTGGTGCTGGCGGGATGGTCGGGCGGCGGCTCGCTGTCGATGTTCTATCAAAGCCAGGCCGAGAAGCCGACGATTACAGCGACGCCCTGGGGCGACCCTGTGGATGTTGCGGGCGCCGGGCTCATTCCCGCCGACGCCGTGCTGCAGCTTGCGGCGCATGTGAGCCGCGCGATCACGCTGACCGAATGGCTCGACCCTTCGATCCGCAACGAACTCGACCCGGAAGACCGCGATGTGGAACTCGATCTCTACGACCCGCGCAATCCGAACCAGCCGCCTTATACAGATGCCTATCTCGAACGCTTCCGCGCGGCGCAGGTCGCGCGCTCGGGGCGGATCGACGCGTGGGTTCGCGGCACGCTCGAACGGCTGAAGCGCGAGGGGCGCAGCGGCGAAGAACGCAGTTTCATCGTGCATGGCACGATGGCCGATCCGCGCTGGCTTGATCTCTCGATCGATCCGAACGACCGCAAGGGTCCGAACTGGTGCTTCATGGGCGAGCCCAGGACCGTCAACATGATGCCAGCGGGGCTTGCGCGCTATTCCTCGCTGCGCTCCTGGCTCTCGCAATGGTCCTACTGCGAAAGCCGGGCGAACGGGCCGAAATGCGCGGGCGACATATCTGTGCCTGTGCTCGTGATCGAGAACAGTGCCGATGACGGCTGCACGCCCTCCCATGCGGCCCGGATTTTTGCGGGCGTTGGTCATGACGACAAGGAACTTCATGTCGTCAAAGGCGCGACACACTATTATATAGGGCAGCCGGACAAGGTGGCCGAAGCTGTCGGCATTGTGGCCGGGTGGCTCAAGAAGAAGAAACTGCTGGATTGAACTCGATGAACTCCGTTGTGTACGAGACGCCGGTGCGGCGCGAACTGCCGCTGCCGAAGGGTGCGATTTCCTATCTCGAATGGGGCGCGGACGACCCGCACAAGACGCCGCTTCACTTCGCCCATGCCAACGGCTTCAACGGGCAGACCTATTCGCGGATTCTTTCCGGGCTTTCCGACCGCTTCCATATCCGCGCCTGGGATGCGCGCGGACATGGCGCGACGACGCTGCCCGCCGATCCTTCGCGCCACCGCAACTGGTATGTCTATCGCGACGATCTCATCGCCATGATCGAGCCCTTCGTAAAGGCGACCGGGCGGAAGATCATTCTTGCCGGTCATTCGATGGGTGGGGCGGCGAGCATCATGGCGGCGGCGGCGCGGCCCGATCTCGTGCGCGGGCTCGTTCTTGCCGATCCGGTCATGACGCCGGCGAGCTTTCGACTCATCATGGCGCTCTACAGGATGACCGGACGCACAGGAGGACCGATGGCGCTTGCCGAGGGTGCCGAGAAACGGCGCGCCGTCTTTCCCGACCGGGAGACGGCGGTCGAGCGCTATCTCGGGCGCGGCGCCTTCGCGACCTGGCCGCGCGAATTCATTGAGGACTATATTGCAGGCGGCACGCGGGTGCGCGACGACGGGCAGGTGGAACTCTCCTGCGCGCCTGCCTGGGAGGCCGCAAATTTCCGTGCCCATGGGCACAGTATCGGCAAGGCCGTGCGGAACCTGCATGTGCCCTTCGCGCTGCTCTATGCGGAGCGCGGCTCGACCTGCCGCGCGCCCTTTCCCATGCTCCTCAGGCGCCGGGATCCGAAGGCGCATGTCATGCAGGTGAAGGGCTCGACGCATTTCCTCCCGATGGAATTTCCGGATGTGGTGGCGCAGGAAATCCGCGCCTTTGCCGACAGGCTGGAAGCGGAAGAACGCTGAGGCTTCAGACGCCGAGCCCTTCGATCACCAGCGATTCAAGATGCGTTCGCATTTCTTCCGGTATCGGGATCGCCTTGCGCGTCGTCAGATCGAGCGCGATAGCGACGGCTTCGGCGGTGGCGATTGCCTCGCCGGTTTCGAGGTCGAACAGCCAGTGGCACCAGGTATAGGTTTTCGGGCCCACCTGCTTCAGCCCGCTTCGCAAGGTGATGATATCGCCCATGCGCGGATAGCGGCGATAGACGAAGCGGTATTCGAGCGCGGCGCCGCCGATGGTCGGCGTCTTCGAGCGATCCGTGCCGTTCGTCTGCACCAGCAGGTTCGGGATGCCGTCCGAGACGATGCCCATGAAATTGCGCACAGTGAGAAAGCCCTGCGCATCGCAAAGCGCGGGCGCGATCTCTCCCTGCCAGACGCGAACCATGCCCATCGCATCCGCCTCCTTCAGCTTCGGCGCGGGGCGCGGATCGTATATTTCGAGGCCGCGCGGGGCGCCATGCGCCGGGCGCTCCACGATGAGTGATTTCGCCGCCGTCTTCGCCTTGGCGGGCAGCGGCTTCACCTCGCGCGATTCATCGTCCACCCATTGCACTTCGGCATTGAAGGTGGTGGCGGGTTCGCCTGAGGCCGTGTTCACCATTTCCTCATAGACGCTGAGGCCATAGTCGCGCACTTCGAGAATACCGGCGCGCAGGAAGAAGGGCGCGCCGGGGCGCTGCTCGCGCAGGAAGCGGACATGATGATCGCTCACCTGCAGCCGCGCACCTTCATTGCGCGCGAAGCGGGGACCGAGT
>PNMC01000250.1 GCA_013823365.1 Parvibaculum sp. | reverse complement strand
GCGCTCCGCAAACGACGGCACGAGGTTTCAAAGTGATCCAGAAGAACTGGGAAGAGCTTATCAAACCGAACAAGCTCGAAATCAATTCCGGCCATGATGCGCAGCGCTTCGCGACCGTGGTTGCGGAGCCGCTTGAGCGCGGTTTCGGCCTGACGCTCGGCAATGCGCTTCGCCGTGTGCTCATGTCCTCGCTGCAGGGCGCGGCCGTGACCGCCGTGCAGATCGATGGCGTGCTCCATGAGTTCTCCTCGATCCCCGGTGTGCGCGAAGATGTCACCGACATCATCCTGAACATCAAGCAGCTTGCGCTGCGCCTTCACGCAGAAGGCCCGAAGCGCATGACGCTGTCGAAGAAGGGCCCCGGTGCCGTGACCGCCGGCGACATCACGGCGGGTGCCGATATCGAGGTGCTGAACCCCGATCTCGTGCTCTGCACGCTGGACGATGGCGCCGAAATCCGCATGGAATTCACGGTCGCGCTCGGCAAGGGCTATGTCGCCTCCGACCGCAACCGCCCGGAAGATGCACCGATCGGCCTCATCCCGGTCGACAGCCTCTACAGCCCGGTGAAGCGCGTTTCCTACAAGGTCGAGAACACCCGCGAAGGCCAGGTGCTCGACTATGACAAGCTCACCATGCAGATCGAGACGAACGGCGCCGTGACGCCGGAAGATGCGGTGGCCTATGCCGCGCGCATCCTGCAGGACCAGCTCCAGACCTTCGTGAATTTCGAAGAGCCGGAACAGAAGCATGTTGAGGAGAGCCGTCCGGAACTCGAGTTCAATGCGGCCCTGCTCAAGAAGGTGGACGAGCTCGAACTGTCCGTTCGTTCGGCCAACTGCCTGAAGAACGACAATATCGTCTATATCGGCGATCTCATCCAGAAGACCGAGAGCGAAATGCTCCGTACGCCGAACTTCGGCCGCAAGTCGCTGAACGAGATCAAGGAAGTGCTTGCCCAGATGGGTCTCCATCTCGGCATGGAAGTCCCGAACTGGCCGCCGGAGAATATCGAAGAGCTGGCGAAGCGGTACGAAGATCAATATTGAGTAGTCAACGCCGCGTCCTGAAGACGCCGCATCTAATCGAGGAGTAGGGCACATGCGCCACGGAAAAGCCGGCCGCAAGCTCAATCGTACCGCCAGCCATCGCAAGGCCATGCTCGCAAACATGGCCGTGGCGCTGATCAAGCATGAGCAGATCGTAACAACGCTGCCCAAGGCAAAGGAGCTTCGCCCCTATGTGGAGAAGCTCGTGACGCTCGGCAAGCGCGGCGATCTTCACGCCCGCCGCCAGGCCTATGCCGCGCTTCCCGACAAGCTCTGGGCAGCCAAGCTCTTCGACGTGCTCGGGCCCCGCTATCAGGAGCGTCCGGGCGGTTATATCCGCGTCCTCAAGGCGGGCTTCCGCCATGGCGACAGCGCGCCGATGGCGGTGATCGAATTCGTCGATCGCGACGAGAGCGCCAAGGGCCAGGACTCGGGCCCGGTCTTCTCGGATGACGAGGGCGACGAGGATTGATCCTCCTCTCCCGGTTTCAGGTTCAGGGCGGCACCCGCGGGTGCCGCCTTTTTCTTTGCCGGTTCATGACGATCCGGTAACGCGCCAAGGGGCAATCCGGGCTTGTCATTGCGGCACCGGCTTCGCAAAATTCCCGCGCGGCGAATGTTTCGGGCGTCAAAGGGGCCAATGCCCGTCCTTCTATCGAGGACGCGCGGGATGGTGGTGGAAATGTTGTCGGAGTCGAACTGGGCGGGCGCGCTCGCCATGGTGCTTGCAGGTATTCTTCTCACCGTGGCTCTGGTGATCATCCCATGGAGCGCTCGCGCTGAGCCCGAAAGGCAAGTGCCGGGCAGCCGGGGCGAGGTCCAGCTTTCCTATGCGCCGGTGGTGAAGCGCGTCGCGCCCGCCGTCGTCAATGTCTACACGAAGCGCGTGGTGAAGGAGCAGGTGCGCTCGCCCTTCGCCAACGATCCCTTCTTTCAGCAATTCTTCGGCAACCGTTTCAGCTTCGGTGTACCGCGCGAGCGCGTGCAACAGTCGCTCGGCTCCGGTGTCATCGTCGACCCCTCGGGCCTCGTCGTTACCAATTATCACGTCATCCGGGACGGACAGGAATTCACCGTCGCGCTTGCCGACAGGCGCGAGTTCGAGGCGGAACTCGTTCTCTCCGACGAGCGGACGGATCTCGCCGTACTCCGGATCGGAAACGGGCGCGAGACGCTGCCGCATCTTGCTTTCAAGAATTCGGATGCGGTGGAAGTCGGCGATCTCGTGCTGGCGATCGGCAACCCCTTCGGTGTGGGGCAGACGGTCACGTCGGGCATTGTCTCGGCGCTGGCGCGCACGCATGTCGGCGTCTCGGACTATCAGTTCTTCATCCAGACGGATGCGGCGATCAACCCGGGCAATTCCGGCGGTGCGCTCGTGACCATGGATGGCCAGCTTATAGGCATCAACACGGCGATCTATTCGCAGACCGGCGGCAGCATCGGCATCGGCTTCGCCATCCCGTCCAATATGGTGGAGAGCGTCGTTGCTTCGGCCCGGAATGGCGGGCATGTGAAGCGGCCCTGGTTTGGCGCCGCGCTGCAGGCAGTGGATGCCGAGCTTGCGCAATCGCTCGGTCTCGACCGGCCAGGCGGCAGCCTTATCCGCGACCTTGCCCCGGGGAGCCCGGCCGACAAGGCAGGCCTCAAGGTCGGCGATGTGATCCGCGCGGTCGACGGGTTCGATGTCGAAGAGCCCCAGGCGCTGCGCTACCGTTTTGCGACCAAGGGGCTTGGCGGCAAGGCGAGGATTTCCTATCTCCGCGACGGCAAGCCGCGCGAGGCCGATGTCGCGCTCATCGCGCCGCCCGAGGAGCCGCCGGCGGAGGAGACCACGATCGCGGGCCGCAATCCCTTTTCGGGTGCGACCGTCGCAAATCTTTCGCCTGCCGTTGCAGACCGTCTCGGCTTCGATACGCTCACCGACAAGGGCGTCGTTATCGTCAATGTCGAGCCGGGCTCTGCCGCGAACCGCATCCAGTTCCAGCGCGGCGACATCATCGTCGATGTCGCTGGCCAGAAGATCGGAAAGGTGGCGGACCTCGTCAAGGTCACCGGCGGCACGCGGGCGCAATGGAACTTCACCGTCAAACGCGGCGAGCGCACCTTCTCGGCGACGGTGGGCGGATAGAAGCGGTGTTTACGGCGCTTCCTGGTCGCCCATCTGCGACTGGAGATAGTTCTGGAGGCCGACCGTCTTCACCAGTTCGAGCTGGGTTTCGAGGAAGTCGATATGTTCTTCCTCGTCTTCCAGAATGTCCTCGAAGATTTCGCGGGTGATGTAGTCGCGGACCTCTTCGCAATAGGCGATGGCCTCCTTGTAGAAGGCATGGCCCGAATATTCGAGCTTCAGGTCGCATTC
>PNMC01000249.1 GCA_013823365.1 Parvibaculum sp. | reverse complement strand
AGCGCGAGGACGGCAACGCCGAAGCCGATGCCGAGCGTCACCAGTCCCCGTCTCATTCTGCCGCCCCCTCTTTCCGCCGGTCAGCGCGACGGCACGATGACGATCTTGCCCTTCACCTTGCGGGCCGCCATGTCCTTCAGCGCCTGCGCCGCCTCCTCGAACTTGTAGGTCCTGGAGACGTGGGGCTTGAGCTTGCCCTGCTTGAACCAGTCCATCAGCTCGGCGAGATTCTCCTGATGGCGCTTCGGCTCGCGGCCGGTGAAGGCGCCCCAGAACACGCCGACGATCTGGCAGCCCTTGAGAAGCGCGAGATTGAGCGGAATCTTCGGGATCGGCCCGGCGGCAAAACCGATCACGAGGAAGCGGCCTTCCCAGTTTGTCGCGCGGAGAGCGGCTTCGGAATAATCGCCGCCCACGGGATCGTAGACCACGTCGGCGCCCTGGCCGCCTGTGAGTTCCTTGATGCGGTCGGTCAGCGCCTTCTGCTGATCCCGGTCGAGCGCACCTGCCGGATAGAGGATCGTCTCATCCGCGCCATGCTCCTTGCAGACCGCGAGCTTGTCTTCCGCCGAGGCGGCGGCGATCACGCGCGCGCCCATCGCCTTGCCGAGTTCGACGGCGGCGAGGCCGACACCGCCCGCCGCGCCCAGCACCAGCAGCGTTTCGCCGGGCTTCAGATTCGCCCGGTCCTTCAGCGCGTGATGCGAGGTGCCATAGGTCATGAGGAAGGCGGACGCCGTCACATAATCCATCTCGTCCGGAATGGGCGTCACGCGGGCCTGATCGAGCGCGATTTCCTCGGAAAAACCGCCCCAGCCGCAGGAGCCGATCACGCGGTCGCCGACCTTCACCTTGTCGACGCCCTCGCCGACCTTGATCACCTTGCCGGAGACTTCGCCGCCCGGCGAAAAAGGCAGCGGCGGCTTGAACTGGTACTTGTTCTCGATGATGAGGACGTCCGGGAAATTGACCGCCGCGGCATGAACCTCGAGCACGACCTCGCCTTTCTTGGGCTCGGGGCTCGGCACCTCCTCGATCACCAGGCTGTCCGGCGGCCCGTATTCCTTGCAAAGTACGGCTTTCATGGTCGTCTCCCCTGTTGGTTCATATTTCGAAAATATCGCTGCCTTTCCCTTAGCACGATGAGGCCGATATTCGCCAGATTGGCGGGACGGGAGCCCGCTGCCATGCTTCCGCCACATGAGGCCCGCACATTCGGCGGCGAATCGGGCCCGGAAACGGGCCCCGCAGGGGGACTTCCGGGGTTCAACGGCTGGAAATCGGGCCCGCCTCCCGGTATGGTCAGGCGCGAATCCGGGCCGGACTGTAGGGGTCACCCCGGTCATGGAAGAGTTGGCTGAGAAGAGTTGGAGAACATGCCGAGACGTCCGTTTCTTTCCTCGCCTTTCAGGATGACCCTCGCCGCGCTGGCGCTCACCTTCGCCTTTACCGGCCTCGCCGCCACCGCTTCCGCCCAGGAAGCGCCGAAGCTGCTTGGCCGCTATGACGACTGGTCGGCCTATAGCTATGGCTCGGGCAACGACCGCATGTGCTATGCGATGACGACACCGACCAAGATGCTGCCCGCAGGCGCAAGCCGCGGCGACGTCTACTTCATGGTGACGCACCGCCCCGGCCGCAACACGAAGAACGAAGTGAGCATGCGCGTCGGCTATCCCTTCAAGGATACGAGCCGGCCCTTCGCCCAGATCGGCAGCGACCGCTTCCAGATGTTCTCGGGCGTCCAGCAGGGTGGCGAGCACCGCTCCTGGGCCTGGCTCGAAAATCCGTCGGACGAGGCCAAGATGATCCGCTCGCTCCGCTCCGGCAGCTCGATGGAAATCCGCGGCACCTCGCAGCGCGATACGCTGACCATCGACACCTATTCGCTCAAGGGCTCCACAGCCGCGCTCAACAAGATCGACGAGACCTGCAGGTAAGAGGTCGCGAGCGCCATTCTTTCAGCTTGCCAATTATAGCGGATATGCTATATAGCTGGAATGAGATGGACGGTCGAGACGCTCGACGCCAGGGTCGATGAGGAGTTCGAGGCCCTGCCGGCCTCGCTCCGCGCCCGCATGCTGCGCCTCATGGAAATGGTCGAGACAGTCGGGCTCGACCGGATGCGCGAACCGCATCTTCGTCATGTCGAAGGCAAGCTTTGGGAACTAAGGGCCAAAGGTGCAGACGGCATAGCGCGAGGCCTTTATGTGACGGCGACAGGCAGACGCGTCGTCATTCTGCATCTCTTCGTGAAGAAGTCGCAAAAAACTCCCAGAGCGGCACTGGAAATTGCGCGGGAGCGCATGAGGAAAGTAAAATGACGAAACTGTCCGAGCTGAAGAAGCGCTGGATAAAGGACCCTGAGTTCCGCACCGCCTATGAGGAGGCGGATGTCGAGTATCGCGTGGTCGAAGCGCTGATCGAAGCTCGCAGCCGCGCCCATCTTTCCCAAACGGAACTTGCCAAGCGCATCGGCACGACTCAGTCGGCCATCGCACGGCTCGAAAGCGGACAGGTTTCGCCGACGATCACGACGCTGAAGCGCTACGCCGCTGCCACAGGCTCGCGCCTCGTTATCGACATGCTGCCGGTGAAATAATGGGCATCGAACTGAACATCGCGCACCGTCCAGCCGATTCTGCGGCGCCCGCGCGCGCGGAGGCTCGTCCGAGCCTTGTCGGTCTGACGCGGCCGCAGCTCATGGACGCGCTGAAGGCGGCGGGCCTCCCCGAAAAGCAGCTCCGCATGCGCGCGGGCCAGATCTGGAACGGCCTCTACAAGAGCGGCTTCACCGATTTCACACGCATGACGACCCTCTCGAAGGAACTCCGCGAGACGCTTGGCGCGGCTTTCGACATTTCGCGCCTAGAAGTGGTCACCGAACAGAAATCGGTCGACGGCACGCGGAAATGGCTGCTGCGGCTTCCCTCGGGCGTACCGGGCGTGCCGGGCCCGGAAATCGAGACCGTCTATATCCCCGAAGAGGGCCGCGGCACGCTCTGCGTTTCCTCACAGGTCGGCTGCACGCTCACCTGCACCTTCTGCCACACCGGGACGCAGAAACTCGTACGCAACCTCACGGCGGGCGAAATCGTCGGTCAGGTGCTGATCGCGCGCGACGCGCTGGGCGAATGGCCCAACTCGAACCGCAATTCCGACGACCGCCTCATCACCAATATCGTGATGATGGGCATGGGCGAGCCGCTCTATAATTTCGACAATGTGCGCGACGCGCTGGACGTGATTTCCGACGGCGAAGGCATTTCGCTCTCGAAGCGCCGCATCACGCTCTCGACATCGGGCGTCGTGCCGATGATCGAAAAGGCGGGCGCCGATATCGGCTGCATGCTCGCGATCTCGCTCCACGCCGTGAATGACGAGACGCGCAACAAGCTGGTGCCCTTGAACAAGAAATATCCGATCC
>PNMC01000248.1 GCA_013823365.1 Parvibaculum sp. | reverse complement strand
GGGATTGCCGCCCGGCCCATAGGGCGAATCTTCGCGCGAGAGATAGGCTCCCGGCAATACTTTCACGCCCGCTTTCGCCCAGAGCTCGCGGGCGGCCTTCTCGCCATCGCCCACATCGAGCCAGAGGAAGAAGCCGCCGGCGGGGCGGTAGAAGCCGAAGCGGTTGCCGAGCGCGCGCTCGGCCATGTCGATCTTCGCGCGGTAGAGGTCGCGGTTCGCGCCCGCGTGTGCGTCGTCGTTCCAGCAGGCAGCGGCGGCGGCCATCAGGGGCAGCGGCACTTGCGGGCCCGCAATGTTGCGGAAATTGCGGAAGCGCTGCATCAGCGCCTTTTCGCCTGCGCAAAAGCCCGAGCGCAGCCCCGGCAGGCTTGATCGCTTCGAGAGCGAGTGAAAGACGATGATATTGGCGAAGGGATCGCCCTCTTTTCCGCTGTCTGGGCCGTCATGGATCGCGAGCGCGGCCTGCAGTGCGCCGGCAGGCGGCTCGCGGTCGTAGATGTCGGCATAGCATTCGTCGATTGCGAGCGTGATGCCGTGGCGGCGGGCAAGCGCGATGAGGCCCTTGAGATAGTCGAGGCTCGCGACGGAGCCTTGCGGATTGGCCGGGCTGCAGAAATAGATCATCGCCGTGCGGGCGAGCAGCTCTTCGGGCAGGGCCTCGAAATCCGGCATGAAGCCATTGTCGCTTGTCGCGGCGATATAGACGGGCTCGGCGCCTGCGGCGAGGGCTGCCGCGGCATAGCACTGGTAGAAGGGGTTCGGCATCAGGATCGCCGGGCGCCTGCCTGCCTTTTCCGGCGGGGTCGCGACCTGGGCGATCAGGAACAGCGCTTCGCGGGTGCCGTTCACGGGCAGCACCTGATGCTCCGGATCGAGGGCGAGGCCCTTGCCGATCCGGTCCGCGATGCCATAGCGGCGGCCAAGCCAGCCTGTAGCGGCCGCGCGGAAGGCCTCGGTGCCGATAATCGGCGGGTACTTGCCGAAAAGCGCAGAATGCCGGGAAATTTCCCCGGTCACGAAAGCGGGAAAGGGGTGTTGCGGCTCGCCCAGCGACATGATGAGCGGCGGCTTGCCGGGCTCGACCCCTTCGATCAGCGCGTTGAGGCGCGGGAAGGGGCTGTCGGGCAGCCCTTCGAAGCGGGAGGTGGCGCTCGCTGTCATGGGGATCGCACAAGTTCCTGTGGCGCTCGGACCCGCGCACCACAAAATACGCAAGGACCGGGTGATGAACCCGAAGAGCAGAACGGCGCGATCTTAACCATGGGCGGCGAAGCGGTCCAGTGTTCAGGCCCGCTTCGCCCGGTGGAAAAAGCTGTGGAATTCCCGCGCCTTATCCACAAAATTGGAAGCAAATATTTAACGGCGCGTTAACAAATCCGTTATGGGCTGCTTCCCGTGGTGCGGCGCGGGGTTCCGGTCAGCGTTGCGGAATCTCCGATTCCGGGTTGGCGCCGATCCGGTGGATCGAGAGGTCGGCGCCGCGATGCTCCTCCTCTGGCGAGAGGCGGATGCCGGTCACGACCTTCAGCAGGCCATAGACGGCAAAGCCTGCGACGGCGGCATAGGTCACGCCTGCGAGCGAGCCGACAAGCTGGCTCATGAAGGCGACGCCGCCGAGCCCGCCCAGTTCGGCGAGGCCGAAAATCCCGGCCGCGATGCCGCCCCAGAGGCCGCAAAGCCCGTGAAGGGGCCAGACGCCCAGTACGTCGTCGATCTTCAGGCGGCGCTGGCAGAGGTCGAACATCACGACGAAAAGCACGCCCGCGACCGCGCCGACCACGAAGGAGCCGGCCGGGTGCATGACATTCGAGCCCGCGCAGACCGCGACGAGGCCCGCCAGTGCGCCGTTATGGATAAAGCCCGGGTCGTTCCGGCCGGCGACGAGCGAGGCAAGGATGCCGCCCGCCATGGCGAGGAGCGAATTCATGGCGACGAGGCCCGACACGCCTTCGAGGGACTGGGCGGAGACGACGTTGAAGCCGAACCAGCCGATGCAAAGGAGCCAGGAGCCGAGCGCGAGCCAGGGGATCGAGGAGGGCGGGAAGCCGATGAGCTTGCCTTCCCTCGTATAGCGGCCCTGACGCTGGCCGAGCAGGATGACGGCGGAAAAGGCGAGCCAGCCGCCCACGCCATGGACCACGATCGAGCCCGCGAAATCGTTGAAGGGCGCGCCGAATGTGGCTTCGAGCCAGTCCTGGAAGCCGAAATTGCCGTTCCAGACGAGGCCCTCGTAGAAGGGATAGACCAGGCCGACGATGATCGCGGTCGCGGCGGCCTGCGGCCAGAAGCGGGCGCGTTCGGCGATGCCGCCCGAGATGATGGCGGGGATGGCGGCGGCAAAGGTGAGGAGGAAGAAGAACTTCACGAGATCGAGGCCCTGGGCCGCGAATTCGACGCCTTCCATGGTTTCCGTGCCGCTCAGCACCGCGGCATTGACGAAGAAGGTGACGCCATAGGCCACCATGTAGCCGATCATGAAATAGGCGATGGTCGAGACGGCGAAATCCGCGAGGATCTTCACCAGCGCGTTGACCTGGTTCTTGTGGCGCACCGTGCCGACCTCGAGGAAGGCGAAGCCCGAATGCATCGCGAAGACGAGGATCGCGCCTATGAGGATGAAAAACACGTCGCCGCCGGTGCCGAGCCCGGCCACCGCAGTCTCTATCTCTTCCATGAAGGATCTCCCTTTCGATTGCCACCCGTCCGCCCCGGCATTGACTGCGGGTGCGGATCGCGGCCGCTTGCTGCTCCCTTGATGGGCATGCGGCCTCATTCTTCAGCGGATTGCATAATCAATATGCATGCCATGGCAGCAGGCAGCGGCCAGGCCTTTCCGATCAGCGGCTTAGGGAAAATAAGAGGAAAGGGCGTCTGGTCGCTGCCTACGGAATGACCTGCATTTCGAGGCAACAGGGCTAATTTTTATGCAGATTGCGAATATGCCGCGTGAATGGGCGGAAGGGCCTGCCCGCATAAAAAGAGCCCGCAGGGGGACCTGCGGGCTCAAGTGATGCTGCCTGGCCCGGAAGTGGTGGCAAGGGCCGGCAGCCGTGGGAGAGAGCGGGGCCCCGAGGAAGGGCCCCGCCCGAGAGATTCGTCAGTTGGTGAACTCCGGATAGGCTTCGACGCCGATCTCCGCCTTGTCGAGACCCATCATCTCCTCCTCTTCCGAGCAGCGGATGCCGATCGTGAAGCGGAGCGCCAGCCAGAGCACGAGGCTCGTCACGGCGACGAAGATGCCGATGGAGATCACGCCCGTCGCCTGGATGGCGAAGCTCGTGTCCGCATTGGTCAGCGGGACCGCCATGGTGCCCCAGATACCGGCGAAGAGGTGGACGGGGATCGCGCCGACCACGTCGTCGATATGGAGCTTGTCGAGCAGCGGAACCGTGAGGACCACGATCACGCCGCCGATGGCGCCGATGCCAA
>PNMC01000247.1 GCA_013823365.1 Parvibaculum sp. | reverse complement strand
ACGGGCTTCGGGCCCGAAGCCGGCACGCCGGTTTTCCTGATCCTCGCCTTTCACGGCATTATCCTCTTCACCATCGCGACCTTCCTGCTGGAGCTTACGCGGGTGCGCGATGGCAGCGAGGTGCCGAGCTTCGGTTCGATCCTGAAGCAGGGGCTGATGAATACGGTGCGCAATCCCGTCATTATCGGCATTGCCTGCGGCGTCGTTTACGGCCAGCTCGGTGTGCCGCTACCCGGCATTGTCGATACATCGCTTGAGATGGTTGCGCGCTCGGCAATCCCCTGCGCGCTTTTCGTGCTCGGCGCCATGCTGACGCGCTACAGCATCCGCCGTTCGGTGGGGGCTGCTTCCATCACGACCTTCTTCAAGCTCACGGTCCATCCCGCGCTTGTCTTCGCGATGACGCAATATGTGTTCGGGCTGGAGCCGCTCTGGGTGACGGCGGCGACACTGCTCGCGGCCATGCCGACGGGTGTCTATTCCTCGATCCTCGCGAACCGCTATCAGGCGGCACCGGGCGCGGCGTCGAGCACGGTGGTTCTGTCGACGGGCGTGAGCCTTGTCACGCTCACCGTGCTGCTCGGCTGGTTTCTCGGGAGCTAGTCGCCACCCGCCGCGAGGACGACATTGCGGTTCATATTGCGCGGCGCCGTCAGGCGGAACATATCCGGCCGGATGAAGAGGAAGTTGAGCGGCGTCTTCTCGATGAGCCTGTAGCCGACGATCGGCGCAACGACGGCGACACACACCGTGGCAAGGGTTACGAGGTCGCCATTCTCCATGCCGAGTTTCACGAGCACCATGCGCGTGGCCGCCATGGGCAGGAAGAAGGCGAGGAATATGTAGAGCGAATGTTTGCCGACATAGGTGAGCGGTATCGCCAGTCCGCGCGAAGCGGCAATGGAGACGAGCATGATGGCGGCACCGGCACCCGCGATTCCCATCAGCAGTTCGAACGCTCGAATATCGACAAGGTGCGAGAAGACGGTGCTGCCGATGCTCACGAGAAGCAGGAGTGAAAGGAACGACCCTTTGGCAGGATGCGCGCGCGCCCAGTCGGCGAGCTCGAAAATCTGACGTGCGCCATAGACGCCGAGGACGAACCAGATGAAGCGCCAGGCGAACTCGTCGACCAGCATCCAGCCCGTGTCGAGACGCAGGAAATAGAGTGCGGTGGCGAAGAAGATGACGAAGAAGGGCCGCGCGCTCCGCAAGAGACGCATCGCACCGAAGAACATGGCGAGCGAGTAGATGAACCAGAGCACAGCGAAAGGCTGGATCGGGATCATCAGCAGGTCGACATAGGTGACCTGCCACGGGCCGTCATGGGGAACGGCGATCTTCAGGCCGATCTGGATGACGGACCAGAGCAGATAGAAATAGGCGAAGTGGACGATCTTCCCGTCCACGAATTTGCGGAGATCGCCAAAGAGCGCCTTCCAGGCAAAGAGGCCGGCGACGAGGAAGAAGAGGGGCATGCGGAAAGGCTTGGCGAATTCCGCCAGCGCGCCGAAAAAAGGCGGCAGGACGCCGAGGGCGTTCTGAACGCCGAAGGTCGTGTGTTCCATGACCACGAGAATGATGGTCAGGCCTTTCGCTGCATCGATCCAGTCGATGCGCGATTTCGGCACGGAAGGCGTCTCGGTCGTCGCCATTGGGGGGCTCCACAGGCTCGAAAAGGCACGGTTTCGTCCCGCTTTGGGCGCAAACCGTCATGTTCGAGTTTCAGGAAGCAGGTTCCGCGCCAGCTCTCCGGAGCGGCTGCCCTTATGGTTAAAGGCCGACCATGCGGCGGATACTGGCGGGTGTTTCTCCGGCTGCGCGCAACTCGCGCAGGCCCATATCCCTTGCGCTTTTGGAAAGGCGCCGCCCCGCTTCGTCGCGGATCAGGCCGTGATGGTGATAGCGGGGTTCTGGAAAGCCGAGCAGTACCTGCAGGATGCGGTGGATATAGGTTGCGGGGAAAAGGTCCTGCCCACGTGTGACGAGCGTCACGCCCTGCAGCGCGTCGTCCACCGTCACCGAGAGGTGATAGCTCGTGGGCACGTCCTTGCGCGCGATCACCACATCGCCGAAAAGTTCCGGCTCGATCGGCAGTGCCCCCGCGTCCCCGCGTGTGCTTTTGCCTTCCTCGGTGAAAGCGATGGGACCGCCATTGAGGCGTTCGGCTTCGGCCTTCGCCTTTTCCATGTCGAGCCGCCAGGCATAGGTCCGGCCCTCCCACATGTGGCGGCTGAGCTTGTCGCGGGGAATGTCCTTGTAGATGCCGGGATAGAGCGGCGCGCCGTCCGGATCCGTGGGCCAGTTCCGCGGCGGGATTCCGCTCGCGGCAATCGCATCCTGTATTTCCTTGCGCGTCGCGAAGCAGGGATAAACGAGGCCCATATCGCGCAGACGTTTCAGATAGCGCTCATATTCCGCAAAATGCTCGGATTGGCGGCGTACAGGTTCTTCCCAGTCGAGGCCGAGCCAGCGCAGATCCTCGTAAATTGCCTGCTCGTATTCCGGGCGGCAGCGGCCGATATCTATATCCTCGATGCGCAGCAGAAAGCGGCCGCCAAGGCGCTTCGCCATTTCGAAGGCGAAGAGAGCGGAATAGGCGTGGCCGAGATGGAGCCATCCATTCGGGCTCGGGGCGAAGCGGAGCACCTGCATCCCGCTTTTTCATCCTGCGTGAAACTGCTGATAGGGTGGTGCGAATTGATAGCGTGCGGGGCGCCGCCGCGAAAGGGGAGAGCGAGAGATGAGCCTGACAGGACCGATGGTGGCGGCGGCAAGCGGCAAGGCGGAGCAGCTCGTGATCCTCTGTCATGGATATGGCTCGGATGGCAACGACCTCATCGCGCTCGCGCCATTCTGGCAGCCGCTTCTGCCGGACGCGGATTTCATCTCGCCCAATGCGCCGCAACGCTGCGACGGCAATCCGATGGGCTATCAATGGTTTCCGATCTCGCGGCTCGATCCGGCGGAAATCGCGGCGGGTGTCTCTGCGGCGGCACCGGTACTTGAAGCCTTCATCGCCGAGCAGCTTGCCTCGCGCGGGCTCGATGCCTCGCGGCTTGCGCTGGTCGGCTTCAGCCAGGGCACGATGATGGCGCTGCATGTTGGCCTGCGTATGGCAGTGCCACCCGCCTGCATCGCCGGGTTTTCCGGCGCGCTTGCCATGCCGGAGCGTCTGCCGGATGAAATCCGGGGGCGCCCGCCGGTGTTGATGGTGCATGGCGAGCTGGACGACATGCTGCCCGTCACGCGCATGTATATGGCGGTGCAGGCGCTTGGAGCGGCGGAGGTGCCGGTCGAATGGCATGTTTCGCCGGGGCTCGGCCACAGTATCGACCAGACAGGGCTGGAGCTGGGTGGGCGTTTCATCGCCGATGCCTTTGCCGGCCGTGTGCGGGCGGCGGCATGCTGAGTCACATCGCGCCAGAACTGGCCGCTTCACAAAGCT
>PNMC01000246.1 GCA_013823365.1 Parvibaculum sp. | reverse complement strand
GGAATGGTGGAATACCGCGTCAGCGCCAATCTAATGAGTCTTGGTGCCATCGACTTCGGTTTGATCGTGGATGGTGCCGTCATCATCACGGAGAACTGCCTGAGGCGCCTTTCCGAGGAAAGAAAACATCTGGGGCGCATGCTCGGACTCGACGAACGCTTCGCGGTGGTGGTGGATGCAACGCGCGAGGTGATAACGCCGGCCATGTTCGGCTCCTTCATCATCACCGTCGTCTATCTGCCGATCCTCACGCTGACGGGCGTTGAAGGAAAGATGTTCGCACCGATGGCAATCACAGTCGTGCTTGCGCTTCTCGGTGCGATGGCGCTGGCGATTACCTTCGTTCCCGCGGCCATCGCCATCTTTGTACGCGGCGATGTGGAGGAGAAGGAAAACCCCGTGATGCGCTGGGCGGAGAAGGGCTACCGGCCCGCACTCCGCTTCGCGCTCGGTCGTCAGAAGACGGTTGCTATCGCGGCGGCGGCGCTCGTGTTTGTCGCCGCGTTCGGCGCGACGCGCTTCGGCACGGAGTTCATCCCGCGGCTCGACGAGGGCGATGTCGCTGTTCAGGTGCTGCGCATGCCGGGCACCAGTCTCACGCAATCGATCGAAATGCAGAAGCAGGTGGAGCGCGCCCTTCACGAATTACCCGAAGTGCGCGAGGTTTTCGCCCGGACAGGCACGGCGGAGATCGCGACCGACCCGATGCCGCCCAGCATCTCTGATGCCTATGTCATGATCGAGCCACGTTCCTCCTGGCCGAACCCGCGCAAACGGAAGGCCGAGCTCCTGCGAGAGATCGACGAAAAGCTCGCCGCCATACCAGGGGCGAACTACGAGGTCTCGCAACCCATCGAGCTGCGCTTCAATGAGCTCATTTCGGGTGTTCGTTCGGATGTCGGCATCAAAATATTTGGCGACGACATGGAGAGGCTCCTCGCCTCGGCGAACGAGGTGGCGGCCGTCGTTCAGCGGATTGAGGGGGCGGCCGACGTGCAGGTGGAGCAGGTGCAAGGGCTTCCCGTGCTTTCCATCTCGGTGAAACGCGATGTTGCCGCCCGGCTTGGGCTCTCCGTGGCGGAGGTGCAGGCGGTCGTGCAGGCGGCAGTGGGAGGTGCGCGGGCGGGTACCTTCTATGAAGGAGACTGGCGCACGCCCGTCTTGGTGCGGCTGCCGGAGGCGCTCCGCCAGGATATGGACCGCTTGCGCGAGCTGCCCATTCCGCTGCCGCCCGCGCATGAAGCGGAGGACCGCTTCGCGCCTGCCTCCTACTCGCCCTTCGGCGATGGCATGCCGCGCGTCGTGCCGCTTCGCGAGGTGGCGGAGATCGGCCTTGCGCCCGGTCCGAACCAGATCAGCCGGGAGAATGGCAAGCGGCGGATCACGGTAACGGCCAATATCCGCGAGCGCGATCTGGGTTCGTTCGTGGACGAGGCGCGCGATACCGTGGAGGCGCAGGTGCGATTGCCGCCCGGCTACTGGTTCGAATGGGGCGGACAGTTCGAGCAGCTCGTCTCGGCGGCGAAGCGGCTTTCCATCGTCGTGCCTGCGGCGCTGGTGCTGATCTTCGCCTTGCTCTTCGCGAGCCTTGGTACGGCGAGGGATGCGTTACTCGTCTTCTCGGGCGTGCCCCTCGCGCTGACCGGCGGGATCGCGGCGCTGGCGCTTCGGGGAATGCCGCTCTCGATCTCGGCGGGCGTCGGCTTCATCGCGCTGTCGGGCGTTGCGGTACTGAACGGCCTCGTCATCATCAGTTTCATCAAGAACCTGCGAGCGCAGGGGCTCTGCCTTGATGAAGCGATCTGGCAGGGTGCCCTTACACGCCTTCGCCCGGTGTTGATGACGGCGCTTGTCGCCTCGCTCGGCTTCGTACCAATGGCGCTGGCGACGAGCGCGGGCGCGGAGGTGCAGCGTCCGCTCGCCACGGTGGTGATCGGGGGGATCCTCTCCTCCACCGTCCTCACGCTGCTCGTGCTGCCCGCGGTCTACCGTCTCGCCCATGCGCGAGACAAGGAACGCGCCGCCTGACGGACCGGATGGACTTGATGGCGGCACCCGGCCGGGATTCCGTGTCCCGGCCGGGGCGGGTTCCTCGGCGACCCCCATGCGCTTGGAGCAGAAAGAAAATCAATGAGTTAGCTCGTTTGGCTCAACAATGATTGGCACCCGCCAAATCAAGATATTGAATCGATCAAGCAATACCGGATGAGTTGAGACTAACGGCAAGCTTGGTTCCAATTTTGAGCCATATTCGTCTCATTTTTCTTGATCTTCGATCTGCATCTGAAGGCTTATCCCGTTGTCCCAACCACCTACCATAGGTAGTAGGACTCGATTAGGTTCTCCGGGGCTAGGCTTGGGGTTCCAGTGGAGCTCTACGATACGCAAGCCGCGCTTGGGTGCGGGCGTGTGCCAGCTGTCGGCGGACCGGACGCCGGCTTTTCCTCGTCGCACGCGATCCGCCCGTCCGTCGAAGAGGACGGAAAGCCCATCCTCATCATAGTGCCGCCGTGACGATTACGACCGGCCACGTGAGACTGGCTCCCGAACCGGATGGAGCGTCCCGCGAAGTGTCTGCCGCCGTTCTTGCGGTACGAGACTGAAGCCGAATGACGAACACGCGCCATCGACGTGGTTCCGGTGCAGCCAAAAGCCCGGCCCAAAGGGCAGCGCCCAGTCCTGCGGCATTCGACAGCATGTATTATGGCTTCTGGGACGAGGCTTTTTTAAACCGGTCAACGGCTGCCTGATCGGACGCGATTTTACGAAGCGCGGCCCAATCGTCGGGCGGATTGCCGTCCTCCAGCATCCCTTTGAAAACCTTGTAGGCATCGGTCTTCGCACCATAGGTGCGCAAAGTCGTTTCATCATTCACCCAGGCGAAGATGATGATTTTCGCGGTCGAGTCATAGCGGAAGAACAGGCGGAAACGACCATTGCCGAATTTTGCCCGAAACCAGTGCTTGTGTGCCTCGCCGAGCGTCGAGCCTTGCCGATAGACGGCCGCAGACGGATCGGCAGGGATGGTCTGGAACACCAGCTTGTTCAAAGCCGCCAAGAGCTTCGTGCTTGCGTTCCTTTGATATTCGTCGGGCTTTTTTGCCTTCAACGCCTCAACAGAGCCGGTCAGCTTTTCCAACTGATCGAGAAAGAGGGGATGCGCCAGAATGGTCCAGCCATTGATCGTAATCATGGCTAGAGCGCGACATCCCCATCAATCCCGGCATCGAAGTCGACGTCCATGTCCCCGACAAGCGCGGCCATGCGATCGCGCAGGCTGGCGGGCAGCGCAGCAACGGAGGTGCCGGGATGCTTGCTCATGTCCTGCGCCAGAAATTCGAGGAAGCGATCCACGACCGGATCGCTTGCCTCTTCCGCGACCCTCTCGACATAGACCCGGCGCTGATCGTCCACAACGAAGGTGATGCGTCCGCCGTAGTCCACGCCCAAAGCCTGCCGGACGCT
>PNMC01000245.1 GCA_013823365.1 Parvibaculum sp. | reverse complement strand
GCGCCGATCTCATGCACGAGGATCTTGATGCGCGCCTTGTAGATATTGTCGCGCCGTCCATACATGTTGTAGACGCGCATGACCGCTTCGAGATAGGCGAGCAGGTCTTCCTTCGGCACGAAATCGCCGATCTTCTTGCCGATCATCGGCGTGCGGCCAAGCCCGCCGCCGACATAGACCTCGTAGCCGACATTGCCCTTGGCGTCCTGCACGATCTGGATGCCGATATCGTGCACGCGGATCGCGGCGCGGTCGTCCGGCGTGCCGGACACGGCGATCTTGAACTTGCGCGGCAGGAACGAGAATTCCGGATGGAAGGTCGACCACTGCCGGATCACTTCGGAAATGATGCGCGGGTCTTCGATCTCGGCTTTCGCTGCGCCCGCATACTGGTCGGAGGTCACGTTGCGGATGCAGTTGCCCGACGTCTGGATCGCATGCATCTCGACGGTCGCGAGTTCCGCCAGCAGGTCCGGCATGTCTTTCAGCGCCGGCCAGTTGTATTGCAGGTTCTGCCGTGTGGTGAAGTGGCCATAGCCGCGATCGTATTTGCGGCCGAGATGCGCAAGCATCCGCAGCTGGCGCGAGGACAGCGTGCCATAGGGAATGGCGACCCGCAGCATATAGGCGTGAAGCTGCAGATAGACGCCGTTCATCAGCCGGAGCGGCTTGAACTCGTCTTCCGTCAGCTCGCCCGAAAGCCGCCGCGCCACCTGGCCGCGGAACTGCGCCACGCGCTCATTGACGATCTGCTGGTCGAATTCGTCGTAACGATACATGAACTTCTGCCTTTGCCTTGCGGCTCTTCAATCGTGCCGATCAACCATGAACGCCGGAAAGTTCCGCCTGCTTGCCGAGATCGAGGCGCACGGTCGGCCCCGCCTGGCGGATCGTCTCGCGCACGCTCGCCGCGCGGATGCCGCTCTCCTCGCGGGCGACCTCGAACAGATAGGGTTCCACAACCGTGTTGTTCTCGACGGTGGGGGCGGCTTTCGCGAGCAGGGCTTCCGCCGCTTCCTTGCCTTCGGCCACGGCGGCGTCCTGCAGCGATTCCGACCATTCGGCATCGGCCGTGAGGTAGACCACGATCCCGTCCGAGAGGCGGTTCGCCGTCACTGCCTGAAATTGTGCGCCCTTGCGGGTGTGTTGAGCCATTTCTGCGTCCCTGATACCGGAAAATGCGCGCCGACAAATGTCCGGCGAAGGAATAGGAGCGCGCGCGCCCGGACGCAAGCGTAACGGGCTATTTCCCACGTAAGATGGGTTTTTTCATATTGAACGTCAACGGGCGTGTGAATTTTTATATATAACAAATAATTAAAGTAAATATGGCGGTATCAGCCCTCCCGCCGCACCGCGCTTTCATGCCAGCGCCGCAACAGCCGGTTCTCGAGCAGGCTCAGGCTGAAAAAGATCGCAATCCCGAGCGCCGAGAGCAGGAAAAGCGCTGCGAACATGCGCGGAATATCGAGCCGGTTCCCCGCCTCCACGATCCGCCAGGCAAGTCCGTTGCCCGAGCCCGACCCCGCCACGAACTCCGCCACCACTGCGCCGATCAGCGCGAGCCCGCCGGAAATCTTCAGGCCCGCAAGGATATAGGGCAGGGCGGAGGGAAGTTGCAGCTCCGTCAGCACCTGCCAGCGCGAGGCGCCGTAGAGCCGGAAGAGATCGCGCAGATTGTGGTCCGCCGAGCGAAGCCCCAGCGTCGTGTTGGAGAGGATCGGAAAGAAGGCGACGATCCACGCAAGGATCAGCAGCGCGAATTCCACATTGTCATAGCCGACCCAGATCAGAATGAGCGGCGCAATGGAAACGACCGGTGTCACCTGCAGCACGATGGCATAGGGAAAGAGCGCCATCTCCACATGCCGGCTCTGCGAAAAGAGGATCGCAAGCCCGACGCCCCCCACCACCGCGAGCAGGAAGGCCGCGATGGTCACGCGCAACGTCACCCAGAGCGATCCCATCAGCGAGCTGAAATTCTGGACAAGGCTCTCGAAGATCACCGAAGGCGCCGGCAGCACGAAGCGCGGTATCTCGCGGATCGTCACGAATGCTTCCCAGAGCAGCAGGAAGAGAATGCCCGCCGCCACCGGCACGAGAATGCGCATGAGCCGCGCGGAAAGCGTGTCGTCGCGCTTCATATCGCGGCCCCCTCGCGCAGCGCCGCGCTCACCCGCGCGCAGATTTCCACATAGCGAGGGGACTCGCGGAACGCGCGCCCGCGCGGATAGGGCTCGCCGATCTCGATTTCCGCAAGGATGCGCCCCGGCCGCGCGCCCATCACCAGCACCCGCTCTGAAAGGAAAACGGACTCGTAAATACTGTGCGTCACGAAGATGGTGGTGAAGCGCTGCGCCTGCCAGAGCGAGAGGAGATCGTCGTCGAGCTTCTCCCGCGTGAATTCGTCGAGCGCCGCGAAAGGCTCGTCCATCAGCAGCACCGGCGGCTCGGTCACCAGCGCCCGCGCGATGGACACGCGCATCTTCATGCCGCCTGAAAGCTCGCGCGGGAAGGCGGACGCGAAATCGGAAAGCCCCACGCGCGAAAGCGCCGCCTCGATGCGCGGGCCCGCTTCGGCGCGGCTCACAGCTTTCAGCTTCAGCGGCAGATAGACATTGTCCGTCACGCTCGCCCAGGGCATCAGCGTCGCATCCTGAAAGACGAAGCCGATGTCATGCGGCCGCGCGCCGGACGCCGGCCAGTCGAGCTTGCCGCGATCCTCCGCGATCAGCCCCGCAACGATCCGCAGCAACGTGCTCTTGCCGCAACCCGACGGCCCGACCAGCGACACGAACCCGCCCTCGCGAATGGACGCATCGACCCCCGTCAGCGCAACCGTGCCGTTTGCATAGGTCTTGCCGATGCCGCTGAGTTCGATGAGAGAGGGGGAGGCCGCCCCGGCCGCGCTCATTCGCCCGTCAGTTCCTTCTTCAGCTCGATGCCCACGCCGCGATTGACGAATTCCAGCGTATAGGCGCTGTGGAGATTGAGGCTCGCATCGTAGACACCCGCTGCCACCATCTCGTCATAGAAGCGCTGCCAGCGCGCATCCGTCATCGCGCCGACGCCGAGTTCGAGCGCCTCGCCTGAATCGACGATGCCGTTTTCCCTCATCAGCGCGATGGCGTTGGCGATCACCTCGTCGGTCATTTCCGGATTGTCGCGCTTGATGAGCGCGTTTGCGGGCGAGGGATCGCCATAGAGATAGCTGACCCAGCCGCGAATGCTCGCATCGACGAAGGCCTGCACGACCTCCGGGTCGTCGGCGATCATCCGGTCGCTTGCGAGAATGAAGGCAGCATAGCCCGGATAGCCATAGTCGGACAGCAGGAACACCTGCGGCTCCACGCCCTCCTGGCGGATCATGTAGGGCTCGGAGGAAAGATAGCCCTGCTGGATCGCGCTCGCATCGGTGAGGAAGGGCGCAAGGTTGAACGTGTATTTCCTGATCTGGTTGTCCTCGAACCC
>PNMC01000244.1 GCA_013823365.1 Parvibaculum sp. | reverse complement strand
CTGTAAAGGAACGCGGCACCGACACCGATCGCAATCAGCGTGAACATGTTGAGGTGGCGCGTCTTGAGCGAATTCCAGCCACGAACGAAAAACGGAGCGCCTGCCCACAGGACGATCGGCGCGGCCAAGGCAAGTTGGAGCCACGGCGAAATCGCCGCGCTGACGAGATGAAGCCCGAGCAAATCGGTTCCCATCGTGAGCACCAGCAATGGCACCGACAGCGCCGCCGAAACCCACCAACGCCGGGTAAAATCGACCAGCTCGGGGTTCGGCGCATCGTCTAGCGAAGGCGCTTCGGGCTCGAGCGCCATCCCGCAGATCGGACAGGAACCGGGACCATCGCGACGAATCTCGGGGTGCATCGGACAGGTCCAGATTGCACCCGCGACGGCGACCGGCTCGATACGTGGACGATCATCAAGGTATCTGGCGGGATCGGCAGAAAACTTTGAAAGGCATCCTGCCGAACAGAAATAATAAGGATGGCCATCATGCGTCGTCGTCAGCGTCGACGCTGAAGGTGTGACGATCATCCCGCAGACAGGGTCTTTTATGAGGACGCCCGTATCTTCTTGGGGAGAGCCCGAACAGCAGTCCTTCACGGCATCGGTCGGGATGGCTGTTTCGGTCATCTGAAATTCCCATCATGGGTAATGATGTCCGGCGGGCCGTAACGCCCGCCAGACATCAGTATCAGTTTGGTTGGGCGAGGATTTTGACACATCGGTCGTGGCTCAGGTTCATCGAGTTCAGTCCTCTGCCCTTCATTTCGCCATGATCGTGAGGACTGCCGAGCCCCATGTTCTTTTCCATTTTTTCGCAAGCTGAACGCTCTGCGCTTGTCGCGGTGCGGTCGCCGGTGGTGGCACAACCGGCTAACAACATGGCCGGTAAGATCGATATCGAGGTCATCCGAGGCATCGCTTGTTTCCTTGATCGTTGCATTTCGGCCCAAATCGACATTGGCGATTCCAATGTGCTCGCCAATGCACCAAGCCGAGGGTTGCGGTCGCCGCCGCCAACATTATATAGTACCCCTAAGGGGTATATGCAACCCGGACTTGGATAAGAGGAACACATGCGAGGATACAGCGGTAACAAGGATGCTTTGGAAAAGCGGCTGGCGCGCATCGAGGGGCAAGTCAGGGGGATTGCCGCGATGATCGGCAACGACCGTTACTGTATCGACGTCGTGACACAGGTGCAGGCGGCACGGGCCGCATTATCGAAAGTCGAGGCCGAACTCTTGCGCGGTCACGTCAGCCATTGTCTCGACGAAGCTGCCGCCAGTGGCGATGCTGAAGCAAGGGCGGTCAAGCTCGAAGAGCTGATGCGGGTTTTTCCGCGCATGGCTCAAGACTGACGCTCCACTAGTATTATGTGGCGGGCTTGGTTAGGGCCAATCGATGCCCCCGCATGAAGTCGCTCCTTTTGAACTGTGATCGTTTAGGGTCTGGGTCTGTATCATTTTCCAGGGAGAACGGACTCGAGTGTGGAAAGTCGCGATCGCCTCGTTATCCGTTCGGCGCTGGCAGCAGTGCTCGCAGCCGTTGCCGCGCTCGGCTGATCCGTGTCTCGACCGCTTTTTCGCTGATCCCGAGGAAATCGCCGATCGCCGCCTGCGGCCAACCATCGAACGCGCTCAAAATCAGCGGCTCCTTCAGGTTGGTCGGCAAGGAAGCGAGGGCAGCCATCGTGAAGTTGAGGGCGGCTCGATCTGTCAGGAGTGTTTCGGCCCCAGGTGCGTCGTCCGCGATTGAAGCCGCTATGTCGGGTGTCAATGGCAGTGCCATCGAGAAGAACTGACGCACCGTGCGCCGTCGCCGCCAATCGCGTGCCTTGTTGATCGCGACCCGGGCGAGCCAGGGGCGCATCGGCCGTGTCAGATCGAGCTGGCCGAGGCTCGCAAAAGCCGCGACGAAACAGTCCTGAAGGACATCGACGGACTCGTCATTGGCGCCGGTATGCGCGCGGATCAGGCGAAGCAGCGGTTCACGGTGACGCCGCATGATCTCGCCATAGGCAGCTTGACGTCCTGCCAGCGCGAGACTCGCCAGCTCTCCATCAGAAGCGGTAGCGAGATCAATCGTCACCGACGCTCTTCGGTCAGCGCCCGAACGACCGCCGCATCGAAGCGCACTGCCTGTGCCGGTCGCAGGATTTTGCGCATGGCAAAGACGTGCGCAAGTGTATCTTTTTGCAGTTCGCCCATCGCGACATGCGCCTGATTCACCGCGGCGGCGACCTTCGGCCCGGCATCATGCTCCTCGGCGATTGCTTCGGCCAGCCGGGCATTGTCACGTCGCAATTCCAGCTCGCGCGCGCGTCGGCGGGCGGCAAAGCGGAGTTCAAGCTGTTCGAGTGCCGAGCGTTGATCGGCGTCGAGATCAAGACCCTCATGGACGAATTGGTGGAAATCGATGGTAGCAGGAGCGGCTGTTGGCAGAAGTGCGCGCCCGATCACAACACCAGCGATGCCGGCAAGCAGGGCAATCCCGGCGATGGCCAGCCACTGGCGAAACCGTAAGGAGATCATGCGCCGAACAGGGTGGACAGGGCATAGGGCGGCTCACCGAACAGCCCTGCCACGTCCTGTCGTGCTACCTCGCGACGAGGTAGGTCTGCCCCCATCGTTACGCCGAGGATAAGGGCGAATATTGCCGCGCCGCCGCCTGCCAGCATCAGCGACGGGCCACGCGTGCTGCCGATCGCGCCAATGCGAGCCAGCACACGGTCCTCAAGGCCATCGAGCGATGCCGGGATTGGCGCGTGTGCCAGCCTGGCCAGTGCCATGTCGAGGTCGTCCATCTTCATTCTCCTCGTTCGACTGTGACCGTCAGGGTACAACATTTGCCGTAAACGGGACGATCGTCTCCCGTCCATTGGCTCGGACTTGCGCAAACAATTTAAGAACGCCCGATTGCTCGGGCTGGATGTGGAAGTTGATCGCCGGGCCACTCCGCTCGCCTTCCCACTTCGGTTCTTCTCCGAGCGGGTGGACATGCTCGATCGAGTCCCAGTTCCCCGCAAACGCGACGATATGGCCAAATGCGCCCATGATCGGTTGCAGTGCGGCGAAGGGCTTGCCCGTCTTGGCATCGACGATCGCAATGCTGCCCTGCGCGGCCTGCCCGACCTTCAGCGGCTTTGAGAAGGACAGCGAGAATTTGAGACCGTCCTTTTCAGCCGTCATAACCGTCGCCGTACTCGGTAGAGGCGCCTTCTCGGCACCGGCCACAAGCTCGGCGCCGATATATTCTTGCGTGCCGTCAGGGAGCGTCGCGTCCGCCCAGACCTTGTAAGTGCGCGCTAATAGAGGCGTGAAATCGAAGCGCCACTGGCCGGGCTTGGCCGGGTCAGCCACCGGATGGATATGCTGGTAGTCGGTCAAGCTGCCATCGACGATCAGCAAATGGAGACGCTTGGTATGCGCGAGCGCAAGGTCGCTCGGTCCGAGCGGCTTGCCGCTGGCGATATTGGTCAAGGT
>PNMC01000243.1 GCA_013823365.1 Parvibaculum sp. | reverse complement strand
TATCGAGAATTATCTCACCTCGACCGATGACTTCGTGCAGCCGCCCGTCGCCCCGCTCTTCGTGCGCGTCGACAGCTTCAACGATTCTTCCATCGACATCATGGTCTACTGCTTCACGAAGACCATCGTCTGGGGCGAATGGCTCGCGGTGAAGGAAGCGCTCGCCTATCGCATCAAGCAGATCGTCGAAGGCGCCGGCACGGGCTTTGCCTTCCCGAGCCGCTCCATCTATGTCGAGACCCTGCCGCCGCCTTCGGAAGAAGTCGCGGCCTCGCGGAAGGGCCAATAAAAGTAACCGTCATTGCGAGCGAAGCGAAGCAATCCAGGGGCCGCAGGCTCTGCGCTTGCTGCTCCTGGATTGCTTCGTCGGCTTCGCCCCCTCGCAATGACGCATAGTGCTTTTCGGGATGCAGGTAACGAGGTGAGGCGCGCCTTCACCCCGCCTCCGTCACCTCTTCCACGCTCCGCCTTGCGCTCGCCATCGCGTCCCGCGTCGGGTAGCCGGCCCGGAAGGCGAAGGTCGCCTGCCAGGCCGGATTGCCGGTGATGGCCGCAAGCCGCGCTTCCGCAACGGGCTCCTTTTCGAGCTGCCGCTCGCGGTCGATCATCTCGACCGGCTGATTGAGCGGATGCATGGCAATGCCCGCCGCGCTCGCTTCGAGATGAAGCCGCTGCCACACCCGCCCGGCGGCGAGCGCCTGCGGCCGGTCGTAGCGGTCATGCACGGAGATCGTGCCGAGCAGCGCCGCCGTCGGCACATGCGTGTTGCGCGTCTGGTCGGCCCAGGCGCCGTGGCTCTGCTCGGCGGGAAGCGCGGGCAGGAACTTCGCCGCCGCCAGCAGCGCAGGCGAAAGCCCTGCCGTGTCGAGTTCGAGCCCGCTCCTCTCTCGCGCCATCTCGCGCGGCCCGTCGCGGAACCAGCGGTGACTGTCCTCGATCATCTCGGGATCGGCGACGATCTCGTCCGTCGCATCCATGATCGCCCGCCCGAGCGCATCGAAAGCCTCGCCCTCGGTGAACAGCGAAACCACGGCATCCCCGTTCTCCGGCATCGATGTAAAGCGCCGCAGCAGGTCCTCGGGAAAGCCGCGCTCCCGGTCATAGGCGTAGCGGTTTGTATGGCGATGCGGGATCGCCTCGTAATGCGGGTCCACCGCACCGTTCCCTTGCGAAAGCCGGATCGTCGCCGCGCGCACCATGCCGCCGCGCTCGATATCGATCAGCGATCCGGGGGCCAGGTCGACGGCGGCGGAAAACCCGTTTGCCGGCGCCGCCAGCATCATGTTCTCGATGGCGCAGCCAAGGCCGATATGCATCTCCCGCAAATAGGGATCGAACGTGCCGAGGTCGCGGCTCGTATCGGCCAGCACCTCGATCTCCGTCTCGCTCACGCGGAAGATCCAGGGCTGCGTGTTATGCGGGTTGGAGGCGAGAATGCCCGCCGCCACAAGCGCGAGCGATGTGTCCCGATAGTCGGGCGATTGCCACATCGCCCATGGGTCGTAGGGCGCGCCGGAAGGCGTGGCGAACACCTCGCGGTCATGCGCCCGCCAGACGGCGCCGCCAACCGCGATGAGTGTAATGGCGCCCGCGCCTTGCAGCAGGCGGCGGCGTGTCGTCGGGTGCGGCATGAGTTTTTCCCTCCATGGTCTCGCGCCAGATTAGGCGAGGGCGCGGCGGGAGGCGAGGGCGGCTGCGGCCCTTTTGCCGTCGCCAAAGCCGCCCGGCTTTGCTAGGCCTATGGCCATGAGCCGCGCAAGGCGGCAAGCGTCCTCAAGGTATTGTCCCGTGAAAGCCCCCCGATCGGTCATCGTCATTGGCGCCGGCATCATCGGCGCCTCGACGGCCTATGAACTCGCCCTGCGCGGCGTGAAGGTCACGCTTATCGAGGCGCGGGAAGGGGCGGGGCTCGGCACGTCCTATGCGAATGGCGGCCAGCTTTCGGCCTGCGAGGTCGCGCCCTGGGCGGGGCCTGAAATTCCGGGGCTCGTCCTGCGCTGGTTCGGCCGCGACGATGCCCCCTTCCGCCTCAGGCCCAAAATGGACCCGGAGCAATGGCTCTGGCTCTTCCGCTTTCTCCTGCGCTGCCGGGCCTCGGCGCGGGCCGAGCGCATCCCGCCGAATCTCGAAATCGCCTTGCTCACGCGTGCGCGCCTCGCGGCCTACGAGCGCGACTTCGCCGCCGCCGGATCGCCGCTCGACTTCCAGCGCAAGGAAAAGGGCATCCTCCGCATCTTCCGCGATGCCCATGCCCTCACGGATGCGGAACGGGAATCCGCCCTCATCACCCGCCTGGGCCTTGAGCAGAAGCGGCTCTCGCCCGCCGAATGCGCGGCGCTCGAACCGGCGCTCGCCTCGGCCATGCAGCGGGGCGACATCGCGGGCGGGCTCTATGCCTCGTCGGACAGCAGCGGCGATGCGCATCTCTTTTCCCGCGCCATGGCGGAAGGCGGAAAGCGCCTCGGCGTGACCTTCCTTGGCAATACGGGCGTCACGCGCATCCTCGTCGAAGGCGGCAAGGCCATAGGCGTCGAGACGCCGCAAGGCGCGGTCGAGGCCGATGCGGTGGTGATCGCCGCCGGCACGGAGACGCGCGCGCTCCTCGCGCCCTTCGGCATCCGCTCCTGGATATATCCGCTGAAGGGCTATTCGGTGACGCTGCCGGCGCCCGAAGGCAACGCCCCCGAAGTCAGCATCACGGACGAAGCGCGCAAGATCGTCATCAGCCGGCTCGGGCATCGCCTCCGCGCCGCAGGCCAGGCCGAGGTCGGCGGCTACGACCTGACGCTTGAGCCCGGTCGCGCCCGCTCCGTCATGGATGCGCTGGAGGGCGTCCTGCCCCAGACGGCGCCGCTTCGGGGCGAGGCGGAATATTGGTGTGGCCTCCGTCCCATGACGCCGGATGGCAGCCCGGTGATCGGCCCGGTTCCGGGCGTGGCCGGTCTCTTTGTAAATAGCGGCCACGGCACGCTCGGCTGGACCCTCGGTCCCGGCAGTGCCGCCGCGCTCGCATCGCTCATCTGCGACGCCACGCCGCAGCCCGTCCTCAGTCCCTTCTTTCTCCAGCGATTTTGACCATAAGACCACGTAAAACGAATGGTTTTTGTGCATCGCACAAAATTCGCTTGACGCTGGGGCGGGGGGCTACTATCTCATTGTGCAGCGCACAAATCCGGCGCGCCCGGTATGTGCGGGGAAACGCTCTCGACAATGAGGGCGGCCACGCGATACAGGAGATAGAAAATGACCGAAGCGACCCCCAAGGCCAAGACGACGAAAGCGAAGCCGCGCGCCAAGAAGGCGTCGGCCAAGACCACTGCCGCCAAGGCCGCCGCTCCGATGGCCGAAGCGCTGAACCCGATCGAGGCTGCGTCCGGCATCATCGCCACGCTCGCCCGTACCAACTTCGAGGAAGGCGTTGAAACCGCCCGTGCCGTGCTGAAGTCCGGCAGCCTCAAGTCTGCGGTTGAACTCCAGAACGAATATGTCCGC
>PNMC01000242.1 GCA_013823365.1 Parvibaculum sp. | reverse complement strand
GATGCGATGGCCATAGCGGATGTGGCGGCCGATATCGTTCTCCTCGATCACCTCGTTCATATAGGTGAGGATTTCTTCCGCCGTCGCGATGGGCGCGCCGGTCCAGGGCTTGAAGCGATAGCCGAAGGTGAAGAGATCGCTGTCGGAGCGGATGCCCGGATAGCGGTGCATGTGCCAGGTGCCGCCGAAGCTTTCCAGCGCCTCGAGAATGACGAAGCTCTTGTCCGGCGACTGCTGCTGCAGATGCCAGGCCGAACCGACGCCGGAGATGCCGGCGCCGACGATCAGCACGTCGAAATGCTCCACCTTTGCCGGGCCTTTGGCCGAGGGCCTTTCAAGCGTTTCCGTTCCAGTCATTTCCTGCCTCTTTCTTGTGTCGGCGCTTCTTGGGTCGCCGGATTTCAATGGCCCTATCTTGAGGCCATGAAGTCTAGGGTCAATACCCTAAATCCCCCCGGGAGGGACAAAATTGACGCAGGGTCAAAGGCCCGGGGCGGGTTCCGGCAGGGCCCGGCGATAGAGATGCCAGGTCGCATGGCCGAAAACCGGCAGAACCACGAGGAGTCCGAGGAAAAACGGCAGCGAGGCGAGGAGCACGCAAAGCGTGACGAACACGCCCCAGCCGAGCATGACCACCGGGCTCTGGAGCACGGTCTTTATGGAGGCGATCATGGCGGTGACCATGTCCACCTCGCGGTCGAGCAGCAGCGGGATCGAAATGACGGTGATCGAGAACAGGACGAGCGCCAGCGCACCCCCCACCATATGACCGATGGCGAGGAAGAGGAGCCCGTCCTGCGTGGTGAAGACCACGGTGAGGAACTGCCAGAAAGAGGCGAAGGAGACGAGGCCGAGGAACAGCGCGATCAGGAGACGGACCTGATACATCCAGACCCAGAAGACGAAGAGCATGACGAAGGCCATCCACGAGACTTCGCGGCGGCGCTGCGCCCAGATGACGGCGAAGACGGAGCCCCATGAGGGACGCTCGCCCGCGGCCAGACGGCGGCTCACCTCGTAAAGCCCGACAGCCGCAAAAGGCCCGACCAGCGGAAAGCCGATGGCGAAGGGATAGATGAGCCAGGGAAGCTGCCAGATCGTGAGCGAGGCGACGATCATCGCACCGATCAGCGCGAAGGTGCCGCCGATGACGAGGCCGAAAAGCGGCGCGCGCAGGAAATCCCGGAACCCCGCCTTCAGCGCGAAGGCGAGATCGCCGACTGTCATGGTGTGGATGCGCGGCAGGCTGCCCGGCAAGGCCGGACCGGCGGACAGATCGGACATCTTCTTCCTCCCCTGAAACGAAGACGCTGACAGGGAATTATGTGCAGAAGAAGAGATGTCCTTCCAGTGGCGTCATGCCGCAGCGATGTTTGCCGCCACGCCGCCGCCCGCGAGATAGGCCTCCCAGGCGGCAAGGAGCGCCGCCGCCTCGCCCGCGCCGAAGACATAGCGGTCGGGCCGGACGAGAAGCGCCGGCGCCCCGTTCATCAGCGCCGTGAAGCCTTCCGCCCCGCTGTCGAGCGCGGAAAGAACGACGGCAAAGCCCCCCGACGCGGCAAAGGTGCGCGAGGCATCGCTTTCCTCGCGGGTGATGAGGATGGGTGCATAGCCCGCCGCATCGTCGAGCCGCGCGCCGCGGAACTGCGCATCGGGCGCGACCATGCCGCCGCCCGGCAGCACGCCCGCCTTCAGCCCTTCCAGAATCATGATTCCTCTCACGCGCTCGCCCTCCGGCACCGCGAGCATGCCCGCATCGCGCGCCTGCGCAGCACCCGCATCCTGCGTGCAGACGATCCTGCCGAGCGAGACCGCCATGTCCGTGATCATGCGCACATGCGGCTCGCGCTCCGCCTGATAGGAGTCGAGGAGCGCATCGCCCGCGCGGCCCCTGAGCACGGCCTCGATCTTCCAGGCGAGATTGGCGGCATCGCGCGTGCCCGAGCAGAGGCCCTGGCCCAGAAAGGGCGGCATCTGATGCGCGGCATCGCCCGCGAGAACGACCGGACCCTTGCGCCACGCCTTCGCGATCAGCGCATGAAAGCGATAGACGGCGCGGCGCTCGATCTCGAATTGCGCGGGATCGTGATAAGGCGCGATCATCCCGGCAATGGCCGCATCGCTCACCACTTCTTCGGGCTTTTCATGCGGCAGCAGCATGAACTCGAAACGATGCCGGCCCGGCGCCATCGGCATCGAGGTGACGGGCCGGGCGGGATCGCAATATTGCAGGCCGACCGTCGAGATGCGCGCGATACCGCCTGCGAGCACCGCATCGATGACGAGCCAGGGCTCGTCGAAGCCCATATCGTCGAAGGCGATGCCGGCACCGCGCCTGACCGTGCTGTTGCCGCCATCGCAGCCGACGAGAAAACGAGCGGAGATTTCCTTCATGCCTTCCGGCGTCTCGACTTCGGCGATGACGCCCTCGCCTTCCACGCGGTAGCTCTTCAATGCATGACCGAGGCGGACCGAGACGGAGGGAAGGGCTGCAAGCCGTGCGCGCAATGCATGTTCGAGCGTCGGCTGATGGAACATGGAGGTCCATGGCCAGCCCGTCGGCGCGAGCGCGCCTCTCGCCGCGAAGCCCGTGAGCAATTCGCCGGCCGCATTGCGGAACTCGTAAGCCGAAAGCGGCTGGCTCGCCTGCGCCACCGCTTCCGCACCCCCCGCAAGATGGAGAAGCCGCATCGTCTCGTGATCGAGATGGGCGGCGCGCGGCATCGGATAGACCTCGTGGTCGCGTTCGATCGCGATCGCCTTCACGCCCATGCGGCCGAGATAGACCCCGAGCGCCGCACCCACGGGTCCGAGCCCGACGATCAGAACATCCGTTTCCTCGCGCTTCATCGTCTCCCCCTTGTCGCCTTTCTTGTTCACCCTCCCCCTGTGGGAGGGTGTGGATGATTGAGTCGCTTACGCGGCCTCGATCACCGTCTCCGCCTTTTCAGGCACGACGCGATTTTCGATGTAACCGAGCTTCTCGACCTCGACGCGGACGACATCGCCTTCCTTCAGGAACTGCATCGGCTTCATGGCCGCGCCGACCCCGCCAGACGTGCCGGTGAAGATCACGTCGCCCGGATCGAGCGTGAAGGCCTGGGAGAGATGCGCGATCTGGTCGAAGCAATTGAAGATGAGATGCTTCGTGTTGGAGTTCTGGCGGAGCTCGCCATTGACCCAGCATTTGATATCGAGCGCATGAGGATCGCCCACCTCGTCCGGCGTCACGATCCACGGGCCGATGGGGCCATGCGTGTCGAAGCTCTTGCCGATCTGCCATGTATTCGTGCGGAGCTGCCAGTCGCGCACACTGACATCGTTGCCGACGAAATAACCGGCGATCACCTCATGCGCGCGTTCCTTCGGCACATGCTTGCAGCGCTTGCCGATGACGAAGCACATCTCCGCCTCGTAATCGAGAAGCGAGGAAACGGCGGGCAGCGCCACATCGTCGTAAGGGCCGGTGATGCAGTTATGCTGCTTGTTGAACCAGACTTGATGCTCGGGCATGGGCTGGCCGGA
>PNMC01000241.1 GCA_013823365.1 Parvibaculum sp. | reverse complement strand
GCATTTGCATACGCGCGATGCGGCGGGGCTTTTCGATGTATCGCATATGGGCCAGGCCTTTCTGAAAGGGCCGGACCATGCCACCGTTTCCGCCGCCATCGAGGCGCTGGTGCCGGGCGATATTCGCGATCTCGCCCCCGGCGCCATCCGCTACACTTTGCTGCTGAACGGGAAGGGCGGCATTCTCGACGACTTGATGGTGACTCGGACGGCGAAGGACGGCGTGCTGTTCCTCGTCGTGAACGCGGCCTGCAAGGATGCCGACTTCGCCCATATCGAAAAACACTTGCCTGCTGGCGTGACGCTTCAGCGCCTGCCCGAACGCGCGCTGATCGCCCTGCAAGGGCCCAAGGCGGCGGATGTTTTCACCCGTTTCGCGCCGGAAGCGGCCGCGCAGGTTTTCATGACCGGCGTGGAAATGAATGTCGCGGGCATTCCCTGCATGGTGAGCCGTTCGGGCTATACGGGCGAGGACGGCTACGAGATTTCGGTGCCGGAGGCGGACGCCGTGGCGCTGACGAAAAAACTGCTCGCGGAAGCGGAAGTGAAGCCCATAGGCCTTGGCGCGCGCGACTCGCTCCGCCTCGAAGCTGGGCTCTGCCTTTATGGCCACGACATCGACGAGACGACGACGCCCGTTGAAGGCGCGCTGACCTGGACGATCGCCAAACGCCGCCGCGAGGAGGCAAACTTTCCCGGCGCGAAGATCATTCTCGACCAGATCGCAAACGGCGCCGCGCGGAAGCGCGTGGGCCTGTTGCCGGAAGGCAAGGCGCCAGCCCGCGAAGGCACGGAAATCACGGATGCGGGCGGCCGCGCGATTGGCGTGGTGACGAGCGGTGGCTATGGGCCGAGCGTCGGCGGGCCGATCGCCATGGGCTATGTCGAGGCCGGTTTCGCGAAAAACGACACCGCCGTCGAACTGATGGTGCGCGGCAAGGGCCGCCCGGCGAAGGTCGCATCCATGCCCTTCGTCAAGAAGCGTTTTCACAAGCCTGCCAATTAGCAATCACGGCGGATCAAAGAGGATCAGGGGAAAGTCATGAGCGATATTCGTTTTACGGACCAGCATGAATGGGTGCGCGTCGATGGCGACATCGCGACCATCGGCATCACCGACTATGCGCAGGAGCAGTTGGGCGACGTCGTCTTCGTCGAACTGCCGGAAGTCGGCAAGGAACTGGCGGCAGGCGATGAAGCCGCCGTTGTCGAAAGCGTGAAGGCGGCAAGCGAGGTCTATTCGCCGGTCAGCGGCGAAGTGGTCGACGTGAACAGCGAGATCGAGGCGACGCCTGCCGGCGTCAACGAGGATGCGATGGGCGATGGCTGGTTCGTGAAGCTTCGCCTGAGTGACGCTTCGGAACTCGACAAGCTCATGGACGAGGCGGCCTATGCCGAATTCGTCGCCAGCCTCGAATAATCGGTAACCGGTAACCGCCTGACGGGCGAAAGGACAACGGGAAATGCGTTATCTGCCTCTGACCGAAACCGACCGGCGCGAAATGCTGGGCGTGATCGGCGTGAAAAGCGTCGACGAACTGTTCCGCGACGTGCCCGAAAGCGCGCGGCGCGACGGGCTTGTCGATCTGCCGCGCCGGAAAGGCGAGTTGGAGGTGGAGCGCATTCTCGGCCGCATGGCGGGGAAGAACGTCTCCGCCGGTTCGGTGCCTTTCTTTGTCGGTGCAGGCGCCTATCGCCATCATGTGCCGGCATCCGTCGATCATCTGATCCAGCGCTCGGAGTTTCTCACCTCCTACACGCCCTATCAGCCGGAGATCACGCAGGGCACGCTGCAATATCTCTTCGAGTTCCAGACCATGGTGGCGATGATCACCGGCATGGATGTGGCGAATGCCTCCATGTATGACGGTTCGACGGGCTGCGGCGAGGCGGTGCTTATGGCGCATCGCGTCACGAAGCGCCGCAAGGCGGTGCTGTCGGGCGCGCTGCACCCGCAATATGCCGAAGTGGTGAAGAACCTTTCCGATTTCGCGGACCATGAACTCGAGATCATGCCGCCTGCGCTGCCGGGCAAGACCGAAGACATCATCTCGCGCATCTGCGACAAGACGAGTTGCGTCGTCGTGCAGACGCCGGACTTCTTCGGCGAGCTGCATGACCTGCGCGCCATTGCCGATGCGGCACATGCGAAGGGCGCTCTGCTGATCGCCGTGGTGCCGGAAATTCTCTCGTTGGGCGCGGTGACGCCGCCCGGGGAGATGGGCGCAGACATCGTGGTGGGCGAGGGCCAGTCGATCGGCAACGGTCTTAATTTCGGCGGGCCCTATGTAGGCCTCTTTGCGACGCGCGAGAAATATGTCCGCCAGATGCCGGGGCGCCTGTGCGGCGAGACGGTGGATGCAGACGGCAATCGCGGCTTCGTGCTGACGCTCTCGACGCGCGAACAGCATATCCGCCGCGAGAAGGCGACCTCGAACATCTGCACCAATTCCGGCCTCTGCTGCCTTGCCTTCACGATCCATATGTCGTTGCTCGGCGAGGAGGGCTACAAGCGGCTGGCGCGCATCAACCATGCCGCCGCATCGAAGCTCGCCGACCGGCTTGCGAAAGTGCCGGGCGTCGAAATTCTCAACCGCAATTTCTTCAATGAGTTCACGCTCCGCACGCCGAAGCCGGCCGTGGAAGTCGTGGATGCGCTGGCGGACAAGGGCGTGATCGGCGGCGTGCGCGCCTCGCGCCTGCTGCCGGGCGTGAAGGAGGTGGAGGATCTGCTGATCGTCGCCTCGACCGAAATCAACACGGAAGAAGACCGCGCCGCCTATGAAGCCGCGCTGAGGGAGGTGCTGTGATGTCCGGCATGAACAAGCAAGGCCGTCCGACCTCTATCGCGAATACCGCGCATGGCGGCACGCATAGCACCTTCACCGGCAACAAGGCGCTGGAACTTGAAGAGGCGCTACTCTTCGAGATCGACAATCCGGGTGCCTGCGGCGTCGATCTCGACGAGCCGGAGGACTATACCTCGCGCCTCGGCAATCTTGCGCGACAGGGGCGTATCGGCCTGCCAAGCGTGTCGGAGCCGGAAGTGGTGCGCCATTTCGTCCGCCTCTCCTCGAAGAATTATTCGATCGATGCGGGGCTCTATCCGCTCGGCTCCTGCACGATGAAGCACAATCCGCGCCTCAACGAAAAGATGGCGCGGTTGCCGGGCTTCGGCGATGTGCATCCGTTGCAGCCGCAAAAGACGGTGCAGGGCGCGCTTGAACTCATGTATGAGCTCGGCCACTGGCTGAAAGAACTGACGGGCATGCCCGGCGTCACGCTTTCGCCGAAGGCGGGCGCGCATGGCGAACTTTGCGGCATGATGGCGATCCGCGCTGCGCTCATAGCGCGCGGCGAGGATGAGAGCCGGAGCCGCGTGCTGGTGCCTGAATCGGCCCACGGCACGAACCCCGCAACCGCCGCCCTTCTCGGCTACAAGGTGGATGCAATCCCGGCCAATGCCGAGGGCCGCGTCGACCTCGAAGCCTTCAAGGCGAAGCTCGGGCCGGATGTCGCGGCGATCATGCTGACAAATCCGAATACCTGCGGGCTCTTCGAGCGCGACATCGTGGAAA
>PNMC01000240.1 GCA_013823365.1 Parvibaculum sp. | reverse complement strand
CTTCTCACGCACGAGTTCGGCAATCTTCTCGACCATCGACGCCTTGTTCACCTGATAGGGAATCTCGGTGATGATGATCGCCTGGCGGTCTTTGCGAACCTCCTCGATGTCCACCCGGCCGCGCACCACGATGGAGCCGCGCCCCGTGTGATAGGCCGAACGTGCGCCCTGCCGCCCGAGCATGATGCCACCGGTCGGAAAGTCCGGCGCCGGCACATGTTCGATCAACTCGTCGATGGTAATGGCCGGATTGTCGATCAGCGCGATACAGGCGTCGATCACCTCGCCGAGATTGTGCGGCGGAATATTCGTCGCCATGCCGACGGCAATGCCGTTCGCGCCATTGACCAGCAGGTTCGGCAGTTCGGCCGGCAGAACGACAGGCTCCCTCTCGGTGCCGTCGTAATTGTCCTTGAAGTCGATCGTGTTCTTGTCGATGTCGTTCAGCAGCGCATGCGCCGCCTTCGCCATGCGCACTTCCGTGTAACGCATCGCAGCGGGCGGGTCGCCGTCCACCGAGCCGAAATTGCCCTGCCCGTCCAGCAGCGGCAGGCGCATGGAGAAGTCCTGCGCCATGCGCACCAGCGCGTCATAGATCGACTGGTCGCCATGCGGGTGATATTTACCGATCACATCGCCGACCACGCGGGCCGACTTGCGATAGGGCTTGTTCCAGTCGTAACCGTTCTCGTTCATCGAGAAGAGGATGCGGCGGTGAACGGGCTTCAGCCCGTCCCGCGCATCGGGAAGCGCGCGGCTTACGATCACGCTCATCGCGTAATCGAGATAGGACGAGCGCATCTCCTCTTCGATGGAAATGGGGGCGACGTCGCGCTCCGGCGGCGGCCCGTCCGAAGACGAGCCGGCAGGCGGTTTCCCGCCGCCCGAACCGTTCACATCATCCACGCCGGTATCGTCGCCCGGGGCCGGCTCATCACCCGGAATGTCGCTGTCTTGAGTATCGGACAAGTGTTTTTCTGACGCTGTGGGAAGCGGCGGCGGCGGAAGAAATCCGGCCTCGCGGAGCCCCCTGAAGGAACGAAAAAGAGGCCATCCGGCAGCCGCCGAATCCCTCTCGTTTATTGCCGGAAACAATATCAGTTCCGCCCCGTCACGGCAACTTCAAACACGCCTCGGAACGCGCCGTAACACACTGAAATAAAACGAAAAATTGCGCCTCGCCGCCCGCCCCGTCAGCCGCTCGCCGGTTCCACCCGGAAGAGCACCGCGGTCGCATCGTCATGGCGCTTGAAACGCGGCCAGTGAAGGCAGTCCGGATCCTCCACCGCCTCGATCTGGCGCACCTCCGCGACAAGCGTCCTGAGCCCGCCAAGCGCCGCCCGCCGGACAAGCGTCGCCGGGTCGACGCGGTGATAGTCGAAGACGAGCGAGCCGAAACCGTCGCTGAACAGAAGCCCGGTCACAGGCCCCGCAAGCGGAATGTCCGTCCGCCGCACATGCGCCGCAGCTTGCGGGTCAATGCCCAGAATCCAGTAGCCGTCATCGCTGTTCTGCCGCCGCCGGGCCGCGCGCAGATAGTCCATGATCGCCGCATTCTCGAACGCGCGCTCGCCGGGCCGGAGCGCCGCGATCAGCGCCGCCGTACGGCTGACCGCGCGCGCCTCGCGCGAGACATGGGCAGCGCCATAAACGCTCGCCTCCCCGCTTCCGTCGGGCAGCAGGATCAATCCGCAATCGGCGAAATTCGCAAAGGAGATTTTTGTCTCGCCGGCATGGAGCAGCGCCAGGGCCGCGCTCGGCCATTCATGGCGCCCGTTCGGCGCGCGCAGGCGCTCCCGCTCGAAACGCGCCGCCAGCGTCTCGATGGTGAAGCGCACCAGTCCCTGAAGATCGGCGCCATGGCGCCCCGCATGCGCCGCGAACAGCGCGCTCGCCTCCCGCGCCAGCCAATGCGCGCCCGTCTCGCTCCCGATCAGCGGCCCGTCGGCCACATCCGTCGCCCCGTCGATCACCCAGGCATGCGCACCCGCAAAGCCGAACGCATCCTCATTCGGCTTGCCCGGATCGCCGGTATCGGTGAGCATTTCGAGAATGCGGAGCATGATGCGAGGCTACAAAGGCATCCGCTCCGAATTATGGCGTTCTCAGAAAGGAATTTCGTCGTCGAGATCCTGCGAGAAGTTGCCCCGGCCGCCGCCGCCCGACGATGAGCTGCTGCCGTAATCGTCCGAGCCGCCATAATCGCCGCCGCCCGAGCCGCCGCCGGAGCGGCCATCCAGCATGGTCAGCGTCGAGTTGAAGCCCTGCAGCACGACTTCCGTCGAATAGCGTTCCTGGCCGGACTGGTCGGTCCATTTGCGGGTCTGCAGCGCACCCTCGATATAGACCTTCGAGCCCTTCTTCACATATTGCTCGATGACCTTGCAGAGCCCTTCGTTGAACACGACGACGCGGTGCCACTCGGTCTTTTCCTTCCGCTCGCCCGTATTCTTGTCGCGCCAGCTTTCGGAGGTCGCGATGCGCAGATTGGCGATCGGCCGGCCGTCCTGCGTGCGGCGGATTTCCGGATCGGCGCCCAGATTGCCCACCAGGATCACCTTGTTGACGCTGCCTGCCATATTCGTCTCGCCTCGCGCTGGAATTGTCTCTCTGCGCCGGACCCTAGCCGCCACTGCGGCCCCAGGCCAGCACTCTGCCTAAAAAACCTGTGGATCAAACGACAAGAGGTATCGCCGCCAGCAGCAGCCCGGCCATGACAGCCAGCATGCCGCCAAACACCAGTGTCTGCCGCGTAATGGCAAGGTCGATGGCGCCGCGTAGTTCGTCCCGAGCGGCCTTCAAATCTTCCTTCGTCACCAGATCGGCAATGATCATGTCGCGGGCAAGCCTTGCATGCTCGTCGGAGAGCTGTTTCGACGCCCCGGCGGCCTGAAGCCGCTCGGAATAGCCGAGCGTATCAAAACTCAGTCCCATTTGCGCCCCCGCCCCTTGAAATCGGCAAATTGTTCTCTATATGTTCTCACGTTCGGCAAAATGGGGCAAGATGATTTTGAGACATCCGATTCTTTTCCGCTTCCGTAACTGTCCCGGCCTTGAAGCGGAAGCCGCCGCCCTACATACATGATGCCTGAGACCAAGCCGCAATCCCTCAAAGCTAGGACCCGCGCCGCCCGCAAGGCTGGCCGCGCCCGTGAAAGTTCCGGCCAGATGAGCACCGCCTCGAAGAAATCCACCTCCTCCCGAAGCGACACCCAGAACCGTTTCATCCGCGTGCTCGGCGCCCGCGAGCACAATCTGCGCGATGTCAGCGTGGAGCTGCCCCGCGACGAACTGATCGTCATCACCGGTCTCTCCGGCTCCGGCAAATCCTCCCTCGCCTTCGACACGATCTATGCCGAGGGCCAGCGCCGCTATGTCGAGAGCCTCTCGGCCTATGCGCGGCAATTCCTGGAAATGATGCAGAAGCCCGATGTCGACCAGATCGACGGCCTCTCGCCCGCCATTTCCATCGAGCAGAAGACGACCTCTCGCAATCCGCGTTCGACGGTCGGCACCGTCACCGAGATCTACGACTATATGCGCCTCCTCTGGGCGCGCATCGGCGTGCCCTATTCGCCGGCGACCGGCCTCCC
>PNMC01000239.1 GCA_013823365.1 Parvibaculum sp. | reverse complement strand
ACATAACCGGAAGTGAAATCGAGCCAAGGCTCCTCGTGAACTTCCGGATCGTTGAGGCGGGGCGTTGCCTGCTTCGTGCCGGTCTTGTCCATGTGATTGATGAGACGACAGACATATTCGCAGGTGAGGTCGCATTTCAGCGTCCATGAGGCATTGGTATAGCCGAAGGCCGAAGCGAAGTTCGGCACGCCGCTATACATCATGCCCTTGTAGCTCATCGTGTCGGCAAAATTGATGTGCTTGCCGTCGACATCGAGTTCGATGCCGCCCAGCACCTTCAGGTTGAGGCCCGTTGCCGTCACCACGACATCGGCTTCAAGCTCCTTGCCCGATTTGAGCAGGATGCCCTTTTCCGTGAACCGCTCGATGTGATCGGTAACGACAGACGCGCGGCCCTGCTTGATCGCATCGAAGAGATCGCCATTCGGCACGAGGCAGAGGCGCTGGTCCCACGGGTTGTAGGGCGGCGTGAAATGCGTCTTCACGTCGTAATCCGGCCCGAGCTGTTCGCGCACGCCGCGCAGGATCATCTGCTTCACCTTTTCAGGTTTCCGGCGGCTCAGATTGTAGAAGAACATGCCGAAGAGGACGTTCTTCCAGCGCGTGATGCCGTAAGCGACTTTTGCCGGCAGGTTGCGGCGCAGCCAGTTCGCGATGCCATCTTCGGCGGGCCGCGAGACGACATAGGTCGGCGTCCGCTGAAGCATGGTGACATGGGCGGCGTCCGCCGCCATTTCCGGCACCAGCGTCACCGCCGTCGCGCCGGAGCCGATCACCACCACGCGCTTGCCTGCATAGTCGAGGTTTTCCGGCCAATGCTGCGGATGGACGAGCTTGCCCTTGAAGTTCGCGACGCCCGCGAAATCCGGCGTATAGCCCTTCTCGTAGTCGTAATAGCCGCTGCACATGAAAATGAAATTCGCGGTGAGGCGCACAGGCTCCTTCGCCGCGCCGCGCTCGGCATCGATGGTCCAGACGGCATCCTCGCTCGACCAGCTCGCATGCTTCACCATGTGGCCGAAACGGATATGCCGGTCGATGCCGTTTTCGCTCGCGGTTTCGCGGACATATTTCAGGATCGCGGGCCCGTCGGCGATTGCCTTCGCCTCCGTCCAGGGTTTGAAGGAATAGCCGAGCGTGTACATGTCGGAGTCGGAGCGGATGCCGGGATAGCGGAAAAGATCCCAGGTGCCGCCGATGCTGTCCCGGCCTTCCAGGATCGCATAGGTCTTGCCGGGGCAGTTCTTCTGCAGATGATATGCAGCACCGATGCCGGACAGACCGGCGCCGACGATCAGCACGTCGAAATGTTCATTCGTCATGGGCCAACAAAGCTCCAGCTTGACGCAGGGGATAGTGGAATTTCTCTGACCCTTCTCTAGCCGCTTGCGGGCCGGAATGCACTCTTTTTTATTTACAAAATTGTAAGTCTTTGTCCCACTCAAGGGACCTGGCCCGATGCCTGTCATTTTTGGTTTTGGCAGGGCGGGTGTAGTAAGGTTCCCGAACCAATATTCGCGCTTTCAGGGATTCGTGAATGACATCGCCGGTCCGCGATCATCGCGCCGACCACCGCTGGTATATGGCCGGCTTGTGGGGCTATTTCCTTGCCGGCGGCATCCAGGGGGTGCTGTTTCCGTGGATCATCGCCTTCGTGCTGCATGAAAGTTCGGAGCGCGTCGGCATCGCGCAGATGTTTTCGATGCTGCCCATGCTGCTCCTCGGCATGTTCGGCGGCGCGGCGGCCGACAGGGCGGAACTTCGCGGCCATCTGATGCGGCTGCAGACGATCGGCGTGCTGCCGCCGCTGATCCTCGCGGTGCTTGTCTATAATGGCGTCGTCAGTTACGGGATCATGCTTCTCTATGCCGTGACCCTGTCGACGCTGGCGGGCTACATCATGCCCGCGCGCGACTCCATGCTGTCGCGCGTGGCGATGAACAGCCTTGGCGGCAATTTCCAGCGCGCGGTGGCGCTCGCCATGAGCGGGCAGTTTCTCGGTCAGGTCGGCGGTTATGCGCTGGGCAGCCCGGCGGAGTATATCGGCGCTTGGCCGCTTCTTATCCTGCAGAGTTCACTTCTTGCCTTCGGTGCCTTTGCGACATCGCGGCTTGCGCCCGCGCCGCCGCAGCCGCGCGCCAGCCAGAAGAAGTCGCCGCTGCGCGACGTGAAGGAAGGGCTTGCTGCCGTCTGGCGGCATGAGCGCATTCGCCCCGTGCTGCTGCTGATGTTCTTCTCGGGCATCCTTTTCATGGGCGTCTTCATGGTGCTCTTCCCGCTGCTCATCCGCGACGTCTATCAGGGCGGATCGCGCGAGATCAGCTTCATCTTCATGTCGTTCTTCGGCGGCATCGGCATTTCGTCCTTCGTGCAATCGCGCATGAAGCCGATCCGCCGTCAGGGCCGCGCCATCATGCTCGCCATGTGCACAGGCTCCGTCGTGATGGTGCTCGTCCATTTCCATCCGCCGATCTGGGGCCTGTTCCTGCTTGCGCATGGCTGGGGGCTCGCGGCGGGCATTTCCATGAGCCAGTCGCGCGCCATCGTGCAGGAAAGCGCGTCGGACGCGCTTCGCGCACGGATGCTGGCGGGCTTCAATCTCGGCACGATGGGCGGCGGGCCGATCGGCGCCGTACTGATCGGCTTTGTCATCGCCGCCATCGGCCCGATCGACGCGGTGCTCGTGCCCTGCGGGCTGATGATCTTCCTCTGGGCGGCGATCTATTTCTTCACGCCGCTCTGGCGCATCGAGGCGCCCGAGAAAAAAGCCTCGCCCTGAGGGCGAGGCTTCCGCTTCTCCAAAGCCTTCCGGCTTTAGCTGTATTTGCGCTCTTCCCACCAGGGATAGAAGGACGGCATGTCCTGCGATACCTTGCAGGGATAGTTCGCCGGGCGCTTTTCGAGGAAGGACATGACGCCTTCCTTCGCGTCAGCGCTTGCGCCTCGCGCATAGATGGCGCGGCTGTCGATCTTGTGCGCTTCCATCGGATGATCCGCGCCGAGCATACGCCAGAGCATCTGGCGCGTGAGCGAGACGGAGACCGCTGCCGTGTTGTCGACGATTTCCTTCGCCAGTTCGCGCGCAGCGGGGAGAAGATCGTCCGGCTTGTGGATCGAGCGGACGAGGCCGCCCTTCAGCGCCTCTTCCGCGCCGAAGACGCGGCCCGAATAGGTCCATTCCAGCGCCTGGCTGATGCCGACGACGCGGGGCAGGAAGTAGCTCGAGCAGGCTTCCGGCACGATGCCGCGGCGCGCGAAGACGAAACCGAACTTCGCATTCTCCGAGGCAAGGCGAATATCCATCGGCAGCTGCATGGTGACGCCGACGCCGACGGCCGGGCCGTTGATCGCGCCGATGACGGGCTTCAGGCTTTCGAAGATGCGCAGCGTCAGACGGCCACCGCCGTCGCGCACGCTTTCATGGCTCCAGTCGATGTCGCCATTGGCCATGACCGGCGTGTTCGCCTTTTCGGGCCGGTCCTCGCGGGCGGCATAGTCGAAGGTCTTGGCGCCGGCCGAGAGATCGGCACCGGCGCAGAAGGCGCGGCCCTCGCCCGTCACGATGATCGCGCGGACATTGTCATCCGCATCCGCCTTGTCGAAAGCGTCGATCATTTCG
>PNMC01000238.1 GCA_013823365.1 Parvibaculum sp. | reverse complement strand
GGAACTGAGCCAGCGCCTCACCGAACTCGCGCTGGAAGCGGTTGCCTATTACGCGCTGCCCTTCCAGCCGCATGCGACGGCGCCGGGCGGCCCCGTGCCGGGAGCACCCCAGGTCTCGCCGAACGAGACGCCGGCAGGCCCCGACTATTCCTGGCCCGTCACCGCAAAATATCTGAACGACCGCGCCGGCTCGATCTATGCGGGCACGAACGAGATCCAGCGCAACATCATGGCAAAAGCCGTGCTCGGATTATGAGCGGCGGATGAGCCGCCTCGCCCCGAAGCCTGCGGCGGCAAGAAGATGGAGAAGCGCGAGGAGGACGGCGGCGATATACCAGCCATTGTCCTCCATCCACTTCTTCGAGAGCTGCGCCATCTGCTCATAGCCTTCCGGGATCTCCATCACGCCGACATCGCTCGCAAAGCGATCGTATTCCGCGCGCATATCGGCGAAGAGCTCAGGCCGCTCCGCCGAAAGATCGCGCGTCTCGCCGGGATCGATGGCAATATCGTAGAGATACCATTCGCCATCGCCATAAGGCGCCATGTTGCGCATCAGCTTGTAATTGCCGCGGAAGAGTGCCGCATTGCCCGCTGCTTCGAGGCCCACCGCATCCTCCGGCCCGTAATGCGGCGTGACGCCGGCAAGGAGCGGCATCAGCGAGCGCCCCGTCATCGGCTTCACCGCACGGCCCTCGAACTCGGCCACCTGCTCCACATTGGCGAGATCGAGAATGGTCGGCGCGATATCCGTGATGAAGCTGAATTCGCCGACCTGGCCCCGGGCCGGAATGCCCGCGCCCGCGACGATGAAGGGCACGCGCAAGCCCCCCTCGCCCGTATAGAGCTTGAAGAAGGAGCCGGGCGCCGCCGCCGCGCTCGCAAATTCCGGCCCGATAAAGGCATAGGTGCCTTTCTCGCCCAGCCTGTCGAGGTCGCGGCTATAGCCTTCCCACCAGAGCCATTGCGCAAAACCCGGAATATCCGTCGGCGCATTCGGCTCCGGCCCGTTGTCGGACAGTACGAAAAAGACCGTGTTGTCATATTGGCCCGTCGCCTTCAGATGCTCGATGAAGCGGCCGACATGATGGTCCATCGCATCGAGCATCGCGGCATTGACCGCCATGTTCTGCGCGAAAGCGGCGCGCTCCCGCTCGCTCAGCTTGTCCCAGTCGCGAAGTCCGGACGGCACCGGCCCAAGCTCCGTGCCTTCGGGCACGAGCCCGCGCGCCACCACATTCTCGAACCGCGCGCGGCGCAGCGCCTCCCAGCCCTCCGCATAGACGCCTTCATATTTCTCCACGAATTCGCGCGGCGCCTGCACCGGAATATGGATCGCCTGAAACGAAAGATAGGCGAGGAAGGGCCGCTCCCTGTCTCCGGCATCGAGATATTCGATCGCCTTGTCCACGATGAATTTCGACGAATAGAATTCCTCCGGCAGCGTTGCGGGCTCGCCATCCTCGAACCAGGGTGCCTCCCGGTAGATCGGCAGATAGGAGCGCTGCTCCCAGTTGTCCGCCCCCGATGCATCGAGCGCAAAGGAACGGTCGAAGCCATGCGCGGGCGGCAGCGACGAGGGCTCATGGCCGAGATGCCACTTGCCCGTCATCGCCGTGCGATAGCCCGCGCGCTGCAGCAGGCTCGCCACCGTCACCACATCGTCGGCAAGCCGTCCGAGATAGGCGGGTGCCCCTTGATGTTCGGGCGGCAGCGTCTCCGGCAGATTGCCCACACCCGCGAGATGGCTCGTCATGCCCGTCATCAGCATGGCACGCGACGGCGCGCAGATCGGCGAGGCATGGAAGTTCGAGAAGAGCGCGCCCTTTGCGGCCAGCGCATCGATATTCGGCGTCGAGATTTCGCTGCCATAGGCGCCGAGATCGCTGAAGCCGACATCGTCGGCCAGAATGATCACGATATTGGGCCGCGCATCCTGCGCCATGACGGGCGATGCCGCGGCAATCCCCAGAGCCATCGCGGTTGCGGTAAGAAATTTCATTTCCTGTCCTCCCCTGCCGCACCGCTCCAATGGCGGTCGAGCGGCTGTCTTCCGGCGCTGTGCGGCCCGGGCACTGTATGTAAACTTGCCGTTGCGAGAATGCAGGTGCCCTCGCCAAGCAATCCGGCTGCCTTCTTTCGTGCCTCGCCTTCCAGCGATGCGTATTGCGTCCGCAGTGCAGCGAGGCAATGCGCGCGATAGGGGCTCACCGGCACATTCCACGCCACGCCGCCCTGCACATAGCGCACATGACGCGCACCGTCGGCCAACGCAGCCTCGTTCGCGGCGAGATAGGGAAGATAGTCCTGCGCGATCCGCGCGAGGAAAGGCGCAAGAGCGCCGGGTACATGGCCGGGAAGCGCCGCGCGCTCGACATCCTCCGGTCTCGCGGCCCAGAGCCGCGCCACCCAGAGATGCACATGCGGCGCCCGCGCCCGCATGATCGCGGCAGGCGTCGGATCGGACGAGAAATGCCGGAACATCGAGCCGAAGAAACCGAAATCCGCTTCCACCGGCCGCTCGCCCATCAGGAATGACCGCTTCGAAAGCACCGCCTCCATCGCATCCAGCGTGTCGAGATAAAGCGCTTCGATTTGCGGCGCCGTCTCCTTCGTCACGCCGTCCTGCGCGAGATAGACGCGCCGCTGCCGCCTGAGGATCATCTGCCGCCTGATCCAGAACGGCAGCTTCACATCGCGCAACATGCTCCGCGCGATCTGTGCGCTCATCAGCGCCATGTCCTCATCGAAAGACCAGCGATAGTGAAGCGCCGGCCGCCACAGCCACTCATCGCCATAGTCTTCGAGAAGCAGGCTGAAAAATCGCGTCAGCGGATCGGCGGGCGAAAGCGCGGGCGCGGGAAACCGCCGCTCGAACTCGGCCATGATCGCCGTCGTATCGGTGAGCCATGTTCCGTCCGCCATTTCGATCTGCGGCATCTGCAGGACGCCGGTTGCGCGGCCCGCGCGGCGGAAGGCGGCCGTATCCATCTCCGCGAAGCGATAGGGAATGCCCTTTACGCGCAAATAGGCTTCGAGCTTCCCCGTGAAATAGGAAAGCGTGAGGCCATGGACGGTCATCGTGCCGTCGGCGGAAGAAGCGGTCTGCTGCGCCATCGCCGGAATATGGCACGTCGAGTGCAATAATCAAGACCTCGGGAAAAGCCTTGCAGCGCCGGGACCGCCTGCTAACAATCCGCCATCGATATTTCTCTTGCGGAGCCTCCCTATGCAACTCGACGAAGCGCTGAAAGCGCGGAAATCCGTGCGCGCCTTCAAGCCCGATCCCGTGCCCCTCGATCTCGTGACGGAGATTATCGACATCGCCCGCTGGTCGCCCTCCGGCACCAACATCCAGCCTTGGAAAGTGCATGTGGTGGCGGGCGATGTGCGCCGCCGTCTGGAAGAGGAAGTGCTCGCCCACCGCGAGACGGACCCGGCCGACAAGATCGCGGAATTTCCCCGCACCTCGAAGCGCAAGGAGCCCTACACCACGCGCATGCGCGTGCTCGGCAAGGAGATGTACGGCCTGCTCGGCATTCCCAAGGGCGATCAGGCCGCCAACTGGCGCCAATGGGGCCGCAACTACCAGTTCTTCGACGCACCGGTCGGGCTCATCTTCACCATCGACAAGGAT
>PNMC01000237.1 GCA_013823365.1 Parvibaculum sp. | reverse complement strand
TTTCTTCACGCAGGCCCCGGCTATGGCGGCTCCTGCTTCCCGAAGGATACTAAGGCCCTATTGCAGACAGCATATGATTTCGGAACGGAGGTCTCAATCGTCGATGCCGTCGTTCGGGCGAATGACGCCCGCAAGAAGCGCATGGCCGAGCGCATCGCTCACGCATTGGGCGGCGACATCAACGGCAAGCGCATTGCCGTGCTCGGCGTGACCTTCAAGCCGAATACAGACGACATGCGCGACGCACCGAGCCTCGACATCATTCCCGCACTGCAGAAGTCAGGCGCGAGTATCGTCGCCTTCGACCCGGAAGGCATGCATGAAGCACGGCAGCTTCTGCCCCGTGTCGACTGGGCGGCAGACGCCTATGGCACGATGAAGGATGCGGATGCGCTTGTGATCCTCACCGAGTGGAACGAATTCCGCGCACTGGACCTCAAACGCGTGAAGTCGCTCCTTCTCTGCCCTCTCATTGTCGACTTGAGGAACATCTATACTCCTGCCGAGATGCAGGATGCAGGCTTCGAATATCACTCAGTAGGCCGGGCACTCGTGAAAGGCTGACGCACCAAAGAGGGCATCACTACGGACAATTAACCCCAGTGCGAACTATTTTTGCCTAAACTTCTGTTTCTGTACACGTCACATCTCATTCAACTGTTACCGACTTCGCGAGATTTCTTGGCTGATCAACATCGGTACCCATTGTGACCGCCGTGTGATAGGCAAGCAGCTGAACGGGGATCGCGTTGACGATAGGTGCGATCAGCGGATCTACGGTCGGCACCTCGATTGTCGACCAGAGGCCTTCGCCCGCACGCGATATGCCGTCCTTGTCGGCGATAAGCAGCACGTTTCCACCGCGTGCAATCACTTCCTGCATGTTTGAGATCGTCTTGTCGAAGAGGCTGTCGACCGGTGAAATGACGACAACAGGCACAGCCTCGTCGATCAGCGCTATCGGCCCGTGCTTGAGCTCGCCCGCCGCATAGCCTTCAGCGTGAATGTAGGAAATTTCCTTCAGCTTCAGCGCGCCTTCGAGCGCGATGGGATAATTGTGCCCGCGTCCGAGATAGAGCACATCTCGCGCCTTGGCGACCTCTGCACTCAGGGTCTGGATTGCCTGATCCTGCGTCAGCGCATCGGCCACATGTCGCGGCACCTCGAGCAGTGTCCGCACGAAGCGCGCTTCATCGGCAGCCGGTATCGCCCCTCGCGCAAGTCCCGTGCGAACGGCAAGAACGGCGAGCGTGGCAAGCTGGCAGGTAAAAGCCTTTGTCGAGGCAACGCCGATTTCCGGTCCGGCATAAGTCGGCAGGATCGCATCGGATGCCCGCGCGATGGAGGATTCCGTGACATTGACGACCGAGACGATTGTCTGCCCCTGCGACCGGCAATAGTGCAGCGCGGCAAGTGTGTCCGCCGTCTCGCCGGATTGCGAAACGAAAACCGCCAGGCCGCCCGCAGGCATAGCCGCTTCGCGATACCGGAACTCGGACGCGATATCGACCTCGACCGGCACACGCGCATATTTCTCGAACCAGTATTTGGCAACGAGCCCGGCATAGAAGGCCGTGCCGCAGGCAACGATGGTAATGCGCGGCACGGAAGCGAGATCCGCCGGAATGACGATCTGCCGGAGCTTGTCGGCCAGAGGATCGAGATATTCCGAGAGTGTATGGCCGATCACTTCAGGCTGCTCGAAAATCTCCTTCGCCATGAAGTGTCGGTGATTGCCCTTGTCCACCAGCGCCGCCGATACATCCGTGATCTTGATCGGGCGCTTGACGACATTGCCGCTGGCATCGTGAATGATCGCGCCGGAACGTGTGATTTCCACGCGGTCACCCTCCTCGAGGAACGATACGCGGTTCGTCATCGGTGCAAGCGCAAAAGCATCCGAGCCGAGATACATCGCACCGTCGCCATAGCCCACGGCAAGCGGGCTGCCTTGCCGTGCACCGATCATCAGGTCGGTATCGCCGCGAAAGATGATGCCAAGCGCAAAGGCCCCCTCAAGCTCCTTGATCGCCGCAGCCGCTGCCGCTCGCGCATCGAGCCCCTTGTCGAGATAAGACGTCACGAGATGCGCGATCACCTCGCTATCTGTCTCCGTGACGAAGTTTGCGCCTTCGGCTGCAAGCCTTTCTCGCAGCTCGCGGAAATTCTCTATGATGCCGTTATGTACGATGGCGACGCGGTCCGTCGCATGCGGATGTGCATTCCGCTCTGTCGGCGCGCCATGCGTTGCCCAGCGCGTATGCCCGATGCCGATGGTGCCGTCGAGCGGCCATTCGTCGAGCATCTTTTCAAGGTTGAACAGCTTGCCTTCGGCGCGGCGGCGCTCGATCTCGCCACCGGTAAGGGTGGCTATGCCGGCACTGTCATAGCCGCGATATTCGAGACGCTTCAGCGCCTCGAGAATGACGGGCGCGACGGGCTCCTGACCGATGATGCCGACAATTCCGCACATGTCTAGATGGACTCCAAATCTCGCGGTAGCGCCGCAACTGCGCCCAAGAGAAACACAAAACAGAAAGCAGCAATTTCTATGCACATTGTTTTAAGAATACTCGAGTTACTATCGAAACTGAGCGCTTCAGTGCATCAGCAGCCCTCAAACCACTCCAATCCCATCATATGACCTTTGATATCCTGCAACTAACCGGGCTAGAATCCGATCAACTTCTTCTATGTCTTGCTTGGTCATGGCCGTTCTAAGCAATGTCAGCTCACGCCTGAGACACACCCAATCGATCATCTCCTCACTGGCCTTCATAATCCGCGGGTGATCAGTCGGTTGCGGATTATTGCCTATCAACAGTTCTTCATAGAGCTTTTCGCCCGGACGCAGGCCGACGACCCGGATTTCGATGTCGCCATCCGGATTTTCCTCATCCTTCGCCGTCAGACCTGAAAGCGCAATCATGCGGCGCGCAAGTTGCGCGATCTGGACTGGTTCTCCCATATCAAGAAGGAACACGTCTCCGCCCTGCCCCATGGCACCAGCCTGAATCACTAGCTGGGCTGCCTCCGGAATGGTCATGAAGAAACGCGTTACCTCCGGATGTGTAAGCGTTATGGGCCCGCCATCCTCAATCTGCTTGCGGAACAGGGGCACGACCGAGCCCGAAGAATCGAGGACATTGCCAAACCGCACCATGGAAAAGCGCGTGTTCCGGCCGCCGTCATCCTGCAGCTCCGGCGCGGAACGCAGATCGGCATCAATCGCCTGCAACACGAGTTCGGCGAGGCGCTTGCTGGCACCCATAACATTGGTCGGCCGGACCGCCTTGTCTGTGCTGACGAGAACGAATTTGCCGACGCCATGCCTGTGTGCTGCGCGTGCACAAGCCATCGTTCCCCAGACATTGTTCTTCAACCCCTCGATCGGATTGCCCTGCACGAGCGGAACATGCTTGTAGGCTGCAGCGTGATAGATCGTATCGGGCTCGAACGACGAGACGACTTCGCTTATGCGCTCTTCATCCTGAACGGAACCCAACACTGGAACGAGATCAACGCCGGACCGCCCGGCACGCGGCAAGAGTTCCTGATGTACCCCAAAAAGCGCAAACTCGGATGAATCGAAAAGAACGAGGCGCTTTGGCTGACAGACCATTATCTGCCGGCAGAGTTCGCTGCCGATCGACCCGCCTGCGCCCGTGACCAGAACATTTTT
>PNMC01000236.1 GCA_013823365.1 Parvibaculum sp. | reverse complement strand
TTCCTCAACATGCAGGGCGCCTGCGCCGGCTGCCCCTCCTCCACCGTCACGCTGAAGCGCGGCGTGGAAAACATGCTGAAGCATTACATCCCCGAGATCGTCGAAGTCCGCCAGATCTGACGCCTGACCCGCGGTCACTTCCCGCGCGCCCGCACTGGCGCCGCCGCGCGAAGCCGCTATCGTGGCGGAAGTTCCATTCGAATATCCCGGAGGCCTTATGAGCAGCAAGCTCGACGACAAGTCGCTCGACATCATCTTCCGCGAGGCGCGTACGCATAATGCGTGGACGGACAAGCAAGTCTCCGACGACACGCTGAAGGCGCTTTACGACCTCATGAAATGGGGCCCGACCAGCGCCAATTGCTCGCCCGCCCGCATTGTCTTCGTGAAGTCGAAAGAGGCGAAGGAGAAGCTTGCGACGGTTCTCTCCGAAGGCAATCTGAAGAAGTCGATGCAGGCCCCCGTCACCGCCGTGATCGGCTATGACGTCGAGTTCTATGAGCGCCTGCCGGAACTCTTCCCCCATGCGCCGGAAGCCAAGACCTGGTTCAACTGGTCGAAGGAATGGGCCGAGCAGACCGCCTTCCGCAATGGTTCGCTGCAGGGCGCCTATTTCATGATCGCCGCCCGCTCGCTCGGCCTCGATTGCGGGCCGATGTCCGGCTTCGACATGAAGAAGGCGGACGAGCTTTATTTCGCGGGCACGACGGTCAAGTCGAACTTCCTCTGCAATCTCGGTTATGGCGATCCGGCAGGCCTTTTCGGCCGCAGCCCGCGCCTTCCCTTCGACGACGCCTGCAAGATCGTCTGATCCGCATACGGAGAGTATCGCCCCTTGATCCTTCTCGCCTTCGACACAGCGCAAGGGGCGCTTTCCGCCGCCGTCATGGAGGGCGAGGGCGTGCTCGCCTCCTCCTTCGAGCCACGCACGCGCGGCCACGCCGAAGCGCTGATGCCGCTTCTCGAAACCATGCTGGCGGAAGCAGCCCTCGGCTTCGCCGATCTCGATGCGCTCGCCGTGACGGTCGGCCCCGGCACCTTCACCGGCCTCCGCGTCGGCCTGGCCGCCGCGCGCGGCCTCGCGCTCGCCCGCGCGCTTCCCTTGGTCGGCGTCACCACGCTTGATGCGGTGGCCGAGCCCGCTGGCGCCGAAGCGGACGAGATCGCCATTGCCCTTTTCGATGCGCGGCGCGATGAAGTCTATATGCAGGCTTTCGCGCCCACTCGCGGACACAGTTTAGTGCCGCTCACCCCGCCCCTTCTCGTCGGTCTCGACGAGGCGGTGGCCCATCTGCCGGAAGGAAAGGCGGTGCTCGTCGGCACCGGTGCGGAACTTCTCGCTCCCCGCCTCGAAGCGGCGGGCCGCCCCTTCCGCTTGAGCCCCGCAAAGCCCCAGCCCGACGCGCAGGCGGTCGGCCGCATCGCGCTTGCCCGTATCGCCGCGCAGGGGCTCGGCGCCTTCCGCGTCGCGCCCGAGCCTCTTTATATTCGCGCGCCCGATGCGAAGCTCCCCGGCGGCCGCGATCCGGAGGCCGCGTGAGCGAGGCGCCGCGCCCTGCCGGTGCGGAGCTCGCCGCCGCCATGGCCGCGCTCCATGCCCGCTCCTTCGGCGAAGCCTGGGAAGAAGCAGCGATTCGGGAGCTTCTCGCGATGCCCGGCACGCTTGCCCTCGCCCTCGGCCAGGCCCCGGCGCTTTCAGGTTTCGTCATGCTCCGCATCGGCGGCGGCGAGGCCGAAATCCTCACCATCTGCACCGGTCCGGAGAGCCGCCGCGCGGGCCTCGGCCGCCGTCTCCTCGATGCCGCCGCCGCTCATGCCATGGCAGCAGGCGCCGAAGCCCTCTTCCTCGAAGTCGCGGAAGACAATGAAGCCGCCCTCAGGCTCTATGAAAGTGCGGGCTTCTATCTCGTCGGCATGCGCCCCGGCTATTATCGCCGCGAGGGCGCGCCCGTCGCCGCGCGCACCCTGAAGCTCGATCTTCCCGCGCCCCCGAATCCGTCTTAAATCCTTTGCACGAGAAGGGTTTTTCGGTTCGAAAGCACCCGCATCCGATGCCGCTCCTTGGTGACAAGCCCCCGGCCCTTGGCTTATGATGCGCGGGATGACAAACAAGACCACAGAGGCCTTGCGCCCCGAAGACATGCCGATGGATCCCGAGCGGATCGAGAACCTCTGCGTCGAAAAAGGGATGCGGATGACGGATCAGCGCCGCGTGATCGCGCGCGTGCTCTCCGTCGCGCATGACCATCCCGATGTCGAGGAGGTCTATCGCCGGGCCGCCGCCGTCGACAGCAAGATTTCGATCGCAACGGTCTATCGCACCGTCCGCCTTTTCGAAGAGGCGGGCATTCTGGAGCGCCATGATTTCCGCGACGGCCGCTCCCGCTACGAGCAGGTGCCGGAAGAGCATCACGATCATCTGATCGATCTGCAGAACGGCACCGTCATCGAATTTCACAACGATGAAATCGAGCGGCTGCAGCAGATCATCGCGCGCGAACTCGGCTTCGAGCTGGTCGATCACCGGCTGGAGCTTTATGGCGTACCGCTCGACCGCAGCAAGAAGGCGGGCGCCGGGAACAAGGGGTGATCCCTGTCCGCCGCCAGGGCGCGACGGGGCTGGAGACGCACATGGCAACCGCTCGGGCCGCTGTTCTGCTTGCCGGCTTCATGCTTTCGGCGGTCATTCTCATGCCGCTGCAATGGTTCGGTCTGAAATTCGGCCTTTCCTATGCGCGGATCCTGCCCAACCGCTATCACCGTTTCCTGTGCTGGCTGGTCGGCATCAAGGTGGTGGTGCGCGGCGAGCCCTATCGCGGCGGCGCAAGTCTCGTCACCGCCAACCACACATCCTGGCTCGACATTCCGATCATCGCTTCGCTCGCGCCCTGCTCCTTCGTCGCGAAGAGCGAAGTCGCGGGCTGGCCCTTTTTCGGCACGCTGGCGAAATTGCAGCAGACCGTCTTCGTGGAGCGCGAGCGGCGCACCCGCACCGCCCATTCCCGCAATGAAATCCATGCCCGGATCGCCGCGGGCGACCGTCTGGTGCTGTTCCCGGAAGGCACGTCGAGCGACGGCAACAAGGTGCTGCCTTTCAAGAGCGCGCTGATGAGCGTCGCCCAGCTCACCATCGTCAATGGAGACGAGGACAGGGAAGACGATCTCGTGGTCCAGCCCCTTTCCGTGGCCTATACCAAGCTCAATGGCATCCCCATGGGCCGCTATTTCCGGCCCTTTTTCGCCTGGTATGGCGATATGGAGCTCTTCCCCCATCTCTGGGAGGCCTTTTCCCTCGGGCCGATCGAGGTGGAGGTCGAGTTTCACGCGCCTGTCACGATCCGCGAGATCGGCAACCGCAAGGCGCTCGCGGCCTATTGCGAGGCGCGCTGCCGCGAAGGCGTGGTCCGGGCGCTGAATGGCCGCCCGGCCGAGCCGGAGGCGGAGCTGGAGCCATCCCCCGAGATTCGTCCCATTGCCGCCGGGGCCTGAGCCGCCAAACCGGTCGCCCGCCCGGCGCAAGCCATGTTAGACTGCGCCCATGTTTGAGTTCCCTGAGGAGACGAGCGCACACATTGCAGGATAAATCCGCGCCATCCCGAGAAGACGTGCCGAATGAGGCCTCCGAGGCCGTGCCCGGCGCGCCGCGCAAGAAAATCTTCGTGAAGACCTATGGCTGCCAGATGAACGTCTACGACTCGGCCCGCATGGTCGATGTCATGGCGCCGTCCGGCTATACCGAGGTC
>PNMC01000235.1 GCA_013823365.1 Parvibaculum sp. | reverse complement strand
CTGCCGGACGTGCCGGCAGACACGCCGACGATCCCCGTCGACAAGGTCGGCATCATCGGCGCCGGCACGATGGGCGGCGGCATCGCCATGAATTTCCTCAATGTCGGCCTCCCCGTCACCATCGTGGAGACGAAGCAGGAGGCGCTCGACCGGGGCATCGCCACGATCCGCAAGAACTACGAGAACTCCGCAAAGAAGGGCCGCTTCAGCATGGAAGAGGTGGAGAAGCGCATGGGCCTTCTCACCGGTTCGCTCGACATGAACGCGCTTGCCGATTGCGACCTCGTGATCGAGGCCGTGTTCGAGAACATGGACATCAAGAAGCAGGTCTTCGGCAAGCTCGACGAAATCGTGAAACAGGGCGCGATCCTCGCCACCAACACCTCGGCGCTGAACATCGACGAAATCGCCACCGCCGTGAAGCGGCCGGAAGCCGTGATCGGCCTCCACTTCTTCTCGCCGGCGAATGTGATGCGCCTCCTCGAAGTCGTCCGCGCGGACAAGACCTCGAAGGAAGTGATCGCGACCTCCATGCAGATCGCCAAGAAGATCGGCAAGATCGCCGCTCTCGTCGGCGTCTGCCCCGGCTTCGTCGGCAACCGCATTCTCGCCCAGCGCCAGCGCGAGGCCCAGAAGCTGATCCTCGAAGGCGCCATGCCCTGGGATGTGGACCGTGTGCTCTACGATTTCGGCCTGCCCATGGGCCCCTTCGCCATGTCGGACCTCGCAGGCCTCGATATCGGCTGGTCGAAGGAGAAGTCGAAGGGCGAGACGATCCGCGACGTACTCTGCGAGATGGATCGCCGCGGCCAGAAGACGGGCGCGGGCTTCTACGACTATGACGAGAACCGCAACGCGAAGCCCTCGCCGGTCGTCGAAAAGATCATTCTCGACTTCGCCGCGAAGAAGGGCATCAACCGCCGCAAGATCAGCGATGAGGAAATTCTCGAACGCTGCATCTATCCGATGATCAACGAAGGCGCGAAGATTCTCGAGGAAGGCAAGGCGATCCGCTCTTCCGACATCGATATCGTCTGGATCAACGGCTATGGCTTCCCGGTCTATCGCGGCGGCCCGATGTTCTATGGCGACACGGTGGGCGCCGAAAAGGTGCTCGCCAAGATGAAGGAATTCCAGGCGCAGATGGGCGACGACTTCAAGCCCGCCGCGCTCCTCGAAAAGATCGTCGCGGAAGGCAAGAAGTTCTCGGACTTCTGATCCTTCACGCAAGGGAAGACCGGGGCGGCGCTTCAGGGCGCCGCCCTTTTTCGTGGCCGGATTGCATTCGCCGCAGCCGGACGGCACCATGCGCCCAACGAGGAACAAGGGGAGAAAACCATGGGCAGCAACGAACAGGTCATCCGCGACTTCATCGACGCCTGGCCGCGCCTCGACGTGCAGGAGATCGTGGGCTTCTTCGCGGAAGACGGCGTCTATCACAACATGATGCTCGACCCGGTGAAGGGCCGCGAAGCGCTGACGGGTTTCATCGGCGGTTTCGTCAATGGCTGGTCGGATGTGAAGTGGGAACTGTTGAACATCTCGTCCTCCGGAAATCTCGTCTTTGCCGAACGCGTCGACCGCATGAAGGTTGGGGGCAATCAAGTGGCGCTTCCTTGTTGTGGCGTGTTCGAAATGGAAGGCGGCAAGATCAAGGTCTGGCGCGACTATTTCGACCTTGCCACTTTCTCGAAGGCAGCGGCTGGCTAATCCGGCACCAGCGCCTCAATCACCGCGTCGGGTCCGGCAAGCCGCAGCTCGCAAACCCACATACCGGTGGGCTCGCCGTCCGCGAATTCCGGCCTTGGGAAGGTGATGCGCGCGGCATCGACCCGTTTTCCTTCTTCGTCGGCGAAGACGAAGGGCCGCGGCTTGTCCGCCTGCGCCTCTTCGAGCATCGCGATCAGCGCGGCCTCGCTGGCGGCGCGGAGCGTGTAGACATGTATCGTCATGCGTTCACCCATTCGAGAAGTTTGGCATCGGCAAGCGGCGGGCAAATCTGAACCGGGCAAAGCCAGTCGTTCCACGGCGCGGCGAGATTGGACTGGTTGCCGATGAAGAGAGATTGCGGCTGCTGGACGAAACCGCGCACCGCCTTCGAGACGCTGTCATAGCCCTGCCGCGCGGTCGCGGTTTCCGAGCCCTGCACGCGGACCGCGGCACGCGACGGCCCGCCGGCGAGCCCGCCCTGAAAATTCGTGGTGCCGTCCAGCGTACCGTCGCTCGAATAGACCCGGAACCCGGTTCCGGCGGTGCCCGTCTCCAGCCGGAAGGCGCCGGTACCGCCTGCGAAGATAAGGGGGCGCCGCGTGGCGGCGTTCCGGACTCTCGTTTCGAGCTCGATCAGGATAGTGAAGCCATTATCGAGACCGGCGGCCTCCCAGCCAGGAAAAGGCTCGGCCTGACCATTGGACGGGCGGACGCCCTGCACGGTCCGGATGTCGGAGGCGAGGATCGTGCCCGGCGGCTGCGGCGCGGGCGGCGCAAACCCGGTATTGGTGAGGCTCACATGAGACGGCGAGCCCGTGACAGTGAGGCTGACAGTGCCAGCGCCGGAAAGCGTGAAGGTGGCAGGTGAGGCCGCCGATGCCGGGCCGAACCCGGTGCCTGCCGCCGTCCCCGCCGCCACGGCGACGGAACCCGCCCCCCAGACCGCGAGCGTGAAGGTGCCGGTCCCGAGCGTGACGGTCTCATCCGCCGGCGCATTCCAGTTCGCCGCCGACTGGATAAATTGCCCGTTCGCATAAAGCCCGCGATCCGTGCGCGGAAGCTCGTTCGGTCCGCGCTCGACGAGATGGCCCGCCGCATCGAAGAGCCGGATCGAGGAGGAACGGACGACGGAGAGCACCGCGCTCCCGGCGAGGTCCACGCCGCCGCGCATATAGCGGCCCGCCCCGAAATCGAGCGCCAGACACGCATCCGGATGCCACCAGGGGATGGCCGCGATATCGGCCAGCGGACGCTTCGGCCCGCCGCGCCATTCCGGCAAGAGGGTCGCTTCCCAGGCGGCGGCGCCCGCAGGCGAAAAACTGGTGGCTCTTTCGGTCGGGGACATGAGGCTCCTCCTTACCCGCGTGATCGAAGCAGGCAGTGTGGGGCCGGTGGGGGTACCCGGGGATAAGTTCTTCTAGAATTCCCAGCCGGGGCCCGGAATCGCGCGGTAAGCCTGGGTCAGCGCATCGGACCAGGACCGGCGCAGATTCTTGAAATACTCGTCATCATCCTTGATTCGCCGCTGCATCCCGACCTTGAGCGCGCCCCGGCGATAGACCATGAGGTCGATGGGCATACCCACCGAAAGGTTGGACCGCATGGTGGAATCCATGGAGATCAGCGCAAGCTTGAGCCCGTCGACCAGCGGCGTGTCATAGGCAAGCGCGCGGTCGATGATCGGCTTGCCATATTTGTGCTCGCCGATCTGGAGATAGGGCGTGTCTTCCGTTGCCTCGATATAATTTCCCGCGGAATAGATCTGGAACAGGCGCATCTCGCCATTGCCGACCTGCCCGCCCATCAGGATCGAGACATTGAAGTCCCCCGCCTGCGCCTCGAGCGAGGGCCCGTCGATCCGGTAGACCTCGCGCACCGCCTCGCCCATGAGCTGGGCCGCGCGCACCATGGTTGGGACGGTGTTCAGCGTTTCGAGCTTGTCCGAGCCGCGCACGCGCACGCCCTGCTCCACCGCCATGTTGATGGCCGCCTGGCTGACCGCGAGATTGCCGGCCGTCATGAGCCCGATCACCC
>PNMC01000234.1 GCA_013823365.1 Parvibaculum sp. | reverse complement strand
GAGGAAATCCGCCAGGGCATCAAGGAATTCTCCGACTGGCCGACCATTCCCCAGCTCTATGTGAAGGGTGAATTCGTCGGCGGCTGCGACATCGTCCGCGAAATGTTCGAACAGGGCGAACTGCGCGACTACCTCGCGCAAAAGGGCATCGAGACCCAGGCGGCTTAAAGGGCGCCAATCCCCGCCCCACCTCTCTCTATCGTCATGACCCGCCCAATTTGATTTTAAAGGAGGGCGGGTCATCCACGCCTTCCTTTCTTCTTTGCGGCCAAAGACTTGGATGGCCCGGACAAGCCCGGCCATGACGCACGTAAAGAATGCTGACAACAAAAAAGGCCGCGCACCGCGCGGCCTTTTGTCTGTATACGCGACGAGCGATCAGCTGCGCGAATAGAATTCGACGACGAGGTTCGGTTCCATCTGCGCCGCATAGGGCACATCGGCGAAGGCCGGCGTGCGGACGAAGCTCGCCTTCATCTTGTCGTGATCGACTTCGAGATAGTCCGGCGTGTCGCGCTCGGCCGACTGCGCGGCTTCGAGAACCAGCGCAAGCTGCTTCGACTTCTCGCGCACTTCCACCACGTCGCCCTCGCGCACGCGGTAGCTCGGCACGTTCACGCGCTTGCCGTTCACGAGCACATGGCCATGGCTCACGAACTGGCGGGCGGCGAAAACGGTCGGCACGAACTTCGCGCGATAGACGACCGCATCGAGACGGCGCTCCAGCAGGCCGATCAGGATTTCGCCCGTATCGCCGCGCAGACGGCTGGCTTCCTTGTAGATGCCGCGGAACTGCTTTTCGGAAATATTGCCGTAGAAGCCCTTGAGCTTCTGCTTGGCGCGCAGCTGCACGCCGTAATCCGAGAGCTTGCCCTTGCGGCGCTGGCCGTGCTGGCCGGGACCGTAGTCGCGGCGGTTCAGCGGGCTCTTCGGACGGCCCCAGATGTTCTCGCCCATCCGGCGGTCGATTTTGTACTTGGACTCCTGACGCTTTGTCATCGCGGTTCCCTTGAGGTCAAAAGATAAGGAAACGCGCCCTCCTTTGCCCTTTCCCCGTTCGGAGATCAAGGCCGACAGGGACCGGCTACAAGCGTCGCCTTTCCCGCGGGTGCGTATTCAAATGAAGCGGGCCCCCGATCGACGGGAGCCCGTTTCGAGGCGGTTTGTAGCGCGCGGGGCCAGCCCTGTCAAACCGGCGGCAAGCCGATGAAATCACGCGGGAATCCGGCCTTAATGCCCCCGCACCTCGATCGCGGGCGCAAAGCCGCCCCCAAGCGGCGCGCGGAAGGTGAGCACCGTGTCCGGCCCCTCTCGCATGACCTCGACCGGGCTCCCATCCATCAGAAGCCGCCCCTCGCCCGCTGCCGCGAAATCCCGGATCGTGAGCCGCTCGCCTAAGGGCCGGCCGAGCACGATGAGGTTAAGCCTGCCCTCGCCCTTCGTGATCCGTACCGGCAGCCCCTCGGCGGTGAGGGCGGAGGCCGTCTCCCCCGGCGCGCCGCCCGGCTTCGTGCCATAGACCGCCTCGCCATTCGCCCTCAGCCATTCGCCGAAGAAGCGCAGCCGCGCGAGCTGCGGCTCGGGGATCGAGCCATCGGCGCGCGGGCCCACATTGAGAAGCAGGTTGCCGCCCTTCGCCACACCGTCGATGAAATCGGCGATGAGCCCCTCCGCCGGCTGGTAGTCCGCCTCCGTGTCGTCGCGGTGGAAGCCGAAGGAGTGGCTCATGCCGCGCGTCGCCTCCCACTTCTTCGCCTGCACCGTGTCGAAGCGGCGATATTCCGGCGTGCGGAAATCGCTATGCGGCACTTCCGGCGGCAGCACGCCCTCGACCGCCTCCGGATGCTTCGCGATATAGCGCTTGGCGAAGAAATCGAGGAGGCGCCGCGCAGGCTTGTAGCGCAGCATGCGCGACGAGAAATCGACATGCGGCCAGCGGTCGTTCACCACGCCGTCGGGCACCGCATTGTAGTAATCCGCGAAAAGGTCGAGCAGCGGCGGCAGCGTAGTCGGCCAGGAAATATCGTTCCACAGCACGCTCGGCTCGTATCGCTCGATCAGTTCGCGCGTCTGCGCCGTCGCATAGGCCGGATAGTCGCCGCCCGGCCGCGAGCCCGCGAAATCGGCAAAGGTCCGCAAGGCCTCGCGATTGAAACTCCAGTCGATACCGCCCGAATAATAGACGCCGAAGCGCATGCCCGCCGCGCGCACCGCCCGGGCGAGCTCGCCCACAATGTCGCGCGGGCTCGTCCAGTTCGGCTCGTGCCGGTTCTCGACCGCGCTCGGCCAGAGGCAGAACCCGTCATGATGCTTGGTGACGAGCACGACATATTTCGCGCCCGCATCGCGAAAGGCCTCCGCCCAGGCATCGGCGTCCCAGCCCTTCAGCCCGTCGAGGAATGGCTCTCGAAAACTGCTGTAAGGCGCGCCGCCATATTCCCGCGCATGGAACTCGGCCGATGGCGTGCCCGGCACCTTGATGGCATTGGCATACCATTCGGTGTAGGGCGTCATCGCGACGGCGCGGTCGTAATCCTTCTTGAAGGCGTCCGAAATGCTGCCGAGCCGCGAGGCGAAAGCGGGGACCGAAAAAAGCCCCCAGTGAATGAAAATGCCGAACTTCGCGTCGTCATACCATTGCGGCAGCGCGCGCGCCCTGAGCGATGCCAGATCGGCCCCGATCTTCCCCATCCCGAATCCCCCTCCCGGTTTCGAACGAGGACTATAGCGCTTATTCCGGCGGACCTTCGCCTTTTGGATAGCGCCGCGTCAGCGAGGCGACGACGCCCCGGAGCGTGCGCACCTCCTGCTCGGTCAGCCCCGCCCGCTGGAACATGTTGCGCAGGTTCCGCACCATGGAGGGCCGCTTCTCCGGCGGCTTGAGGAAGCCGAACCGGTCGAGTTCCCCTTCCAGATGCTCGAAAAAGCCGATCAGCTCTTCCTTCTTCGCCGGCCGCGTCTGCAGGTACTCGATCCGGGCCGCTTCCGTATCGTCGCCTGCCTTGAACCACTCATAGGACATGAGCAGCACGCATTGGGCGAGATTGAGCGAGGCGAAGGCCGGGTTCACCGGCACCATCATGATGGCATCCGCCAGCGCCACATCGTCATTCTCGAGCCCTGTGCGCTCCGGCCCGAACAGGAGCCCGCCCTTGCCGCCCCCGCCAAAGGTCCGGCGCATGGCCCGCGCCGCCGTTTCGGGCGTGAGGATCGGTTTCACCATGTCGCGGCTGCGCGCTGTCGTCGCCACGACATAATCGAGATCGGCAACGGCCTCCGCCGTCGTCTCGAAGAGCCGCGCCCCCTCGATGACGAAATCGGCGCCGGAAGCGGCCGCGAGCGCCCGCTCGTTCGGCCAGCCGTCGCGCGGCTTCACCAGCCTGAGGTCCGACAGGCCGAAATTCAGCATGGCGCGCGCCGCCGTGCCGATATTCTCGCCAAGCTGCGGCGCGACGAGAATCACCGCCGGGCCGGGCGTGGCCGATGCTTCCGATTTCTTGGTGCGGTCCGTTCCGGCCATGTGGCGATCTGCTGCTTTCCGTCGGGGTAACCGGGCCGGGAAGGCCCGGCAGCCGGTCAATAGGCGATTGGCCGCCTTTAATCAATCGGCCTGCAATGTTATAGGGAGTAGGCTCGCGCGTGGCGCCGTCCCGTGCGATTCCGCCGTTTTCTGCCCCAGTTCGAAGGACCCCCCATGCCGAAGATCAAAGTCGCAAATCCCGTGGTCGACCTCGATGGCGACGAGATGA
>PNMC01000233.1 GCA_013823365.1 Parvibaculum sp. | reverse complement strand
CCCCAGGAGAGACAATGAAAGACCCCATCGATACCTATATGAACCTCGTGCCGATGGTGGTCGAGCAGACCAACCGGGGTGAGCGCGCCTACGACATTTTTTCGCGGCTGCTGAAAGAGCACATCATCTTCGTTGCCGGCCCCGTCGAGGACGGCATGGCGATGCTCGTCACGGCGCAGCTGCTGTTCCTCGAGGCGGAGAATCCGAAAAAGGAAATCTCCATGTACATCAACTCGCCGGGTGGCGTGGTGACGTCGGGCCTTGCGATCTACGACACGATGCAGCATATCCGTCCGCCCATCGCGACGGTTTGCATGGGGCAGGCGGCGTCCATGGGATCGCTGCTGCTCGCCGCCGGCGAAAAGGGCATGCGCCACGCGCTTCCCAATTCCCGCATCATGGTGCATCAGCCATCGGGCGGCTTTCAGGGCCAGGCCACGGATATCGAAATCCATGCGCGTGAAACCATTGCGATTCGCCAGCGCCTGAACGAGATATATGTGAAACATACGGGCCAGAGCCTGAAGGCCATCGAAGATGCGCTGGAACGCGACAACTTCATGAGCCCGGAACGCGCCAAGGAATTCGGCATCGTCGACCATGTGGGCGTCGAGCGGTCGGCGGAAGGCGCGAAAAAAGGCTGAAACACACGCCTCATTGCCGTTTCGGGCGGGGAATTGCCGCCGGGTCGGGCGCAAACTGCACAAGATTCAGGCCGGTAACGCTTCGGGAACCGCCTTTTTCCGGGGCAGGCCGGGCAGTCATGCGGGTAATCAAATATTGATCCCCGCGCGAATAACATGCTCGTATGGCGTAGGGGTGACGGAATTCGGCATCCGTTTCGGCTGCCGGGCGTACATAAATCGGGCACCCTTGCGGGGCCCCCGGAAGGCAGGCACGGTTGGTGCATTGGAATTCAGCCAGGCATATCCGGTCCAGCCTGTGGGTGACTAAGGAGTTTCTATGAGCAAGGTAAGCGGCGGCGACTCCAAGAACACGCTCTACTGTTCCTTCTGCGGCAAGAGCCAGCATGAGGTCAGGAAGCTGATCGCGGGACCGACCGTCTTTATCTGCGACGAATGCGTCGAACTCTGCATGGACATCATTCGCGAGGAAAACAAATCCTCGCTGGTGAAGTCGCGTGACGGCGTTCCCTCGCCGCAGGAAATCTGCGGGGTTCTCGACGATTATGTGATCGGCCAGAAGCACGCCAAGCGCGTGCTCTCGGTCGCGGTGCATAATCACTACAAGCGTCTGAACCACGCCGCGAAGAACAACGACGTCGAACTGGCGAAGTCGAACATCCTGCTGATCGGTCCGACCGGTTGCGGCAAGACGCTGCTCGCGCAGACGCTCGCCCGCATCCTCGACGTGCCCTTCACCATGGCCGATGCGACGACGCTGACCGAAGCCGGCTATGTCGGCGAGGACGTCGAAAACATCATCCTGAAGCTGCTTCAGGCCGCCGACTACAATGTCGAGCGCGCGCAGCGCGGCATCGTCTATATCGACGAGGTCGACAAGATCAGCCGCAAGTCCGACAACCCGTCGATCACGCGCGACGTGTCGGGCGAGGGCGTGCAGCAGGCCCTGCTGAAGATCATGGAAGGTACCGTCGCTTCGGTTCCGCCGCAGGGCGGCCGCAAGCATCCGCAGCAGGAGTTCCTGCAGGTGGACACGACGAACATCCTGTTCATCTGCGGCGGCGCCTTTGCCGGCCTCGAAAAGATCATCGGCCAGCGCGGCCGCGGTGCCGGTATCGGCTTCGGCGCCAAGGTGAAGGATGTCGAGGAACGCCGTACGGGCGACGTGCTGAAGGACCTCGAACCCGAAGATCTGCTGAAATTCGGCCTGATCCCGGAATTCGTCGGCCGTATGCCGGTTCTGGCGACGCTGGAAGACCTCGACGAGGAAGCGCTCGTGACCATCCTCACCCAGCCGAAAAACGCGCTGGTGAAGCAGTACGAGCGTTTGTTTGAAATGGAAAACGTGAAACTCACCTTTTCCGAAGAGGCGCTGCGCGGTGTCGCCCGCAAGGCGATCGAGCGCAAGACAGGCGCTCGCGGTCTTCGCTCCATCCTGGAGTCGATCCTGCTCGATACGATGTTCGAGCTGCCGACGCTTGAAGGCGTGGAAGAAGTCGTCATCAGCGCCGAGGTGGTCGAGGGCAAGGCCCGCCCGCTCTACATCTATGCCGAGCGCCAGGGCGACGTCGGCACCGGCGCCTGACGCGGCGGCTGAAAAGGCGGAAACCCCTTGTGTTTCTGCGGATTTGAATGTGGCCTTGAAAGTGGAAGCTTTCGGGGCCATTTTCTTTTCAACCAGCAGGCCCACCGATGCCGCGCCTGACAGGGGCGAAAAAGCTCCACAGCTATTCGCCCCGGCCACCGCGATAGCGGGGCGGGAATCCCCCGAATCCCTCTATCCTGAAGAGCGGCCGGCAGATCAGCATTCATTCAGATTCGAATGGTAGGCTGTCCCTCACGGTGGGCGGCAGACATTTGTAAGGCAGGGTACCGAGCATGACAGATACAGACGAAAACCAGCAGGCAGGCGGATCGGGCAAGGGCGAGGCCGTGGTGCTTCCCGTGCTTCCCCTGCGCGATATCGTCGTCTTCCCCCACATGATCGTTCCGCTCTTTGTCGGTCGCGAAAAGTCCGTGCGCGCGCTTGAAAACGTGATGCAGGACGACAAGCAGATTCTGCTCGTCTCGCAGAAGAACGCTGCCGACGATAATCCGGAGACGGATGAAATCTACGAGATCGGCGCCGTCGGGTCGGTGCTGCAGCTTCTCAAGCTGCCGGACAACACCGTGAAGGTGCTGGTCGAAGGTGTGCGCCGCGCCCGCGTGAAGCGCTACGTCGAGAATGCCGACTTCTTCGAAGCCGAGATCGAGTATATCGACGAGAAGGAAAGTGACGAGGAACAGATCGAAGGCCTCGTGCGCTCCGTCGTCTCGCAGTTCGAAGGCTATGTGAAGCTCAACAAGAAGGTGCCGCCGGAAGTGCTGGGCTCGATCGGCCAGATCGAGGATCCGGCCAAGCTCGCCGACACCATCGCAAGCCATCTCAACATCAAGATCGCCGAGAAGCAGGAGCTTCTCGAAATGTCCTCGGTCACCGAGCGCCTCGAGCGCGTCTATTCTCTGATGGAAGGCGAGATCAGCGTCCTCCAGGTCGAGAAGCGCATCCGCTCGCGCGTCAAGCGCCAGATGGAGAAGACGCAGCGCGAGTACTATCTGAACGAGCAGCTCAAGGCCATTCAGAAGGAACTCGGAGACGGCGAAGAGGGCCGCGACGAGATGCGCGAGCTCGAAGAGCGCATCCAGAAGACGAAGCTCTCCAAGGAAGCGCATGAAAAGGCCATGGCGGAGCTGAAGAAGCTCAAGCAGATGAGCCCCATGTCGGCCGAGGCGACCGTCGTGCGGAATTATCTCGACTGGCTGCTCTCCGTTCCCTGGAAGCAGAAGAGCCGCGTGAAGAAGGATCTCGCCGCAGCCCAGAAGCTTCTCGACACCGAGCATTACGGTCTCGACAAGGTGAAGGAGCGCATCCTCGAATATCTCGCGGTCCAGAGCCGGTCCAACAAGCTCAAGGGCCCGATCCTCTGCCTCGTCGGCCCGCCCGGCGTCGGCAAGACCTCGCTCGGCAAGTCGATCGCGCAGGCGACCGGCCGCGACTTCGTGCGCATGTCGCTCGGCGGCGTGCGCGACGAGGCCGAGATCCGCGGTCACCGCCGCACCTATATCGGTT
>PNMC01000232.1 GCA_013823365.1 Parvibaculum sp. | reverse complement strand
GGCTCGAGTGCCGCGAAGGGGTTGGACAAGAGACGGAATCCCTGTTGGATGGCGCGAAACAATTGGATGCGAGTGACAATGACCGACACGGCCACGCCCCGCAAGCTTGCCCGCCCGCCCCATGAGGGAAGCGCGGGCGAAGAGCTTGCCTGCCTGATCGAAGCGCCGGAAAGACCCTCGGGGCCCACCGGCCTCACCTGGCTTGGCGGCTTCAAATCCGACATGACGGGCACCAAGGCGGAAGCGCTCGCCACCTGGGCGCGCGGCGCGGGCCGGCATCTGCTCCGCTTCGACTATTACGCACATGGGCAATCCTCGGGCGATTTCCGCAAGGCAACCATCGGCCGCTGGCGCGAGGACGCGCTGGCCGCAATCGACGCGCTGGCGGAAGGCCCGCAAATTCTGATCGGCTCCAGCATGGGCGGCTGGATGGCACTGCTGGCCGCCCTTGCGCGGCCCGAGCGCGTGAAAGGTCTCGTGCTCATCGCGCCCGCGCCGGACTTCACCGAAGAGCTGATGTGGAAAGGCTTTGCCGAAGAAATAAAAGAGACGCTGACGCGCGACGGCATCTATCGCGAGCCATCCGACTATTCGGACGAGCCTTACGAGATCACGATGAAGCTGATCGAGGAGGGCCGGAACCATCTGATCCTCGATGCGCCCATCCCGCTCACCTGCCCCGTCCGCATCCTGCAGGGCATGAAGGACCCCGATGTGCCCTGGGCGCATGCCATGCGCCTCGTCGATGCGCTGGAAAGCGAAGACATCACAATCAACCTGTCGAAATCAGGCGATCACCGGCTTTCGACGCCGGAAGATATTGCGCGGCTCGTGCAGGTGGTGGAGACGCTGCTGCAGCAGATCGAGAATTAGTGAACACACAGCAATGACGGAAGAGAAGAATTGCCTCAATCCACCTGCGGCAGCATCCGGTCGGCCTTTTTGAAATAGGCGCGGGCGAAGTTCAGCAACTCGCCATTCGAGGGGTGGTCGACCGTTTCGATGCCGATAACGCGGTCGGCAATCGCTGCATGTTTCGCCTGAAGACGTTTCAGGAATCCGAACTTCGCATTGGCGGGGCCGACGATCAGAATTTCGCCGATGCCGTCGAGCTTCGCGGCCACTTCATCGAAAAAGCCCGCATCTTCCGACTCGCGCCAGCTTGCCTTGCCGGAGAATTGTGCATGCTTGCGGGTCGCCGAATGTTTCAGCGTCACCTTGTCGGCATTCGAGCCATCCGCGTTGAAGTCGAGAATGCGCGCTTCGTGGTGATCGATCCAGACGACGCCATGATAGTGATGAGACATGGAAACCTCCCTTTCGTCCGCGCCCATCCTATCCCAAATGCGCGGGCCCGCGCTGCGGCAGAATGGCCTGCGTCAGAGCGTCCCGAGAAGGGATTTCAGTCCCTCGCGATAGGTCGGGTAGGAAAGCTTCACACCGAGTTCTTCATGGATGCGGCGGTTGGAGACGCGCCGGGACGACATGTAGAAGCTGCGGCCCATGGGCGAAAGCGCCGCTTCCTCGAAAGGGATCTCAGGCGGTGGCGCGCGGCCGAGAAGTTCCGCCGCATAGGCCACGACATCGTGCGCGGGCGCCGGCTCGTCGTCGCAGACATTATAGATCGCGCCGGGATTTGGCCTGGCGATGGAGGCCTCAAGCACATTCGCGATATCCTCGACATGGATGCGCGAGAATATCTGCCCTTCCTTGACGATCCGGCGCGCGGTCCCGTCGAGCACGCCGGCCAGCTGGTTCCGCCCTGGCCCGTAAATGCCTGCAAGGCGGAAAATGTGTAGCGACAGCCCCGTCTCTTTCGCAAAGGCCAGCCAGTCCGCTTCCGCCCTGGCGCGCCGGTCGCTCCGCGCCACCGCCGGATCGAGCGGCGTCGTCTCGTCCACCCAGCCGCCCTGCCGGTCGCCATAGACGCCGGTGGTGGAGAGATAGCCCGCCCATTCGGCATGAGGTGCGAGCCGCCGCAGATCCTCCGCATGGGCGGCGAGAACGGGGTCGCCTTTTTCGCCGGGCGGCGTGGAAATCAGGAGATGCGTCGCGCCGGCAAGCGCCGTTGCCGGATCTTCGAGAGGCAGCCCCTCGCCAAAAAGGAAAGGTGTGATGCCCGAGGCGGCGAGCCCAGCCGCCTTCTCCGCCGTGCGGCAGGTGCCGGCAACGCTGCCGCCGCCGGCGCGGAAGCGGGCCGCGAAGATGCGCGCGCTATAGCCGCAACCGAAACAGAAAAGCCGTTTTCCCGGACCCATTGCCTCTCCATTCTTTCACTTGCAAGACGGCGAGGGCTGGACAAGTCTCATCCGCATGAAACAGTTTGTCCTTGCCTTCTCTCTTCTTTTCTTTGCATCCGGGAGCGCCCTTGCGCAAGGCGCCTCGCTTGACGGCGAGCCCGATTACGATGCCTGCCTTGCCCTTGTCGAGCGGGATGCGGCGCAGGCACTCGATATGGCGCAGACGCTGAGATACAAGCAGGGCGAAGCGGCGGCGGGCGGCCTGCATTGCGAAGCGCTCGCGCTGATGCAGCTCAACCGGCCGGAGGAGGCGGGGCAGGTCTTCTTCGAACTTGCCGAACGCCTGACCCGGGCAGACGACGCCATGCGCGCAGAAATCTACGGGCAATCCGGGGATGCCTTTGCCATTGCCGGAAAAGGCGAGAATGCGATTCGGGCCTATGACCGTGCCATTACGCGCGGACCGGAAGAGGCGCGTTATTTCACGGGGCGCGCCCGGGTGAAGGCCATTGCCGGCAACTGGGAAGGCGCGCGAGACGATGCGGCGGAGGCGCTCGCCCTCGATCCTTTCGAATTCGAGCCCTTGCTGATCCGCTCGGCGGCAAACCGGACGCTCGGTTATCCGCGCGCCTCGCTGGTCGATGCAAACCGCGCGGTGGAGATGCGCCCGCGCGATCTCGATGCACTGCTGGAGCGAGGGCTCGTGCATCAGGCCCTGGGCGATGGCAAGGCGGCCCGCGCCGACTGGCTGATCGTCCGGCAGACAGCGGAGGAAACCGGCAGGCAGGCTCATCCCGCGGCCGTCGCCGCCGAGAGCTATCTCAGGAAGTAGCGCCACTCCGCCCGCACATCTTCATCCTCTTCGCTTTCGAGCGCGCGGGAAGCGCGGGCGCGAAGCGCCGTCTCTTCCCCGAGTTCGCCAAGCGCCCAGATGGCGGCAGCGCGCAGCAGCGGCGAGGCATCATCGAGAAGGGCCCATGCGGCGGGGCGCAAATCGGCCTCGCCCGAATTGCCGATCGCAATGAGCACATTGCGCAGGAAACGGTCGCGGCCGATCCGTTTGATGGGCGAGCCTGAAAAGAAGGTGCGGAAACCGGCATCGTCGAAGCCCGCAAGCTCGGCAAGCAGGGGCGCCTCGAGTTCTTCGCGCGCATGAAATGCATCCTCGCGTGCCGTGCTTGCGAACTTGTTCCAGGGACATACGGCAAGGCAATCGTCGCAACCATAGATGCGGTTGCCCATCGGCTTTCGAAATTCGCGCGGGATATGCCCCTTGTTCTCGATGGTGAGATAGGAGATGCAGCGCCGCGCATCGAGTTCGTAAGGCGCGGGGAAAGCCCTTGTCGGGCAGATATCGAGGCAGCGACGGCATTCGCCGCAGCGGTCGTCATGGCGCTGGTCGGTATCGAATGCGAGCGTGGTGAAGATCGCGCCGAGAAAGAACCAGGAGCCGAGCTTGCGCGAGACGAGATTGGTGTGCTTGCCCTGCCAGCCGAGACCGGCCGCTTCCGCGAAGGGCTTTTCCATCACCGGCGC
>PNMC01000231.1 GCA_013823365.1 Parvibaculum sp. | reverse complement strand
TCCTAGGTTCAACATTTGAAAGGAGGTGATCCGATGTCTAACGGTCTGGTGACACCGTTTGCCATCGCCAAAGTTTCGATCTCGACAGAGGGTCGTGTGGCGAGGCAGGTATGGTCGGATACTTCCAGGGACCTTCCTGCCTGAGCCTTAACCTATTTCGCCGCGCGGGCACGCCTCGCGCGGTGACTCTGCGGATGAGACGGATTGGTGCAAACGGGGCGGTCCCGTAAAACACAAAATGGCGACCGCGTCGCTGCCGTTCCGAACTGGCCGCCGCCTTCCAAAAGGAAAGCGGCGGCCTTTTCACGTTTTGCCTTTTCACGGGCGGTCTTGAAAAAGTGGCCTCACCCAGGCGCTGGCCGGGGGACGGAATTCACCAGGGGTGAGGCCGGACGGCCTTTCGGGCCGCCCATCTCGTATGCGTGAACTCAGTTCACGATCTGCCAGCTTCCGTCCGGCTGGCGGCAGGCGGTGCCATAGGCGTTCTGCGGCTGGCCGCCGATATAGACGGTCTGCGAATATTCGCGGCAGTAGCCGCCAGCGCTCTGATAGGAGCGGCCGGGCTCGACATAGCCGTAGTTGCCGCTTTGCGGATTATGCCAGCGCTGCGGCTGACCGCTCTGGAAGGCCCCATAGGACGCCTGCTGCAGATAGGCCTGGTCCGCGCGGTCGAGGCTGCGGCCGATATTGTTGCCGACCAGCGCACCGACAAGGACGCCCGCGCCCGTGGCCCAGAGGCGGCCCGAGCCGCCGCCGATCTGCGAACCGGCAAGGCCGCCTGCGACGGCGCCCGCCAGTGTGCCGATACCTTCTTTCGTGCCGGCACCGCCATAGCCGCCGCCATATCCATAGGGGCTGCCGGTCTGGCAACCCGCGAGGGCGACGGCGAGAGCACCAACGAGAAGTGCTGATTTGATCTTCATGACACGTACCCCATTCCCTTTGGGTTGATCCGATGGTCACGAAGATAGGCCATGGCCCTTGAGCGGGGCCTGAATGCGCCGTTCATATGGCGTTCAGCTTGGAGGGCGGGAAAGGCCGGATTTCGCCTCAAGCCGCCGAAGCGGGCAGGTAAAGCTTGGCCTTGAGCCCGCCCAGGGCGGAGGATTCGAGCTTCAATTCGCCGCCATAGAGTTCGGCGATCTCGGTCACGATGGAAAGGCCGAGGCCGGAGCCGGGCTTCGTCTCGTCAAGGCGCGCGCCGCGCTTCAACGCCGTCTTGCGTGCCTCTTCCGGCAGGCCGGGCCCGTCATCTTCCACCGCGATCAGAAGGAAGGGCCGGTTGCGCCGCTCGATGCCCGCCGCCGTTACCGTGACGCGGACATTCTCCGACGCCCATTTGCAGGCATTGTCGATCAGGTTGCCTGCGACCTCCTCAAGGTCCTGCGCCTCGCCGCGAAAGCCCGTCTCGTCGGCGCAGTCGATCTCGATCGAGACGCCGCGCTCGGCATGGATGCGCTCCAGCGCGTTGGCGATCCGTTTCAGCACCGGCTTCACCGGCGTATTGGCGCCCAGCACATTGGCCGATGCCGCCATGCGCGCCCGGGCGAGATGGCGGTCGATCTGTTCGCGCATCTGCATCGTGGTGCGCCTCACGGTCTCGCCGAAGGGCCCGTCATGGCTGCGTGCCTCGTTGGTCAGCACGCTGAGCGGCGTTTTCAGCGCATGGGCGAGATTGCCGACATGGGTTCGCGCGCGCTCCAGCACCTCCCGGTTGCCTTCGAGCAATCCATTCAGTTCCTCCGCCAGCGGTTCGATCTCCGCCGGGAACTCGCCATCGAGTTTCGTCGCGCGGCCGCTGCGGATTTCGGCAAGCGACTTGCGCACCCGTTCGAGGGGGCGGAGGCCGAAGCGCACCTGAATGAGCAGCGCGACGAGAAGGCCGGCGCCCATGGCCGCCATCGAGGCGAAGAGCCAGACATTGAAGCTCTGGATTTCCTCATCCATTTCCGAACGGTCGGCCGCCACGGCGAAGGAGACCGGCACGTCATAGCCCGGCAGCGTGACACGGCGTTCCACCACGCGGAGCGGCTGGCTCTCCGGCCCGGCCACATCGAAAACCTTGAGCCCGACCTCGTTGCGGCCGACCCTTTCGGCGGGCGAGAGATCGAGCGACTGATCGAAGAGCGAGCGCGAGCGGATGGCCGGGCGCTGCGCCACGGGCCATATCTGCCAGTACCAGCCCGAATAGGCGAGGTCGAAGCGCGTCTCCGACAGCCTGTTCTGGCGCACGATCTCGCCCTCCCCGTTCACATCCGTGGTGGCGATCAGGCTGTGCAGCAGCACATTGAGGCGGCTGTCGAAACTGCGCTCGACGGAGCTGCGGAAGATCGCCGAGAGAATGAGGCCGCCTGCCACAAGCGCGATGGCGCTCCACAGCGCCGCGCCCGCGATCAGGCGGAAGGCGAGACTGTCACGCCGCATCTTCCGCCGCCGCCAGCCTGTAGCCGAGCCCGCGCACGGTCTCGATCACATCCTTTCCGAGCTTGCGGCGGAGACGCCCCACAAAGACCTCGATCGTATTGGAGTCGCGGTCGAAATCCTGATCGTAGAGATGTTCGACGAGCTCGGTGCGCGAGATGACGCGGCCCTGATGATGCATCATATAGGCGAGAAGTCGGTATTCGAGCGAGGTGAGCTTGATGGCCCGGCCATTCACGGTCACGCGCGAACTCTTCGTATCGACGCGGACGGAGCCGCATTCGAGTTCGCTGGTCGCATGGCCGGTGGCGCGGCGGAGCAGCGCCCGGAGGCGGGCGAGCACCTCCTCCATATAGAAGGGCTTGGCGACATAATCGTCGGCGCCGGCATCGAAGCCCGCCACCTTGTCGCTCCAGCGGTCGCGCGCGGTGAGGATCAGCACGGGCATCGCCTTGCCGTCGCGGCGCCATTTCTCAAGCACGGTCACGCCGTCCATTTCGGGGAGGCCGAGATCGAGCACCACGGCGTCATAGGGCTCGGTATCGCCGAGGAAATGGCCTTCCTCGCCATCGGCCGCGCTGTCGACCACATAGCCTGCCTCTTCCAGCGCCGAGACGAGCTGGCGGTTCAGATCGGGATCGTCCTCGACGACAAGGAGCCGCATTTTCTCTCTCCCTCGAGCCTAGTTCGCGCCCACGACGCGGCCGCTGGCGGCATCCACGGTGACGACCATCACCCGGTTCTGCGCCGTCATGATCTTCACGTAATAGGCATTGCCGCCGAAACTCATGTCAAGAAAGCGGCCCGGATAGGCGCGGAGCGCCGCCTGCTTCGCCTGGCCCGGCGAGATCGCCTGGCCGGAGCGCACGGCATCCCGGGCGCGGTCCTGTTCCGAGTGCCACTGGACCGGCACGAGAAGATCGTCCGCCCGCGCCGGGGCGAGCCCCAGCGCGAGGAGGAAGGCGATCGTCAGGGCGATCCATGTGGTTTTCTGCGTCATGCCCCCGTACCTAAGCCATGGACGCTGAACCCGGGATGAACGATCCCGGCAAGGAATCTTCAGGAAGCGCCCTCAGAACCCGCTCAGAGTAGCAAATTCCTCTAGCGGTGCGCGATCCGTCCGCAATTTGTTAATCGGGGCGCTTTCATCCATATAACCGAGCCCGAGGCCGCAGAAGAGCATCAATTCCTCCGGCATGCCCACAAATTCGGAGACGGTCTTGTACCAGATCGCCCAGGCTTCCTGCGGGGCCGTGTGGAGGCCGTGCTCGCGGGCGGCGAGCATCACCGACTGGATGAACATGCCGAGGTCGGACCACTGGCCGAGGCCCATCTGCCGGTCGATGGCGAAGAACATGGCGACCGGCGCATCGAAGAAGCGGAA
>PNMC01000230.1 GCA_013823365.1 Parvibaculum sp. | reverse complement strand
GCGAAGTTCCTCAAGAAGAACAAGGAAGACAAGGCATGAGCGAGAAGCCGGTACGCGACATCAACGCGCTCATGCAGGCCATCCCCTATGCCCGCTTTCTCGGCATCACGGTCGATCAGCGCGGTAACGAGATCACCACGGTGATGCATTTCTCGCAGAGCCTGATAGGCAACCCCGTGCTGCCCGCGCTTCACGGCGGCACGATCGGCGCCTTTCTGGAGACGACCGCCATTGCGCAACTCGCCTTCGAGATCGCGGGCGATGAGCTGCCGAAGCCTATCGGTCTCACCATCGACTATCTGCGCTCGGGCCGCCCCGTCGACACTTATGGCCGCGCCGTCATCACCAAGCAGGGCCGCCGCGTCGCCACGGTTCACGCCGAGGCATGGCAGGACGACCGCTCGCGGCCCATTGCGGCGGCCCATGGCCATTTCCTGTTGAAGCCCGCGGACGAACCTGCCGCATCATGAGCGAAATGGCGGCACGGTCTCGCATCACGCACCGCATGGTGCTGGCGATTGCCGTTCCGATCGTCATTTCCAATCTGTCGACGCCGCTGCTTGGCCTGGCGGACACTGCCGTCATGGGCCGCATGGGCGATCCGAAATATATCGGCGCCGTGGCGCTCGGCGCGCTCATCTTCACCATGGTCTACTGGACTTTCGGCTTTCTGCGCATGGGCACGACAGGGCTCACCGCGCAGGCCGAAGGCGCGGGCGATGGCGAAGAGATTCGCGCGTCGCTCGGCCGCGCGCTGCTGATTGCGGGCGGCATCGGCGTCGCGCTCATCCTGCTGCAATGGCCGATAGAGCTCATCGCCTTTGCGCTGCTCGACGGGGGCGAGGAAGTCGAGACGCTTGCTCGGAGCTATTTCGACATCCGCATATGGAGCGCACCGGCGGCCCTTGCCAATTATGCCATCGCCGGATGGTTCATCGGCCTCGGCCGCGCGAAGACGGCGCTTGTCCTTCAGGTCTTCCTCAACCTCGTCAACATCATTTTCAATATCTGGCTGGCGCTCGGGCTTGGCTGGGGCGTTGCCGGCATTGCGGCAGGCACGCTGATCGCCGAAGTTTCGGCAGCGCTGCTCGGCCTAGCGCTCGCCGCACAGGCGCTGAAATTCTATCCCGGCGTCTGGACGCGCGAGCGGCTCCTCGATGCGGCACGGATCGCACGCACCATCGCCGTCAATCGCGACATCATGATCCGTACGATCGTGCTGCTGCTCTCCTTCGCCTGGTTCACAGCGAAAAGCGCGGAGGCGGGAACCGTCATCCTTGCGGTCAATTCGATCCTGCTGCAATTCGTGACGGCCTGCGCCTTCTTCCTCGATGGCTTCGCGCTTGCCGCTGAAACGCTCACCGGCAAGGCGGCGGGCGCGCGCAATCTGCGCGCTTTCGACCGCGCGGCAAAGCTCTCGACACTCTGGGCCGCGGGCATTTCGGCCCTGCTCACGCTCTCCCTGTTTGTAGCTGGTGGTGCTGCGATCGACTTCCTCACGCTCGATGCGGAGGTGCGCGAGACGGCCCGTCTCTATCTCGTCTGGGCGGCGCTGCTGCCTGTGCTTTCCGTCTGGTGCTACCAGCTCGATGGCATCTTCATTGGCGCAACGCAAAGCGCGGAGATGCGCAATGCCGCCCTCGCCTCCAGCCTCCTCTTCCTCGCGCTCTGGTGGCTCTTCCTGCCTTACGGCAATCACGGCCTCTGGGCGGCGTTGACGGGATTCAACCTGATGCGGGCGGTGTCGCTCGGGTTTTACTACCCCCGGATGCGGCGGGGGATCGCCTGAGCAGGACTGATCCTCATTTCACCCTCCCCTCTAACGACCGTCATGCCCGGACTTGATCCGGGCATCCAGGGGTCGCGCACTCTGCGCTTGTCGCTCTGGATTGCCGGGTCAAGCCCGGCAATGACGAATCTGGAAAGGAAGAAAAAGTACGGATCAGAGAATTTCCAGCACGCTTTCCGGCGGGCGGCCGATCCGTGCCTTACTCCCTGCGACGACAATGGGCCGCTCGATCAGGATCGGATTTTCCTCCATCGCGCGGATGAGCTTTTCATCCGTCAGCTTTTCATTGTCGAGGCGAAGGTCCTTGTAGACGGCCTCCCCTTTCCGCATGAGATCGCGGGGCTTCATCTTCAGCTTCTTCAGGATCGCCTGAAGCTCCGCCGCGCTTGGCGGCGCCTTCAGATAATCGACGATCAGCGGATCGAGCCCGCGCTCTTCGAGCAGCGCCAGCGTCTGCCGCGATTTCGAGCAGCGCGGATTGTGGTAGATGGTGGGTCGTGCCATGCCTTCTCTCCCTTGTGTCGCGGGTTAGAGCTTCGCATCCGCGCCGACGGCATCTTTCAGATGCGCGAAGCCGTCGGCTGCAAGCCGAGCGGCCAGATCGGCCTTGATGCGGGCGACGAGCGCCGGGCCTTCATAGGTGAGCGCGGAATAAAGCTGCAGCAGCGAGGCGCCCGCGCGAATTTTTGCGTAAGCATCATCGCCGGACGAAATGCCGCCGACGCCGACGAGCGGGATGCGGCCTTTCGTCAGCCGGTACATATCGGCCAGCACCCTGGTCGACATCGCAAAGAGCGGTGCCCCCGAAAGACCGCCTGTCTCGCTCGCGTGGATACCCGAGACGAGCCCTTCTCGCGCGATGGTCGTGTTGGACACGATGATGCCGTCGAGGCCGAGGCGCAGCGCAACATCGGCAATATCTGCAAGTTCCTCCGCGCCAAGGTCCGGCGCGATTTTCAGCAGCACCGGCGTTGCCCGGGCGCGATCCGCCCGGCGCGCAGCGAGCACACGCGAGATCAGGGTTTCGAGCTCCGCCTTGTTCTGCAGCGCGCGCAGGCCCGGTGTATTGGGTGAGGAGATATTCACCGTGAAATAGGAGGCGAGCCCGTCAAAGGCGCGGATACCCGTTTCGTAGTCGGCGATGCGATCGGCGGCATCCTTGTTCGCGCCAATATTGACGCCGACGATGCCGGGCTTCCCGCGCCGGGCGACGAGCCGGTTCTTCAGCGCCTCATGGCCTTCATTGTTAAAGCCGAGCCGGTTGATGACCGCGCGGTGCATCGGCAGGCGGAAGACACGCGGGCGCGGATTGCCGGTCTGCGGGCGCGGTGTCACCGTGCCGACTTCGGCAAAGCCCATGCCCATCGCCAGCATCGCGTCCGGCACCTCGCCGTTCTTGTCGAAACCGGCGGCGATACCGAGCGGGTTCTCGAAATGGAGCCCGAAGAGATCGATCGAAAGCGATACCGGATCGGGCCGCTTCTGGCGCGGGCCGGCCCCCAGGCGGAGTGCGCGAATGGTGAGCCGGTGCGCCGTCTCCGGGTCGAGCAGGCTCATGAAGGGGCGGACGAACGGAAAAAGGTCCATTTGCTCAGCCCTCCGCCGTCACATGGGCCGGGAAGACATGCACACCGTCCTCGTCGAGCGGCAGCGGATCGACCGCGCGCACGGCGTCGATGCGCAGCACGTCATAGAGATGCGGGAACAGAGCGCCGCCGCGCGAGGGCTCCCATTTCAGCGCTTCGCCCAGCACAGCAGCTTCCACCGCGACGAGGAGCAGACCCTTCCGGCCCGCAAAATGGCGGGACGCCGTTTCCGCCGCCTGGGCGGCTGTCGAAAAATGGATGAAGCCATCGTCGATATCGACGGCAGAGCCGATGAAATGCCCCTCCGCCTCGGCGGCGATCCATTCATGTTCGCTGACGATCTTGTAGATGAGGCTGGTACTTGAAGGCACGGGGCAGGTCTCCGGATGCGGGCCGCACTCTAGCTGGGCCGGGCGGGAGCGACAAGGCTATGGATGGGAATTAAATCCTGTGCCATACTCGCCTTCCATTA
>PNMC01000229.1 GCA_013823365.1 Parvibaculum sp. | reverse complement strand
GGTTATAGCGGCGCAGATCACAACACGAAACGGCGCGGGGAGGATAAATGGATTTCCGGTTCAGCGAAGAGCAGCAGGCCATCCGGGATGCGGTGGCCCGCATCTGCGCGAAATATGACGATGCCTATTGGCTGGAGCGCGACCGCAAGGGCGGCTTCCCGGACGATTTCGTGGCCGATATCGCGGGTGGCGGCTGGCTCGGCGTCGCCATGCCGGAAGAATATGGCGGCTCGGGCCTCGGTGTGACGGAAGCCGCCATCGTCGCGCAGACGATCGCGGAATCGGGTGCCTGTCTCTCGGGTGCGTCTGCCATTCATATCAACCTCTTCGGGCCCATGCCTGTGGTCGTGTTCGGCACGGCGGAGCAGAAGGAGCGGAACCTGCCGCCGCTCATTCGCGGCGAGGATCGCTGCTGCTTCGGCGTGACGGAACCCGATGCCGGGCTCAACACGACATCCATATCAACACGGGCCGAGAGGGACGGGGATAAGTATGTCGTTCATGGCCGCAAGATGTGGACCTCGACGGCGCAGAGCGCGAACAAGATCCTGCTGCTCGCCCGCACGACGCCCAAGGAAAAATGCGCGAAGCCGACCGAAGGCCTGTCGCTTTTCTATACCGATCTCGACCGGGACGGCGCGACGGAGGTACGCGAAATCGAGAAGATGGGCCGCAAGGCCGTCGACTCGAACGCCGTGTTCTTCGATGGGCTCCGTGTGCCGAAGGACGATCTGATCGGCGAAGAGGGCAAGGGCTTTCATTATCTGCTGCATGGGCTCAATCCGGAACGCGTGCTGATCGGTGCCGAAGCCGTGGGCGTGGGCCGCATCGCGCTCAAAAAGGCAACCGAATATGCGCGGGACCGCGAGGTGTTCGGGCGGCCGATCGGGCAGAACCAGGCGATCCAGCATCCGCTCGCGCGGGCCTGGGCGGAGCTCGAGGCGGCGAACCTGATGGTTTTCAAGGCGGCGGCGCTTTACGACGCGGGCGAGAATTGCGGGGCGGAGGCCAATGCCGGGAAATACCTGGCGGCGGAGGCCGGTTTCCGGGCCTGCGAGACGGCAATCATGACGCATGGCGGCATGGGCTATGCGAAAGAGTTTCACGTGGAACGCTATATGCGCGAAATCATGATCGCGCGGATTGCGCCGGTGAGCCGCGAGCTGATCCTGAGTTTCATCGCCGAGCGGGTGCTCGGGTTGCCGAAGTCGTATTGAAATTGCCGTTTGTACCGTTAGGTGGTACATTAACTCAGTCTGGAGGTTCGCTTGATAGGCAGTTTCCGGGATGGATGGCTTGAGGATTTCTTCGAGGATGACAAATCCTCGAAGAAAATCCCTGCCGATATATCGGACCGGCTGTTCCGCAAGTTACAAATGATCGACGATGCAGTCAGCGACAAGGACCTGCGTGTGCCGCCGAGCAATCACTTCGAGAAACTGAGCGGACGTCTAAAGGGCTGGCATTCAATACGGGTCAATGGCCAGTGGCGGCTTGTATTCCAGTGGGATGGCGAACGCGGCGAGGCACAGAGCGTTTACCTCGATAATCACGAATACCGGTGAGGCTCGATATGCGTATGACCAAGAGAAAGCCTGCAACGGTAGGTGAGATCCTCACTGAGGAGTTCATGACGCCGCTTGGACTTACCCAGGGCGATCTTGCCGAGAAAATGGCCGTGCCCCGCAAGCATGTGAACGAGTTGTGCAACAACAGGCGGGCGATTACGGCGGATACGGCGCTCATTCTGGCGCGCGTTTTCGAGATGTCGCCCGAGTTCTGGCTTAACCTGCAGCAGAGGAACGATCTCTGGGAGGCGCTGAACACGCCGAAGCGGCGGGAGCGGATTGAGCGCGCCCGTCCGGTGGCGGCCTGAATGTCCTTCGAACTCCATGAGCGGCTTGCCGCCGACACCTTTCTCGTCACCGATCTCACGCTTTGCCGGGTGCTGCTGATGAACGACCGGCGGTTCCCCTGGCTTATTCTGGTTCCACGGCGGCCGGGTCTGCGCGACTTCGACGATGTGGCGGGCACGGAGAAGGCGGATTTTCACGCCGAGATCGACCTTGCCTCGGCGGTTCTCCGGGAGGCGGCGGGGGCGGAAAAAATGAACGTGGCCGCGCTGGGGAATATGGTGCCGCAGCTTCATGTCCATGTGATTGCCCGTTTTGCCGGCGATGCCGCCTGGCCCTCGCCCGTCTGGGGCGTGGGGGAGGCCGAGCCCTATGGCGCCGACGAGGCGCGGAGCCTGATCGAGCGTCTCGCCACCGCTTTTCGCGGCTAGGGGAAACACGGTTAACGATTGGTTTAAGACTCAGAGCCTAGTGTCTTCGGCAGAGACGGGCGCGGTGCCCGCATGCCGGATATGGACCCTTGGCCAAAGCTCTCATCGCCGATTCCTCTGCCGCCGCCGGACGGGCTGCCGCCCATCTTCTGGAGCGGCTGGGCTTTCGGGTCGCCTGCGCAGCCAATGCGGAGGAGGCCCTTGCGCTGGTCGCGGGGACGCGGCCGGAACTCGTTCTGGCCGACGGCCGGATCGAAACGCGGGAGGGGCGGCTCCTCACGGAAGCCATCCGCAAGCAGGGCTGGGGCCGCGATATCTGTCTTTTCCATGTGACGGCGGACGACTCGGCGGCTTCGGTTCGCCGGGCGCTGGAGGCCGGTGCGGACGATTATCTCGTGAAGCCCTATGACGAGGCGCTGCTGCGCTTCAAGCTGATGCAGGCGAGAACGCGCGGGAAGCTCGATGCCGGGCGCCCGGCGCTCCGGCTGGTGCAGGACAATTCCAGCACTGGTGAAACCTCGTGGCGCTTCAAGGTCTATGGCCGCACGGCCTGATCCTACGCCTGTGGACAAGTCTCCTTCGGCGCAGTCTGCCGCGCGATAGGCAGCTTTCTTCAGATTTTGAATCCGGAAGCTCAGTTCGCGGTTGAGGGTTGCCGGTTGCTGCCGTGCAGAATCCGGTTTGTCCGGCAACCCTTTGAACTTGCTTATTTTTCGTTTTCGGCGCTCCACTTTTCAAGATAGTCGAGGCTGTGGTTGTAGGAGCGCAGTCCGAGCAGGCCGATTACCACGGCCAGGGTGAGGACGATGCCAGGCACCAGCACCAGCGAATAGCGCAGCATGGCTTCGTCGCCATAGACGAAGTCGGTCGCAAGCGCGATCGAGGTGGGACCGAGGCCCAGGCCGATGATCGTCACCACGAAGATGAGGATGGCGGAGGCGAAGCCCCGCATCTGGTTCGGCATCAGCTCCTGGAGTGCCGAGGGGCCGGCGCCCGTGGTGAAGGTCGCAAAGAAGGTCGAGGGGCAGAGCAGGAGCAGGGCGATCCAGGGATCGTCCACCAGCGGATAGGCGATGGTGAAGGGGAAGGTCGCAAGGCCGGTGAGGGCGCAGACCCTCATGCGGCCGTTGCGGATGCCCTTGCCGGTGAGGAAGTCGCCCGCCCAGCCGCCGGCGATGACGCCGGTGGTGCCGAAGACCACGATGACCATGCCGTACCAGAAGCCCGCTTCCGGATAGGTCCAGCCATGGGTGCGGACAAAGAGGGTCGGGATCCAGGCGGCGACGCCATAGGCCATCATGGCCGAAAGCGCGTAGCAGAGGTTGAGCGGCACCATGGTCCGCCAGTTACGCCCCATATATTCGAAGACTTCCTTGACCGGCACTTCCACGCGGCGGGCGACACCGTCGTCGCCGACGGCGGTGCGCACATGGCCGCGGCGGTCGGGCTCGCGCAGCGTCCAGACCCAGAGGGCGACGAGGATGCCGGGCAGGCCGACCACGAAGAAGGTGATCTGCCAGGCATAGACCTCGCCAACCAATGGCAAGTCCATGCTGCCGCCTTCCGAGA
>PNMC01000228.1 GCA_013823365.1 Parvibaculum sp. | reverse complement strand
GGATTTCCTCGAAATTGTGGTGGTCGACACCGAGCACCACATCGGAATACATGGAAATGAAGCGGCGATAGCTGTCGAAGGCGAAGCGCTCGTCGCCCGCGCGCTTTGCAAGCCCTGCCGCCGTCTCGTCGTTGAGGCCGAGATTCAGCACCGTGTCCATCATGCCGGGCATGGAGGCGCGGCCGCCGGAGCGGACGGAGACGAGAAGCGGGTTCGCCGGATCGCCGAAGGACATGCCGACCGCCTTGCCGATCGAGGCGAGGGCCTCTTCCACCTGCGCGCGGAGCCCTTCCGGGTAGTTCCGGTCATTGTCGTAAAAGGCGGTGCAAACTTCCGTTGTGATGGTGAAGCCCGGCGGCACGGGCAGGCCGATATTCGACATCTCGGCAAGGTTCGCGCCCTTGCCGCCCAAGAGGTCGCGCATCGACGCCGCGCCTTCCGCCTTGCCGTCGCCGAAGGAATAGACCCACTTCTTCTCAGCCATCGCACTTGCCTTTGGTTTGGCTTCTCATCCAACCACTATCGTCATGACCCGCCCACCTTGATTATAAAGGAGGGCGGGTCATCCACGTCTTTGCGGCTTAGCCCCGAAAGAAAGACGTGGATGGCCCGCCATTTTTTCAAAAAGGAGGGCCGGGCCATGACGCAGAACGAAGGCTACATCAGCCCTCGACCTTCGAAAAATCGGCGACCTCGTGAAGCGCGGCGCGTATCCGGGCGAGCAGCTTCAGGCGGTTCGCGCGCACCTTGGGATCATCGGCATTCACCGTCACCTTGTCGAAAAAGGCGTCGACCGGCGCGCGGAGCGTGGCGAGCGCCGACATGGCACCGGCGAAATCTTCCTGTGCCACGGCATCCTTCGCGCGGCTCGTGGCGGCGGCGATGGCGGCAGCGAGCGCCTTTTCCTCGTCCTGCGCGAAGAGGGCGGCGTCGGGCGCGGCGTCATAGCTCGCGCCGTCCTTCTTCTCCTCGATGCGAAGAATATTGGTCGCGCGCTTGTAGCCGGCCAGCAGGTTCGCGCCGTCTTCAGTGCCAAGAAATTCCGACAGGGCCTCCACGCGTTTCACGATCAGCAGGAGATCGTCCTGACCTTCGAGCGCGAAAACGGCATCGACCAGATCGTGACGCGCGCCACGGTCGCGCAGATAGACTTTCAGTCGGTCTGCGAAGAAGGAGAGGAGGTTACCATCATAAACCAAAACTCTCGCGATCGCGGCAATCCATCTGGTACCTCTTGCATGCTCTGCTTGACCGAGAATTTCTTCGATTCGCTTCCTCAGCTCAGGAGTGGAGTCGGGCGAAACACGTTCTTCAACCCGCGCAAAGTTGGAATCCCCGATCTCATGACTGAGAAGATCAGTGGCGTGTCCAATTGGACGGCCAAGCGGCAATCTGATCTTGTGTTCAATTACGATACGAATGATGCCAAGCGCAGCGCGGCGGAGAGCATATGGGTCTTTCGAACCCGTCGGCTTTTCGTCAATCGCCCAGAAACCCGCCAATGTATCGATCTTGTCCGCCAGCGCGATGACCTTGCCGAGCGGCGTGGAAGGCACGTCGTCCGAGGGGCCGAGCGGCGAATAGTGTTCGGCGATGGCATCGGCAATCTCATCGCCGAGGCCGTCGTTGCGCGCATAATAGGCACCCATGAGGCCCTGCAGTTCCGGGAACTCGTAGACCATCTGTGAAACGAGGTCGGCCTTGCAGAGGCGGCCCGCAAGCTCAGCCTTCGCGGCGAAACTCTCCACATCCCCCAACTCGTCATGCCCGGGCTTGACCCGGGCATCCAGAGGCTGCGCTCTCCCCGCCTTGCCGCTCTGGATTGCCGGGTCAAGCCCGGCAATGACGGTTTGGGTGGAGGCATGAATGTAAGGAGCGAGCGCCCTTGCGAGTTTCGCAATCCGCTCGGCCTTGTCATGCACCGTGCCGAGCTTTGCGTGGAAGACGACTTCCTGCAGTTTCGGCAACCGATCCTCAAGTCGCACCTTCCGGTCCTGATCCCAGAGGAAGCGCGCATCGGCGAAGCGGGCGCGCAGCACGCGTTCATTGCCGTTCACGATGGCCTTGCCGCCATCTTCCGCTTCGAGATTCGCCACCACGATGAAGCGGTTGCTGAGCTTGCCGCCAGAATCGTGCAGCGCGAAATATTTCTGGTTCGCGCGCATGGTGCTTGTCAGCACCTCCTGCGGCACGGACATGAATTCATCGTCGATCCGGCCGATCAGCGGCACGGGATATTCGACAAGTCCGGCCACTTCATGAAGCAGCGCCTCGTCCTCGACGAGCGTCAGCCCTTCGGCTTCCGCCAGCGCCTTCGCGCCCGCATGGATGAAATGCGCGCGCTTCGCGGGGTCGAGAACGACCTTCGCTTCCGTGAGCTTCATTTCGTAGTCGGCAAAGTCCTTCACCGCGAAGGCGGCGGGCGCCATGAAGCGATGGCCGCGCGTCGTGTCGCCCGACTTGATGCCGTCGACCTCGAAGGGCACGACGTTCCCGCCAAGCAGGCAGATGATCGAATGGAGCGGGCGCACCCAGCGCAAGCTCCCCGCGCCCCAGCGCATCGATTTCGGCCAGGGGAAGGCGCGGATCACGCCGGGCACGATCTCGGCGATCAGCTCCGCCGTCGCCCTGCCCTTCTTCTCCGTCACCGCGACATAGAAGGCGCCCTTCTTGTCTTCCTGCACCGTCGCCTGATCGATGGAGGCGAGGCCCGCCGCGCGGAGAAAGCCGTCGATCGCCTGTTGCGGCGCGCCGACTTTCGGGCCCTTCCGTTCTTCCTTCACATCGGGCGTGCGCTCGGGCAGGCCGTCGATGACGAGCGCGAGGCGGCGCGGCGTCGCATAGGCGCGCGCGTTCTTTCCCTCGACGCCCGCTTCCTTCAGCGCGTCGCCGACAAGGCGCACGAGATCCTCTCCGCCACGCTTCTGCATCCGCGCGGGAATTTCCTCGGAGAAGAGTTCGAGAAGAAGCTCGCTCATGCGCGCGTCTCCTGCGTCTTCACCCAGGCTTCGGCGCAGCCCTTGGCGAGCGCGCGGACGCGGCCGATATAGGCCTGTCGCTCGGTCACGGAGATCACGCCGCGCGCATCGAGCAGGTTGAAATTGTGGCTCGCCTTGATGACCTGGTCATAGGCCGGCAGCGCCAGCCCCTTTTCGAGGAGCGAGGCGCATTCCTTTTCCGCATCCTCGAAATGGCGGAACAGCATTTCCGTATTCGCGTGTTCGAAATTATGGGCGGAGAATTCGACCTCGGCCTGATGGAAGACATCGCCATAGGTCACGCGGTCTTCGCCCGTCGCACCGTTGAAATCGAGCTCGTAGCCGTTGTCGATGCCCTGGATATACATGGCAAGGCGTTCGAGGCCATAGGTGAGTTCGCCGGAAACGGGATTGCAGTCGATGCCGCCCACCTGCTGGAAGTAGGTGAATTGCGAGACTTCCATGCCGTCGCACCAGACTTCCCAGCCAAGGCCCCAGGCGCCGAGCGTCGGGCTCTCCCAGTCGTCCTCGACAAAGCGGATGTCGTGGTTCGCGGCGTCGATGCCGAGCACCTTCAGGCTTTCGAGATAAAGCTCCTGAAGATTTTCCGGGCTCGGCTTCAGGATCACCTGAAACTGGTAATAGTGCTGGAAGCGGTTCGGGTTTTCGCCATAGCGCCCGTCGGTCGGGCGGCGCGAGGGCTGCACATAGGCGGCCTTCCAAGGCTTGGGGCCAAGCGCGCGGAGCGTGGTCGCCGGGTGAAAGGTGCCTGCGCCCATCGCCATGTCATAGGGCTGAAGGATGACGCAGCCCTGCGCGGCCCAGAACGCCTGCAGTTTCAGGATCAGGGACTGGAAGGAATTGTCGGGCTTCGCCGTCATGTGGGGAGGCGCTTTCAAGCGAAATCGGCCAGCGGAATCA
>PNMC01000227.1 GCA_013823365.1 Parvibaculum sp. | reverse complement strand
GCCGTCGCCCGCGAGATCGAGCAAAGGGTGGGGCGGAAGCTGCCGATCCTGACCTCGCCGCTGCGCCGCTGCCGCGAGACGAGCGAGCCGCTGGCAACGCTCTGGGGCCGGGTGCCCTATGTCGAACCCCGCGTCGCTGAAGTCCCCTCGGCGGTGGAAGACCTCGCGGAGCGCGGCGCCTGGCTCCGCCGCATCATGGCCGGTACATGGGCGGAGGCGAACCGGCCCGAGAACAATGCAAATGGCAAACTGGATCTCATCGCCTGGCGCGATGCCGTCGGCGCGGCGCTGACCGACCTCACCGAAGACACGGTGATCTTCTCGCATTTCGTCGCCATCAACGCCGCGGCAGGCCTCGCCACGGGCGACGACCGCGTCGTCACCTTCCGCCCCGACAATTGCTCCGTCACCGTTTTCGAAACGGCGGGCACCGCACTCAAACTCGCGGAGCGGGGCAGGGAAGCGGAGACCAAGGTGAATTGAGCGTCGCCGCCAAATCACCAATTCCCCGCCGCATTTGCGGGTCTATAGTGCGGCCATGAAACCGCCCCCTGATTCTCCCGAACTTCTTTCCGTCGCCGAGATGACGCGCGCCGATGCCATGACCATCGCGCGCGGCAAGGCGGGTATCACGCTTATGGAGAACGCGGGCGAGGCGGTCGCGAAGGAGATCGCCGCCCGCTTCCGGCAAGGCCCTGTCTCGGTCCTTTGCGGGCCGGGCAACAATGGCGGCGACGGTTTCGTCGTTGCGCGCCTGCTGGCGGAGCAGGGCTGGCCCGTCACGCTCTTCCTTCTCGGAGAGCGCGATGCGCTGAAGGGCGATGCCGCCATCGCGGCGGATCGCTGGCCGGGTGCGATCCACCCCTTGACGGCGGAGGCAGGCCGGGGCGCATCGCTCGTTGTCGACGCGATCTTCGGCGCGGGCCTCGCGCGAGATATCGAGGGCGTCGCGGCTGAGGCGATCGCGCGCATCAATGAGGCGCGCATTCCCGTGGTCGCGGTCGATGTGCCGAGCGGCATCGATGGCGACACCGGCACGGTGCGCGGCATCGCCTTCGCCGCCGCGCTCACCGTCACTTTCTTCCGGGCGAAACCGGGCCACCTGCTGCTGCCCGGCCGTTTTTATTGCGGCGAACTCAGGGTTGCCGATATCGGCATCGGGTCCGCGGTGCTGGACGAGATCGCGCCCCTGACCTTCATCAACGAGCCGCCGCTCTGGGCGCAGGCCTTTCAGCGCCCGCGTCTCGACAGTCACAAATATACGAAAGGCCATGCCGTCGTCGTCTCCGGCGGCGCCTCGCATACCGGCGCGGCCCGCCTCGCCGCACGTGGCGCGCTTCGCGCCGGTGCGGGTCTCGTCACGGTCGCCTCGCCGCCCTCGGCGCTCCTCATCAACGCCTCGCATCTCACCTCAATCATGCTGCAGGTCTTCGACGGCGCGGACGATCTCACCGCCATTCTCGAGGACAAGCGCAAGAACGCTCTCCTGATAGGCCCCGGCGCGGGCGTTGGCCCGGCCACGCGCGAGAATGTGCTCGCCGCGCTTCTCTCCGGTGCCGCCATGGTGCTCGACGCCGATGCGCTGACCTCCTTCGCCGAAATCCCTCGCGACCTCTTCGTCGCCATCAAGGGCTATTTCGCGGGCCCCGTGGTGATGACGCCGCATGAAGGGGAGTTCGCGCGCCTCTTCCCGAAGATCGCGGAGCAGGGCGGCTCGAAGCTCGACCGCGCCCGCAAGGCCGCCGCCGAGGCCGCCGCCACTATCATCCTCAAGGGCGCCGATACCGTGGTCGCGAGCCCCGATGGCCGCGCCGCCATCGCCCGCAACGCCGGGCCGGAACTCGCCACCGCCGGTTCCGGCGATGTGCTGGCCGGCATCGTGCTGGCTCACCTCGCCCAGGGGATGCCGCCCTTCGAGGCCGCCGCCGCCGCGGTCTGGCTCCATGGCGAGGCAGGGCGCTATTTCGGCCCCGGCCTCATTTCCGAGGACCTGCCCGAAATGCTCCCCGCCGTCCTCCGGGATCTCCTGCCCTCCCTTTGAGCTTCCCTCCGGCAAAGCGCGGCTTTTGCTGGCAATCCCCTGATGCCCTTGATATAGAGAGCGCCAATTTGGGGACCGGCCCGGCCTTGAAGGGCCTCGCCAGAGCCCTTTTTCGCGGGCGTGGCGGAATTGGTAGACGCGCTGGATTTAGGTTCCAGTGCCGAAAGGCGTGGGGGTTCGAGTCCCTCCGCCCGCACCAGGCCGGAAGCCCGGCACATGAAACGGATTGGACGATGCAGGTCACGGTTACGAACGCGGACGGATTGAAGCGCGAATTGAAGATTCAGGTTCCGGCAGGGGACCTTGAAGCCAAACTTGGCGCGAAGCTCGATGAGCTGAAGAACCAGGTCCGCCTGAAGGGCTTCCGCCCCGGCAAGGTGCCGGTCAGCCATCTGCGCAAGACCTTCGGCAAGCAGGTCATGGGCGAAGTGATCCAGGAGACCGTCGGCGAGTCGAGCCAGAAGGCGATCGAAGGCGAATCCCTCCGCCCCGCCTTCCAGCCCTCGATCGATGTCGAAGGCGAAATCCAGGACGTGATCGACGGCAAGTCGGACCTCACCTTCAAGATGAGCTTCGAGGTCATCCCGACCTTCGATCTCGCGGACTTTTCAAAGGTTTCGCTGGAGCGCCTCACCGCCGAGGTGAAGGACGAGGAGATCGACGAAGCCCTGAAGCGCCTCGCCGAGAATCAGAAGAATTTCGAAGCCCGTGCCGAAGGCGCGAAGGCGGAGGAGGGCGACCTCCTCACCATCGACTTCGTGGGCAAGATCGACGGCGAGGCCTTTGACGGCGGTTCCGCCGAAGACGCCAATCTGGAACTCGGCTCGGGCCGCTTCATTCCCGGCTTCGAGGAACAGCTTGTCGGCGCCAAGGTGGGCGACGAGGTTGAGGTGAAGGTGACCTTCCCCGAGGAATACGGCGCCGAACATCTCGCCGGCAAGGATGCCGTCTTCGATGTGAAGGTGAAGGAAGTGAAGGCCCCGGCGGAAGTGAAGGTGGACGACGAGTTCGCCAAGCGCTTCGGCCTTGAAGGCCTCGACAAGCTCCGCGAGGCGCTGAGCGAGCAGATGAAGGGCGAATACGCCCAGATGTCGCGCCAGCACCTGAAGCGCGCCATGCTCGACAAGCTGGACGAGCTGCACAGCTTCGAACTGCCGCCGACCATGGTCGAGCAGGAGTTCAATCAGATTTGGCAGCAGTTCGAGCACGAGCTGCAGCACCAGAACAAGACCGCCGCAGATCTCGACCAGCCGGAAGAGGAAGTGCGCGGGGAATACCGCAAGATCGCCGAGCGCCGCGTCCGCCTTGGCCTCGTGCTCGCCGAGGTCGGCGAGAAGAACGCGATCACGGTCACCGAGCAGGAGCTGAACCAGGCGCTCGCCGCCCGGGCCCGCCAGTTCCCCGGCCAGGAGCGGCAGGTCTTCCAGTTCTACCAGCAGAACCCGCAGGCCGTGCAGGAACTCCGCGCGCCGATCTTCGAGGACAAGGTGGTGGACTTCATCGCCGAGCTCGCGACCGTGACCGACAAGGTCGTGAGCCGCGACGAGCTCTTCGCCGATCCGGACGCCGATGAGCACGATCACCACCACCATGACCATGACCACGATCATGATCACGATCATGATCACGGCGACGAAAAGCCGAAAAAGAAGGCCGCGCCGAAGAAGACGGCCGCCAAAAAGGACGACGACGGCGAGAAGAAGCCCGCCGCCAAAAAGGCCGCTCCCAAGAAGAAGAAAGAAGACTGAGCGGCGCGCCATCGCGCCCAACACGAAAGGCCCGGCTCATCGCCGGGCCTTTTTACTTTCCGCATTACCCGATTGTGGCGCGAATGCGGCAGCTTCCTTAGTGCTTCATTAGTAAAAAAATTGCCTCGACAGCAT
>PNMC01000226.1 GCA_013823365.1 Parvibaculum sp. | reverse complement strand
TGGGGGGCGCTATCGGCTCTGGCCTTTCTCGTTTATGCCGGGCGCTATAACAGGTTTGCGATCCCCTCGGCGCTTCTGGTCATAAGTGCCGCGATTGAGGTTATTCAGACCTTCATCCCCGGCCGGTCGGGGTCTTACGAGGATCTGGCGGCCAACACGCTTGGCATTACGCTTGGGAGCCTTATCGGTCTTGCATTGCGGCGGCCGCTGCTGGCGTGGTTTGAGCGGCATACGATCTGACGAGCTTAATCGCCTCAAGCTTGAACCCGCGGCCTTATACCGGGCGTTCATAGTCCACCTCCGGTTCCATCATGACACCTAAACTTTGTGTCAAAGAAACCGGTAGCCGTCCATTCAGGCAATCTCGCACTGTAATCGAACCGGATGCAGCCGGATGAATTTGTTTATGCAGCGAAGAAGGACTTGCGCGATTTCTTCATGAACCAAATAAGAAACTGAGACAGGCTGTCGACCTGGTCGTCATGGCGGCCATTGGGAAATACGCTCAGTTCATGCCGGAAATCTTCGAGCCAGGGAGCGGCTCTCGGAATACTGGCCGCCCCGCCTTCGATCAAATGCGATACTGACATGAGGCGCGTTGCCTTATCGTCTTTCGGGGTGCAGGCAATCACCGCGAATCCGTGACGGCGCTTCAGGTCCTGTATCAAAGAAACCCCGGAGCCGGCCTCCTCGATTAGAACAGCCGAGGCATCATGCACTTTAGCATGGCTGATTATGCGCTCACGTAATGCCGGAAACTCCAACTTCTTTCTGTCAATGTGAAGCAGCCATGCCTCCGTCTTGCGCACAAGCCATGTTGTACACACGGACCAATCGTTCGATTCGGATGCTTTCCAGGCTGTATCCCAGCTTTGGACGATCTTGTCGCCAGGCTGCCGTTCGGGGGGGTGATCGTAAACGGAAAACCATTCCCATTTGACGAGCCCTCCCTCAATGGGTGCCGGACGCTGCTGATATTGTGCGGCGTAAACATACGAACCAAGCTCCGTTTTCCGGTTCCTCAGGAAGAGGCGAGGTAGGCGATCTGGGTGCAGTAATTCGTTCTGCTTCCAAATTTTCGTTCTTTGCCCACCTAGGGGAATTACCTGTTCTTCCTCAGCTATCGCAGGCAAGTTGAGGTGGACCCAGCCTCCTCCGGCGAGCAACACCCCTGCGAGGTCTTCTTCATGCACGCGCTGCTGGATCAACACGATCGATCCCGTTTTCGGGTTGTCGAGTCGGCTGAGCAGCGTCGTTCTGAACCACTCTATAACCGCCTTGCGTTTGACATCGCTTGCCGCCTCTTCGGGCTTATGGGGATCGTCGATCAGAACAATGTTTCCGCCTCGGCCCGTCAATGTGCCGCCAATTGAGGTCGAGAACCGAGCGCCACCTTTTGTCGTTTCGAAATCGGCTCGTGCGGCAATGCTTTTTGCGATACGTGTCTGAGGGAAAGCATCTTTGTACCAGGCGCTCTGCATCACTTTCATCGAGCTGCGTGCCAGCATGTCAGAGAGGCCGTCGGCATATGACGCGGCAACAATTCGTTGTGAAGGATTTCTTCCAAGCAACCAGGCAGGGAATGCGATTGATGCCGAAATCGATTTCAACGATCTCGGCGGCATTGTGATAATGAGGCGATTTATCTCGCCTGAAGCTATCTGCATCAGCCGATGCGCGATTGCGTCAATATGCCAATTATGTTGATAGTCGGCCCCAGGATCGACGGTTTCAACCGACCTCTGGATGAAACTCGACAGATCCTGGCGCAACAGGCTCTGAAATACCCGGCGCTTTTCATCAGGCGCCATTTCCATCTCCTTCCCCTGATTTGTCGAAGGAATCGTCTTCCTGTTCTATTGCGTGGGCGGGATAAGGTCCGGTGTCCTGAGCTTGTTTATTGGTTTGGCTCTCGACATATCGGGCCAAGATATCCTCTTCGTGAATCGTCAGCGCACGTTCACGCCCGGCCGCTTCTTCCTCGCTCGCATGTTGTGCCGCTAACTGAAACAGGCGATCCATCGCCTTGGCGTCGCCCTTTAGAGCTTTTTCGCGCAGCCGCATGAGTGTTGCTGCACGCGAGCTGACGGTCTTCTTCTTGCCGCCTTCGGTGATCGTGACGCGCGCTTCCAATATGTCAGCGATTTCCGACCGGAAATTCTTTCGGCCTCTCTTCCGTCCTCGAGGATTGCCGGATTGACCAGGTTTGAACCGTGTCTCGGCCGGCGGTTTGCCGTAACCGATCTCATAAGCAGGACGTCCGTCATTCATTCGGATGCCTCCTTGATCTCATTTTCGATGTCAGAAAACTTCCGACCGTCTCGTTCTCTAACCGGCTCCTCGCCTGTAAGTTTCCGCCAGCGCTGCAGAGTGGCGTCGACATAGAGAGGGTCGATCTCAAGGCCGCGAACATTTCGTCCGGATTTTTCACCGGCAATAAGCGTGGCACCGCCGCCGAGAAAGGGATCGAGAACGATGTCGCCTCGCCGTGACACGTCGAGCAAAGCATCGACGATCATTGGCACGGGCTTGGCGGTTGGATGCGCCCGAAGTTCCTCCATACGGCCCGGCCGGAAGGTGTTCACGCCCGGATATGACCAAACATTCGTCCGATTGCGGCCGAACTTTCCGAGCTCGACATTGTTACGGTGGGCAGCGGTTCCGTTCCGGAATACGAACACGAGTTCGTGTTGCGAGCGATAGAGAGAGCCCATGCCGCCATTCGTTTTGGCCCAGACGCAGAGATTCAGGAGATGCCCGAAGGAGGCCTTCCCGGCGGAGAGGATCTCGCTCATATGGCGCCAATCCATACAAGCGAACCAAACGGCGCCCGGTCTTGAGTGGCTGGCGGCGAGGCCGAAGGCTTCGGTGAGAAAGCGCGTAAACTCCTCCTCGCTCATTTCACCTGCCGCTTCCGCGAATTCGCGGTGCGTGATCTTGCCGCCTCCCGAGACATGGCCGGCGATCGTGACGTTGTAGGGCGGATCGGTGAAGCCTATATCCGCGCGATCCTTGCCCATCAGCGTTGCCATGTCTTTGGCGTTCCGGGCGTCACCGCAGAGAATACGATGCCGGCCCGCGATCCAGAGATCGCCTCTGTCCGAGACGCTCGGCGCGCTTTCGTCGATCGGGTCCAACGTTTCCGGCTCTTCCTCCGGTTCCGCGCCTTTTATGATGAGGTCGATTTCTGCCGTTTCGAAGCCGGTCACTTCCAGCTCGAAGTCGAGTGTCATCGCACTCAGATCGGCGAGTTCGGTCGCCAGAAGGTCAAGGTCCCAGCCGGCATTCGCCGCGATCTTATTATCCGCAAGCATCAACGCGCGTTTGGCGGCGTCACTCAGCTGCGTGATGCGGATTGCAGGCACGCTGTCTATCGCGAGCAGTTTCGCAGCTTCGAGCCGGCCGTGGCCGGCGATGAGCATGCCTTCCTCGTCGATCAGGACGGGATTCGTAAACCCAAATTGCTCGATCGAGGCTGCAATTTGCCTGACTTGCCGGGCGGAATGGGTCCGGGAATTTCTCGGATTCGTTCTGATGTCTGCGGTCGAAACTTTGAGTATTTGAAGATCTGGCATTCGGCGCTCCCGCGAGTGTTAATTGCGAGGACTGATATGCGCTCAAAGCCGGCCACGTATAACGGAGGAGTCTTTCGCGAATTTGCGAAGAACTCCTCCCAGACCCATTTTCGATCGGGATGCCTTGAAGTGAGGCCTGCATTTTTTTGAGATGGAAAGGCCTGGTCGCTTGCGACGCGATCAAACTCGCCGCGATTTCATGGTTTTGAGAACGTCATAGACGAGGCCGGACAAGCGCGCTTCGTCCTTTAGATTTTCAATCAGGGAAAGCTCGACCTGGGCGTGGTTTGCCATTTGGAGGCAGAGCTCCAAAAAGGGGTCGGCCCTGTTGCCGCGCGCCTTGTCGGATACGGG
>PNMC01000225.1 GCA_013823365.1 Parvibaculum sp. | reverse complement strand
TTGCGGGTTTCCGCTTCCTCGCGCCGCTTCTTGTCTTCCTCGGCATGGGCCTCGGCATCCTTCACCATCTTCTCGATGTCGGCTTCCGAAAGACCGCCCGAGGCTTCGATGCGGATCGTCTGCTCCTTGTTCGTCGCCTTGTCCTTCGCCGACACATTCACGATGCCGTTCGCGTCGATGTCGAAGGCGACCTCGATCTGCGGTACGCCGCGCGGCGCTGCCGGAATGCCGACAAGGTCGAACTGGCCGAGGAGCTTGTTGTCCGCCGCCATTTCGCGCTCGCCCTGGAAGACGCGGATCGTCACGGCCGACTGGTTGTCTTCGGCCGTCGAGAAGGTCTGCGCCTTCTTGGTCGGGATCGTCGTGTTGCGTTCGATGAGGCGCGTGAAGACGCCGCCCAGCGTTTCGATGCCGAGCGAGAGCGGGCGTCACGTCGAGCAGCAGCACGTCCTTCACGTCGCCCTGCAGCACGCCCGCCTGGATGGCCGCGCCCATGGCGACGACTTCATCCGGGTTCACAGACATGTTCGGCTCCTTGCCGAAGAACTGCTTCACCGCTTCGCGGATCTTCGGCATGCGCGACTGGCCGCCGACGAGAACGATCTCGTTGATCTGGCCGGCCGAGACGCCCGCATCCTTCAGCGCCGCCTTGCACGGGTCGATCGTGCGCTGGATCAGGTCTTCCACAAGGGCTTCGAGCTTCGCCCGCGTGATCTTCATGGTGAGATGCTTCGGGCCGGAAGCATCCGCCGTGATGAAGGGCAGGTTCACTTCCGTCTGCGTCGCCGAGGAAAGTTCGATCTTCGCCTTTTCGGCGGCTTCCTTCAGGCGCTGCAGCGCGAGCTTGTCGCCGCGCAGGTCGATGCCGTTCTCTTTCTTGAACTCGTCGGCGAGATAATTGACGAGACGCATGTCGAAGTCTTCGCCGCCGAGGAACGTGTCGCCGTTCGTCGACTTCACCTCGAAGACGCCGTCGCCGATCTCGAGGATCGACACGTCGAACGTGCCGCCGCCAAGGTCATAGACCGCGATCAGCTCGCCGTCCTTCTTGTCGAGACCGTAAGCCAGCGCGGCTGCTGTCGGCTCGTTGATGATGCGCAGCACTTCAAGACCCGCGATCTTGCCGGCATCCTTGGTCGCCTGGCGCTGCGCGTCGTTGAAATAGGCGGGAACGGTGATGACGGCCTTCTCGACCTTCTCGCCGAGATAGCTTTCCGCCGTCTCCTTCATCTTCTGCAGGATGAAGGCCGAAATCTGCGAGGGGGAATATTTCTGGTTCTGCGCTTCCACCCAGGCATCGCCGCTATCGGCGCGGACGATGTTGTAGGGCACCATGCCCTTGTCCTTCTGGGTCGTCGGATCTTCGTAGGAGCGGCCGATCAGGCGCTTGATCGCGAAGAGCGTATTGGTCGGGTTCGTGACGGCCTGGCGTTTCGCGGACTGGCCGACAAGGCGCTCGCCGTCCTGCGTGAAGGCCACCATCGAGGGCGTGGTGCGCATGCCTTCTGAATTTTCGATAACCTTGGCGGTATTGCCTTCCATCACCGCGACACACGAATTCGTCGTGCCGAGGTCGATACCGATGACTTTAGCCATGAGCTTTCTGGTCCTCTTTCACTTGCGGCGGGCCGGGCGGGCCACGAAGGCGCCCGCTGGCCGGGATGAACCCGGCAGACCGGCCCCCAAAAGGGGTCCTTCCCGGGAATTCCATCCCGGTACGGGGGTTGAAACATTGCGGTGTATATAGGTTTGGGTTCTACGGCCCGCAAGCGTTGATGCGGCAATATGGCCACATGGCGGGGCTTTCGGGACTCAATCTGCCCGGCAGGCCCCGAAAGCGCGAAAGCGGCGGAAAAACCGCCGCTCCCGGGTTCCCTTTCGGGACCTTCCACCCTGCCCTGCGTGACGTCCCGGTGACACCGGGCGGGGCCGTTAAAGCTGGTTGTCGGGATAGACCCGGTTCCATTCGCAGGGCTGGTTCTGCCAGTCCTGCTTGGCCTGCCGGGCCTCGAGGATTTCGGCCTCGCTCATATTCTTGCGCAGGCCGCCGATCTCGCCGACGGCGTCGGAATAATTATTGTCCACCGCCAGGTTGAACCACATCAGTGCGAGCGGCCTGTTCTCGCGCTGCGTGGTGAGGAAGGCGGCGGCCTTGGCGGGCGCATTCATGCCGCGCACGAGATCGCCCGAATAGATGCGGCCGAGCTCGTAAAAGGCGCGCGGTTCGCCCTGCTTCGCCGCCTTGCAGTACCACTCGGTCGCCTTCTGGTTGTTGAGAACCCCGGCGGACCCCGCAATGGTGCAGCAATGGCTGTCGCCCATTTTCATCTGGGCCGAGACATCGCCCCGCGCCGCCGCATCCTCATTGGCGAGAATCCGCGCATTGTCGGAGGCTCGCGTGGCGCCCTGAATGGCCGCCGCCGCGCAGCCCGACAGACTTGCCAGCATGGCAAGCCCGGTGAAAACAGCGGCAAGCCGCCCTATCCTTCTGTCCATGATCCAGTCCCCCTGTTTCCGCACCGTCGCGGCATCGACCCGGCAATAATATGACACACACAATGCCAAAAGACGAGTCCTGCCTCAGCCCGGTCGAAACGGGCTTCGACGGGATTGGGCTTTATCCGGGTTTGCTGGACGGGCCCGCGCAAAGGGCGCTCATGGCGGAGCTGATGGCGGCGCTGGAAACGGAAAGGCCCTACCGGCCCCATATGCCGCGCACCGGCAAGCCCTGGTCGATCCATCAGATGAATTTCGGGGACCTCGGCTGGGTCTCGCGGCCGGACGGCTATGCCTATTCGTCAACAAACCCGGTTAACACCCGCAAATGGCCGGCCATACCGCCAGCCCTACTCGCTCTTTGGGATCTTGTTGGCCACTACCCCGCCCCGCCCGAATGCTGCCTCGTCAATCTCTACGACACGCCGAAATCGCGCATGGGCCTCCACCGCGACGAGGATGAAGCGGCGCTCGATGCCCCGGTCGTCTCGCTCTCGCTCGGCGATACATGCGTCTTCCGCGTCGGCGGATTCGCCCGTGGCGACAAATCGCGAAGCTTCAGACTCGCCTCCGGCGACGTACTGGTGATCGGCGGGCCGTCGCGGCTTCGCTATCACGGCGTCGACCGCGTGATTTTCGGCTCCTCACGCCTCGTCCCCGGCGGCGGCAGGATCAACCTGACGCTCCGCCGGGTCACGAAACCGGCTTAGTACGGCTGCCAGCCCGGCACCGGCGACACGCCAAAGGCCCAGAGATGGCCATAAAAGGCGCCGCCGAAAATGACCAGCGCGAGCAGGATTCGCCACCAGCCAAGTTCGCCGATCTTCAACTGGTTGCGGCCGGCGATGATGGCGGCGAAGGGAAGGTTGGAGGTCCGCGATGCAAAGCCCGTCCAGGCATCGCCGAGCTTCTTGCGCTTCTTCTCGTCGATCGAGAAGGTGCCAAGCACGGCGAGCAGCGCAAACGTGCCGAAGAAGATCACGGATGCCTGATCGCCATTGATGAGAATGTGCCAGAGCGCCCAGATCGCTGTGCCCCAGAGGAAGGGGTGCCGCGTGATGCGGAGCATGCCCTTCACCGTCTCGGGGTCCTTCGCCAGTTCTTCCGTGCCGACGGATGTCGGGTTCGGCGTGGTGACGCCGATCACCACGAACAGCGCGGCGATCAGAATGACGATAGGCGAGAGATGCATCGCCCAGATCGGCGGCGCCCAGTAAAGCGGGTTCGGCCCGGCGACCGCCTCGTTATAGCTCATGGCGAGCCAGGCAATGCCGACCAGCGAGACGATGGAAAAGCTCGCAAACCAGGCCCGCTCGCTGATGACGCCGACAATCGCCGCCCGGAGCGCCGTGCCCGCCACGACGAGGTGGATCGCGAGAAAAAAGGCCGCCGCCGCCCAGAGACTTGTCATCTTGTCCTCCCCTGCTTCATAACACC
>PNMC01000224.1 GCA_013823365.1 Parvibaculum sp. | reverse complement strand
AACAACACCGGCACCAAGCTCTTCTGCATCTCGGGCCATGTGAACAAGCCCTGCAACGTCGAAGAGGAAATGGGCATCCCGCTGCGCGAGCTTCTGGAGAAGCATGCGGGCGGCGTGCGCGGCGGCTGGGACAATCTCCTCGCCGTGATCCCCGGCGGCTCCTCCGTGCCGCTCATTCCGAAATCCGTCTGCGACGACGTGCTGATGGACTTCGACTCGCTGAAGGCCGTGCAGACCGGCCTCGGCACGGCGGCCGTCATCGTCATGGACAAGTCCACCGACGTCATCAAGGCGATCGCGCGCCTCTCCGCCTTCTACAAGCATGAGAGCTGCGGTCAGTGCACGCCCTGCCGGGAAGGCACGGGCTGGATGTGGCGCGTCATGGAGCGTCTCGTCGCGGGCGAAGCGGAAGTCGAGGAAATCGACATGCTGCTCGACGTCACGAAGCGCGTCGAAGGACACACGATTTGCGCCCTCGGCGATGCCGCGGCCTGGCCCGTTCAGGGCCTCATCCGCCATTTCCGGGGCACGATTGAAGACCGCATCGCCTCAAGGCGCGGCGCGGCTCAGGCGGCGGAGTAGGTCATGCCGAAACTCATTGTCGACGGCATCGAGGTCGAAGTCGAAAACGGCGCCACGCTGTTGCAGGCCTGCGAGGAAGCGGGCGCGGAAATTCCGCGCTTCTGCTACCACGAGCGCCTCTCCATCGCGGGCAACTGCCGCATGTGCCTCGTCGAGGTCGAGAAGTCGCCGAAGCCCGTCGCCTCCTGCGCCATGCCGGCGGCGGATGGCATGGTCGTCCACACGAAGACCGAGCAGGTGAAGCGCGCCCGCGAAGGCGTGATGGAATTCCTGCTCATCAATCACCCGCTCGATTGCCCGATCTGCGACCAGGGCGGCGAATGCGACCTGCAGGACCAGTCGATGGCCTATGGCGTCGACGGCTCGCGCTTCCACGAGAACAAGCGCGCCGTCGAAGAGAAATATATGGGCCCGCTCGTGAAGACGGTGATGACGCGCTGCATCCATTGCACGCGCTGCATCCGCTTCTCGCAGGAAGTGGCCGGCGTCCCCGAGCTCGGCGCCATCGGCCGCGGCGAGGACATGGAGATCACCACCTATCTCGAGCACGCGCTCACCTCCGAGCTCTCGGCGAATGTCGTCGATCTATGCCCGGTCGGCGCGCTCACCTTCCGTCCCTTCGCCTATACGGCGCGTCCCTGGGAACTGAAGAAGACCGAGTCGGTCGACGTTATGGATGCCGTCGGTTCGAACATCCGCGTCGATGCGCGTGGGTCCGAGGTCATGCGCATTCTCCCGCGCCTCAATGACGATGTGAACGAGGAGTGGATTTCCGACAAGACGCGCTTCGTCTGGGACGGCCTCAAGACCCAGCGTCTCGACACGCCTTACATCAAGGAAAACGGCAAGCTCCGCCCGGCAAGCTGGGATGAAGCCTTCGCCGCCATCGCCGCGAAGCTCAAAAGCGCAAAGCCCGAAAGCACCGCCGCCATCGCGGGCGATCTCGCCTGCGCCGAAAGCATGAAGGCGCTGAAGGATCTCTTCGCCGCCCTCGGCTCGAAGAATATCGACTGCCGTCAGGATGGCGCGAAGCTCGATGCGGGCAATCGCGCGTCCTATCTCTTCAATTCGACCATCGCGGGCATCGAGGAAGCGGACGCCATTCTGCTCATCGGCACCAACCCGCGCATCGAGGCGCCGATCGTCAATGCGCGCATCCTGAAGCGCGCCCGCGCCGGTGGCCTGAAGATCGGCGTCGTCGGTCCGCGCGTCGACCTGTCCTACGATTACGACTATCTCGGCGCCGGCCCGCAATCCCTGAAGGATCTCGGCGCCTTCGCCGATGTGCTGAAAAATGCCGAGCGTCCGATGATCGTGGTCGGGCAGGGCGCGCTCGCCCGTGCCGATGGCGCTGCGGTCCTCGCCGAGGCGCTCGCGCTGGCGAATTCCGTTGGTGCCGTCTCGGGCGAATGGAACGGCTTCAACGTGCTGCATACGGCCGCCGCGCGCGTCGCCGGTCTCGATCTCGGCTTCGTGCCGGGCGATGGCGGCCGCGATGTCGCGGGCATTCTCGACGGCGCCGCGAAGGGCGAGGTCTCCTTCGTCTATCTCCTCGGCGCGGACGAAATCGACATGGGCAAGCTCGGCTCCGCCTTCGTCGTCTATCAGGGCACGCATGGCGATGCCGGCGCCCACCGCGCCGATGTCATCCTGCCGGGTGCGGCCTATACCGAAAAGCCCGCGACCTGGGTGAACACCGAGGGCCGCGTGCAGCTTGGCCACCGTGCCGTTTTCCCGCCCGGCGAGGCGCGTGAGGACTGGACGATCCTGCGCGCGCTTTCCGGCGCTCTCGGCAAGCCGCTGCCTTACGACAATCTCGCCGCGCTCCGCGCCGCCATGGAGGCCGATGCGCCCCATTTCGCGGAAGTGGACCTCATCGTTCCCGCCGGCGCGCTGCCCGATCTTCCGAAAGGCGAGCTCGATGCCGCGCCCTTCGAAAGCCCGGTAAAGGATTTCTACATGACCAATCCCGTCGCGCGCGCAAGCGCCGTGATGGCGGAATGCGCCGCGGGCCGTGCCCGCCAGCGCATCCAGGCGGCGGAATGAGGGTGGGCTGATGGATTTTCTCGTCGCATATGGCATCCCCCTGGCGATCATCGTCGCCCAGTCGCTCGCGCTCATCGTCGCGATCCTGCTGGTGACCGCCTATGTCCTTCTCGCCGACCGCAAGATCTGGGCGGCGGTGCAGCTTCGCCGCGGCCCCAACGTCGTCGGCGCCTTCGGCCTGCTGCAATCCTTTGCGGACCTGCTGAAATTCGTCTTCAAGGAAATCGTCATTCCGGCAGGCGCGAACAAGGGCGTCTTCCTCCTCGCGCCGCTGGTAACCGTCACGCTCGCGCTCGCGGGCTGGGCGGTGATCCCGCTCGATGCGCGCATGGTCATCTCCGACATTAATGTCGGCATTCTTTACATCTTCGCCATCTCCTCGCTCGGCGTTTACGGCGTCATCATGGCGGGCTGGGCGTCGAACTCGAAATACCCGTTCCTCTCCGCGCTCCGCGCCGCCGCGCAGATGGTCTCCTACGAAGTCTCCATCGGCTTCGTCATCGTCTGCGTGCTGCTGACGGCGGGCACGCTCAATCTCTCGCAGATCGTCGAGTCCCAGCGCACCGTCTGGTACATCATTCCGCATCTGCCCATGGCGGCGATCTTCTTCATCTCCGCGCTGGCGGAAACGAACCGCCCGCCTTTCGACCTCGTGGAAGCGGAGTCGGAGCTCGTCGCCGGCTTCATGGTCGAGTATTCGTCCACCTCCTACATGATGTTCATGCTGGGCGAATATGTGGCGATCCTGCTCATGTGCGCCATGACGACGATCCTCTTCCTCGGCGGCTGGCTGCCGCCCTTCGACATCGCGCCCTTCAACTGGATTCCCGGCGTCGTCTGGTTCCTGATCAAGGTCTTCGCGGTCTTCTTCCTCTTCGCCATGGTCAAGGCCTTCGTGCCGCGCTACCGCTACGACCAGTTGATGCGTCTCGGCTGGAAGGTCTTCCTGCCGTTCTCGCTCTTCTGGGTGGTGCTCACCTCTGGCGTGCTGGTCGGCTTCGACCTGCTGCCGAACAATTGAGGAGAGAAGCAATGACAGCCAAATCGCAAAGCAACTCGGGCATGGCCTGGCTCGACCAGTCGGTGCGCGCGCTTTTCCTTGCGGAGTTCGTGTCGAGCTTCTTCCTCGCCATGCGCTATTTCTTCAAACCGAAGGCAACGCTGAACTATCCCTTCGAGAAGGGCCCGCTGTCGCCGCGCTTCCGCGGCGAACATGCGCTGCGGCGCTATCCGAACGGCGAAGAGCGCTGCATCGCCTGCAAGCTCTGCGAAGCGGTTTGCCCGGCGCTCGCCATCACCATCGAGGCGGG
>PNMC01000223.1 GCA_013823365.1 Parvibaculum sp. | reverse complement strand
CCAGACGCGCTCGTTCATCTCGGCCGCCTCCTTCCAGGAGACGACCCGCGTGCTTACCGAAGCTGCCGTTTCCGGCAAGGTCGATCAGCTGATCGGTCTCAAGGAAAACGTCATCGTGGGCCGCCTCATTCCGGCCGGTACGGGTGGTATGCTGCAGCGGCTCCGGGGCGAGGCGAAACGCCGGGACGACAAGGCGCTGGCCGAGCAGGGGGGCGAGACGGTTGTCGCCTCTGCCGAGATCGCGGAGCAGGCCGAGGGCGCTGCCTGAGGCTTTCGCCGATTGTGAAATGGAAGCGGGCCGCCTTCGGGTGGCCCGTTTTCGTTTCGGACCCGGTTCAAACAGGTAGTTCGGGGCCTGCAGAGCCAGATGGCGAAGGCGACCCCGGCAGCTCTTCTAAGCAGCTCTTCTAAGCTCTTCTAATAAGTAAGAGTATGGGGCCGAGCTGTCCAAGCAGGCCGGGCCCGAGAATCGGGGGCAGACTGGCTACGAAATTGTGAAGCGCTGCCAAGCACAGGAAAGCGGACCTGATTTCGCCGGTTGTTCCAGCCTCCAGGGCGCTGGATTTCCGGGTATTTTGTACCCGATTTCGCTACCGTCACGGCTTCCAGGCGGGCTGGGGCGGGATAAGGGAATTTCTCCCGAAAATTCGGGGATTTCCGGCCCGCCGGGGTTGACGACTCGTGGGGCCCCGAGTAGGTTCCGCTCACTTTCGCTCCAGGTAGTAGAGGCTTCCCGGACCGCTGGCCACCAAGTCCTTGAAAGGACGGGCCTTTTGGTCGGATCTAGACACTGGGCCGGTAAACAGAATACGAGGAATGGCGCACGATTCCGGGCGCAAGCACCGGAATCCTCTGCATTTGGACGCAAGACCCGAAACGGGTTTGGTGTCCTCAAGCGCGCGCAGCCTTACCGGACTAATTCCGGGGCGGCGTGACGTCATTTTTGTTTGGACAGACAGGATCGAGCAGGCGAATGCCCACCGTCAACCAACTCATCCGCAAGCCGCGCAAGCCGCTGGTGAAGCGTAATAAAGTACCGGCCATGCAGGCCTGTCCGCAAAAGCGCGGCGTCTGCACGCGCGTCTATACGACGACCCCGAAGAAGCCGAACTCCGCTCTGCGTAAGGTCGCCCGTGTGCGCCTGACCAACCAGTTCGAAGTGACGAGCTACATCCCGGGCGAAGGCCACAATCTGCAGGAGCACTCGGTGGTGTTGATCCGCGGTGGCCGCGTGAAGGACCTTCCGGGCGTCCGCTACCACATCATCCGCGGCGTGCTCGACACGCAGGGTGTGAAAGATCGCCGTCAGCGCCGCTCGAAATACGGCGCGAAGCGTCCGAAGTAAGGAACAGAGACATGTCCCGACGCCACCGCGCAGAAAAGCGAGAAGTCCTTCCGGACGCCAAGTATGGCGATATCGTTCTCGCGAAGTTCATGAACAGCCTGATGTATCACGGCAAGAAGTCCGCCGCTGAAAAGATCATCTATGGCGCGTTCGACCAGATGCAGCAGAAGGCCAGTGTCGATCCGCTGCGTACGTTCCACGAAGCGCTGGAAAACGTGATGCCGGCCCTCGAAGTGCGCTCGCGCCGCGTCGGCGGTGCGACCTACCAGGTGCCGGTCGAAGTTCGTCCGGACCGCCGTCGCGCTCTCGCGATCCGCTGGATCATCTCCGCTGCCCGCGCGCGCAACGAGACCACGATGGTGGGCCGTCTTTCGGGCGAGCTGCTCGATGCGGCGAACAATCGCGGTTCCGCCGTGAAGAAGCGTGAAGACACGCACCGTATGGCGGAAGCCAACCGTGCCTTCTCGCACTATCGCTGGTAAAGCGTTCAAGACCCCTAAAGGCAGACCGTCATGGCACGCAAAACAAAGCTCGAAGACTACCGCAATATCGGCATCATGGCTCACATCGATGCCGGTAAGACGACGACGACCGAGCGCATCCTCTACTACACGGGCGTGAGCCACAAGATCGGCGAAGTCCATGACGGCGCCGCCACGATGGACTGGATGGAGCAGGAGCAGGAGCGTGGCATCACGATCACCTCCGCCGCGACGACCTGCTTCTGGAAAGACAAGCGCATCAACATCATCGACACGCCCGGCCACGTGGACTTCACCATCGAAGTCGAGCGTTCGCTGCGTGTGCTCGACGGTGCCGTGACCGTGTTCGACTCCGTTGCCGGCGTCGAGCCGCAGTCGGAAACCGTGTGGCGCCAGGCCGACAAATACGGCGTGCCGCGCATGTGCTTCGTCAACAAGATGGACCGCATGGGCGCGAACTTCTATCGCTGCGTCGACATGATCGTGACGCGCCTCGGCGCGAATCCGCTGGTCGTGCAGCTGCCGATCGGTTCGGAAGCCGAGTTCGAAGGCCTGATCGACCTTCTGAAGATGAAGGAAATCGTCTGGAAGGACGAGTCGCTGGGCGCCGAGTTCGAATACCGCGACATTCGCGACGATCTGAAGGAGCAGGCGAACGAGTATCGTTCGAAGCTTGTCGAGACCGCCGTCGAAATGGACGATGCGGCCATGGAAGCCTATCTCGAGGGCAATGAGCCTGACGAGGAGACTCTCAAGAAGCTCATCCGCAAGGGCACGATCGGCCGTAACTTCGTGCCGGTTCTCTGCGGCAGCGCGTTCAAGAACAAGGGCGTGCAGCCCATGCTCGACGCCGTCGTCGACTTCCTGCCGTCGCCTGTCGACGTGGACAGCGTGCAGGGCATTGATCCGAAGACCGAAGAAACCGCGACGCGCAAGACGTCCGACGAAGCGCCGCTCTCGGTCCTCGCGTTCAAGATCATGAACGACCCCTTCGTGGGCTCGCTCACTTTCTGCCGCATCTATTCGGGCGTGATGACCACGGGCGCCGGGGTCCTCAATTCGACGAAGGACAGCAAGGAGCGCATCGGCCGCATGCTGCAGATGCATGCGAACCACCGCGAAGACATCAAGGAAGCCTATGCCGGCGACATCGTTGCCGTGGCGGGCCTCAAGAACGTCACCACGGGTGACACGCTTTGCGACCCGCTGAAGCCGATCATCCTGGAACGCATGGAGTTCCCGGAGCCGGTTATCGAGGTCGCGGTCGAGCCGAAGACGAAGGCCGACCAGGAAAAGATGGGCATCGCGCTCAACCGTCTCGCGCAGGAAGACCCGTCTTTCCGCGTGTCGGTGGACGAAGAATCCGGCCAGACCGTTATCAAGGGCATGGGTGAACTTCACCTCGACATCATCGTCGACCGCATGCGCCGCGAGTTCAAGGTCGAGGCGAATGTGGGTGCGCCGCAGGTGGCCTATCGTGAGACGATCACGAAGCGCGCCGAAATCGACTACACGCACAAGAAGCAGACCGGCGGTTCGGGCCAGTTCGCCCGCGTGAAGATCGTGTTCGAACCGGGCGAAGCCGGTTCGGGTTTCGTCTTCGAAAGCAAGATCGTCGGCGGTTCGGTGCCGAAGGAGTATGTGCCTGGCGTTCAGAAGGGTATCGAAAGCGTGAAGGACTCCGGTCCGCTCGCCGGCTTCCCGATGATCGACTTCAAGGCGACGCTGATCGACGGTGCCTATCACGACGTCGACTCCAGCGTGATGGCCTTCGAAATCGCTGCGCGTGCCGCTTTCCGCGAAGGCGCGCAGCAGACGGGCGTGAAGCTCCTCGAGCCGATCATGAAGGTCGAGGTTGTGACGCCGGAAGAATATATGGGCGACGTGATCGGCGACCTGAACAGCCGCCGCGGCCAGATCAACGGCACCGAACAGCGCGGCATCGCGCAGGTGATCCATGCGATGGTCCCGCTCGCCAATATGTTCGGCTACGTGAATACGCTGCGTTCGATGAGCCAGGGCCGCGCCCAGTACACGATGCAGTTCGACCACTACGAGCAGGTACCGCAGGCTGTGTCCGACGAAGTCCGGGCAAAGCTCGCCTGATTAACC
>PNMC01000222.1 GCA_013823365.1 Parvibaculum sp. | reverse complement strand
AGGCCAAGCCAAATCCGGCGGTTTGAGGGGCTTTTCGGGGCCTCAGCCCTGCCAGTCGGCCTTGCGCTTTTCCATCCAGGCCTTGACCCCTTCCTTGTAGTCGGGGTGCTTGATCATCTCCTCAAGGAGCCTTTCGGCCGCCGTGACGGCGGTGGCGGCGTCGCGGTGGAGGTCGGTGTAAATCTGCCGTTTCGTCTCGCGGAGCGAGCCGGGGGAGACGCCATCGGCGAGCTTCCGCGCATAATCCATGGCATGGGGCATTAGCTCAGCGGGCGGCAGCAGCCTGTTCAGGAAGCCCATCGCCATCGCCTCGTCGGACGTGAAGACGCGGCTTGAGAGCAATATGTCATTTGCATGGGTGAGACCCACGATCCGGGGCAGCACCCAGGAGAGGCCGAATTCCGCCGGGAAGTTGAAGCGGCCATGCGCGGCGGTAAATTTCGCGCCCGGTACGGCAAAGCGCAGATCGGCGAAAGCCGCGAGCACGAGGCCGATACCCGCCGCCGCACCATTGATCGCCGCGATGACGGGTTTCGTGAGCCCGAAATGATAGGCGAAGGTTGCGTCGAACTCCGCCGCGACGCCGAAGCCGGGCCTTGCGATATCCTCCGTGGTGCCGCTGTCATAACGGCCCTTTTCGGAATGGCCTTCGAGCGCCGCCATGTCGGCGCCCGCGCAGAAAGCGCCGCCTTCGGGGTCACCCGTCACCACGATAACGCGAACGGCGGGATCTCTATCCGCTTGCTCCAGCACATGGCGGTATTCCATATGCATGCGGCCCGTCCAGGCATTGCGACGCTTCGGACGAGAGAGCATGACCGTGGCGATGCCATCGGCAATCTCGTAGCGGATGGTCTTCAGTTCCATCGATGCCCTCCCTCTTTGCGTGTCAGCCCGCGTCGAACGCCTTTGCCAGCGCTTTCGGCGCGACGTTGCGCCAGCCGCGCGTCATCGCCTCCCGGACGATAGCAGCATTTGCCGCTGCGAGGTTCACATGGGTCCAGCCCTTCTGGCCCCAGCCGCCGGGCACGGGCGCAAAGACCTTCGGATCGCTTTCGACAAGCATGGCCTGTTCTTCCGGGCCGAGCTTTACCACCACGCGTTTTTCCGCCGCGTGAAGCGAGGCGAATATTTTCTTCCGGACGCGAAAGTCAGGCTGGTCGAAATGGCTCATCTCCACCGCTTCGGGGAGCGAGAGCGCGATCTTCCTTGCCTGATCCGCCGTCACGGGCATGGGCCGGTCCCTAGCTTCTGAGTGTGCCGCCTGTCGCCTTCTCGACCGCCGCGACGATCGTCTTCGACACGGCTTCGATTTCGTCATCCGTCAGCGTCTTCTCGACGGGCTGGAGCGTGACTTCGATGGCGAGCGACTTCCGGCCCTCGCCGAGGGCGCCGCCTTCGAAAAGATCGAAGAGCGAAACATCGACGATGAGCTTCTTGTCGGCGCCGCGCGCAGCACGGATCACCTGATCCGCCGTTACCTTTTCGTCGACCACGAAAGCGAAATCGCGGCGGAGGGGCTGCAGATCGGAAAGCGCGAGCGGCGGCTTGGCGCGCGTCGCCTTGCGCTTCGGCTCGGGGATCGCATCCGGGAAAATCTCGAAACCGACGATGGGCCCCGCCACATCCATCGCATCGAGGACGCGGGGATGAAGCTCGCCGAAATAGCCGATGACGTTTTTCGGGCCGAGGCGGATCACGCCGGAGCGGCCGGGGTGATACCAGGAAGGTGCGTCCGCCGAAATCTGGAAGCTCTGGACCGGCGCACCGAGGGAGACGAGAAGCGCCACAGCATCTTCCTTCGCATCCATCGCCTCGACGGGACCGGCCTTGCCCTGCCAGTGGCGGCCTGCACCCAGCGGGCGCGCCGTGCCGCGGCGGATGCCGCTTGCGGCAAGCACCTGGCCCGAAGGCTCGTCGCTTTCGAACTGCTGGCCGACCTCGAACATTGCCACGTCGGCAAGCCCGCGCGCCATGTTGCGGCCCGCCGCCGCGATGAGGCCGGCGAGAAGGCTCGGCCGCATATGACTCATTTCGGCGGAGATGGGGTTTGCGAGTTTGAGCGAAGGAATGACATTGCCGCCGCCGAAAAGCGCGGCTTCCGCTTCCGAAATAAAGGACCAGTTGACCGCTTCGACCATACCCCGCGCGGCAAGCACGCGGCGCGCGAGCCTGTCGCGGCGCTGGCGGAGGGAGAGAACGGGTTTTGCCACCGCATGGATGCGCGGCAGGGCAACCGACTTCACTTCATCGAGGCCGTGAACGCGAACGACTTCTTCCACGAGATCGGCGGGGCCTTCGACATCCGGCCGCCAGGACGGCACGGTGACGGAGAGATTGCCGCCTGCATCCGTCACGCCGAAGCCGAGGGCTGCGAGGATCTCCGCCGCTTCCGCCTTGTCGAGCTTGAGGCCCGTCAATCTCTCGATGCGCGCGGTATCGAAGGAGATTTCCTTCTTCGTGTCCGGTGCCTTGCCCGCGACGACGACATTCGACGGCTCGCCGCCGCAGAGATCGAGGATCATCTGCGTCGCGAGTTCGAGGCCGGGCACGACGAAGGCCGGATCGACGCCGCGCTCGAAGCGGTAGCGCGCGTCCGACACGATGCCGGTGTCGCGGCCCGTGCGCGCGGTGCGGTAGGGATCGAACCAGGCGCTCTCGACAAAGACATCGACGGTTTCTTCCGTCGAGCCAGACGCCTCGCCGCCCATCACGCCACCCAAGCCGAGCACCTTCGCATCGTCGGCGATGACGCAATAATGCGGTTCGACATCATAGGTCTTGCCGTCGAGCGCGAGGAGCTGTTCGCCCTTGCGGCCAAGGCGGGCGCGGATATTGCCCTTGAGCTTCGCCGCGTCATAGACATGGAGCGGGCGGGCGCGGTCGAGCGAGATGAAGTTCGTGATATCGACCAGCGTATTGATCGGGCGAAGTCCCACCGACTTCAGCAGCTTCTGCAGCCATTCGGGCGAGGACCCGTTCTTCACGCCGCGAATGAGGCGGCCCGCAAAGACCGGGCAGACATGTTCCTCGCCCGCCGGGAAATCGAGTTCGATGCCGATGGGGCTTTCGAACCTGCCTGCGACAGGCGCGACCGCGCCATCGCGTAACCGGCCAAGGCCGGCGGCGGCGAGATCGCGCGCGACGCCATGGACGCCGAGGCAGTCCGGCCGGTTCGGCGTGATCGCGATTTCGATGACGGGGTCGTTCTGGCCGAGGACTTCGGCGGCGGGCGTTCCCACCTTCCACTCGCCTTCGAGGTCGATGATGCCGACATGATCGTCCGACAGTTCAAGCTCGCGCTCGGAACACATCATGCCGTTCGATTCGACGCCGCGGATTTTCGTCGGCTTCAGCACCATGCCGTTCACGGGGATGGTGGCGCCGGGCGGGGCGAAGATACCCGTCATGCCGGCACGTGCGTTCGGCGCGCCGCAGACGACCTGCAGCTGCTTCACTTCGCCTTCGACAAGCGCCTCGACCTTCAGCACCTGCAGCTTGTCCGCATCTGGATGCGGACCTGCCTCCAGTACTTTCGCGACGGAGAATACGGCAAGCTTCTTCGCCGGGTCTTCCACGCCTTCGACCTCGAGGCCGAGCATGGTGAGGCGTTCGGCGATAGCGTCGAGCGATGCATCCGTGTCGAGCTGACGTTTCAGCCAGGAGAGTGTGAACTTCACGACGAGAGCCCTCCCGCAAGCGTCGGCACATCGAGCGCGGCGAAGCCGTAGTGACGGAGCCAGCGCAGATCGGATTCGAAGAAAGCGCGCAGATCCGGGATGCCGTATTTCAGCATGGCGATGCGGTCTAGCCCCATGCCGAAGGCGAAGCCCTGATATTTCTCCGGATCGATGCCCGACGAGCGCAGCACGTTCGGATGGACCATGCCGCAGCCGAGAATTTCCAGCCAGTCGTCGCCCTCGCCGATACGGATTTCATTGCCGAGACGCGCGCAGCGCACATCGACTTCCATCGAGGGCTCGGTGAAA
>PNMC01000221.1 GCA_013823365.1 Parvibaculum sp. | reverse complement strand
GGCTATGCGACGGCGGGCTGGAACGCGGCGCCGGTGACATCGCGCGTGGTGACGCGTGTGGCGCCGTTGCTCGGGCTTCGCCCGGCAACGCAGCCGCAGAAGAACGACATGCTGCGCGAGGCGCAACTCGTCTCGTTCGGCGCGACGGGACAGTAAGTAAGGTCGAGGACGCCGGCGCGTATACGGCGGAACGGAATGTTGGGTGAGATGCAACTGGCGGCGTTGATCGGGACTGATGCTCTGCCGCTCCCTGAAGAGGGGGCGACGGAGATCGTCGGCCTCACGGCGGACAGCCGTGCGGTGAAGCCCGGCTATCTCTTCGCTGCGCTGCCCGGCACGAAGCTCGACGGCACCGCTTTTATTCCGCAGGCGATCGAGCAGGGCGCCGCAGCCCTTCTCGTTCCTCTCGATGCGCGAGTGGAAGCGCGCGTGCCGGTGATTGCAGACCGCAATCCGCGCCGCAAGCTCGCGCAGATGGCGGCGCGTTTCTTCGGCGCGCAGCCGAAGGTGATCGCCGCGGTGACGGGGACCAATGGCAAGACCTCGGTCGCGACATTCCTGCGGCAGATCTGGGCGGCGCTTGGCGAAGAGGCGGCAAGCCTCGGCACGCTCGGCATCACAAGTGCGAAGGGGGACCGCCCGCTCGGCCATACGACGCCGGACCCGATCGTGCTGCAGGCAGCTCTTGCGGCTCTGGCGCAGGAAGGCGTGACGCATCTCGCCATGGAAGCGTCGAGCCACGGGCTTGCGCAATACCGGCTCGACGGTGCGAAGCTCACGGCTGCGGGCTTCACCAATATCACCCGCGACCACATGGATTATCACCCGAGCTTCGACGACTATCTCTATGCGAAGCTCCGCCTTTTCGGCGAGGTGATGGGACCGGGCGGCATCGCCGTCATCAATGCGGACAGCCCGCAATTCGCCGAGTTCGAGGCGGTATCCTGGGCGCGCGGGCACCGGGTGATCTCGGTCGGGCGCAAGGGCCGCAGCATCTGCCTCGTCGCGGCGCGGCCGCATGCGCGCGGTCAGGTGCTCGATATCGTGCATGAGGGCCGGAACTACGAAGTGAAGCTGCCGCTGGTGGGCGGCTTCCAGGCCTCGAACGCACTGGTGGCGGCGGGGCTTGCCATCGGCTGCGGCGGCGAAGCTACGAAGGTTTTTGCCGCGCTCGAAAAACTTGCAGGTGCTTCCGGCCGCATGGAAGAGGCGGCGCATCTGCCGAATGGCGCTTCCGTCTATATCGATTACGCGCATACGCCCGATGCCTTGCAGAATGTGCTCGAGGCGATGCGGCCCCACACGGCGGGCAAGCTTTCGGTCGTGTTCGGCTGCGGCGGCGACCGCGATCCCGGCAAGCGCGTCATGATGGGCGAGGTGGCGGCGAAGCTTGCCGATGCCGTGTTCGTGACCGACGACAATCCGCGCAGCGAGGCGCCTGCGGCGATCCGCGCGGCGATCCTAAAGGGCTGCCCCGGCGCCACGGAAATCGGCGACCGCGCGGAGGCCATCGAGGCGGCCATGCGCGCGCTTGGTGCGGGCGATGTGCTGATCGTGGCGGGCAAGGGGCATGAAACGGGGCAGACGATTGGCGACCGGACGATCCCGTTTGCCGATCAGGCGGCGGTGACGGCCGCCGCGAAAAGGATCGGGGGTGGCGCATGACGTCGCCTCTGTGGACGAAAGAAGATGTGGTTGCGGCGACGGCGGGCAAGGCCGAGGGGGGCGCCTGGACGGCGAGCGGTGTGTCGATCGACAGCCGGACGCTCGAGCCAGGCGACCTCTTCGTCGCCATCATGGGCGAGAATTCAGACGGACATAAATATGTGGAGGGCGCGCTGAAGAAGGGTGCCGCCGCCGCCATCGTGTCCGCGCCGGATGCGGCGATGCGCGCGGCGGGCCCGCTCGTCGTGGTTGCCGATACGCTGACGGCGCTGGAAGCGCTCGGCCGTGCCGCGCGGCGGCGCGCGCAGGCCAAGGTTGTCGCCGTGACCGGCAGCGTCGGCAAGACGGGCACGAAGGAAGCGCTGCGGCTCATCCTTTCCGAACAGGGAGCGACGCATGCTTCGGCCGCTTCCTACAATAATATGTGGGGTGTGCCCCTTTCGCTCGCCCGGATGCCCGCCGATACGCGCTTCGGCATTTTCGAAGTGGGCATGAATCATCCCGGCGAGATCACGCCGCTTTCGAAGCTGGTCGAGCCCTTCGTGGCGCTGATCACGACGGTCGAGGCGGTGCATATGGAATTCTTCGACTCGGTCGAGCAGATCGCAGACGCGAAGGGCGAGATTTTCGACGGGTTGCAGAAAGGCGGCGTCGCCATTCTCAATCGCGACAATCCGCATTACGAGCGGCTGCGCAAGAAGGCGGAAACGAGCGGGGCGGGGCGCATCATCTCGTTCGGGGAGCATGCGGAAGCCGAAGCGCGGCTCGACAAGGTGGCGCTCAAGGAAGATTGCTCCTGCGTTTCCGCGACGATCTGCGGCCGTCCGGTCACCTACAAGCTTTCCGTGCCGGGCCGTCACATCGTGATGAACTCGCTGGCGATGCTCGCGGTCGTTCATGCGCTCGATGCCGATCTCGCCATGGCGGCGCTCGCGATGGCGAACCTCAAGGCACCGAAGGGGCGGGGTGAGCGGCATCGCGTGGACATGCCGACGGGTGGCTTCACCGTGATCGACGAAAGCTACAATGCGAATCCGGCCTCGATGCGCGCGGCGCTCGAAGCGCTCGGTCAGGCGGCACCCGGCGGCCAAGGGCGCCGCATTGCCGTGATCGGCGACATGCTGGAGCTCGGCGATGGATCGATCGAGATGCATCGCGGGCTGGCGGAACCGATCCGCGCGACGGGTGTCGATCTCGTTTTCGCCTGCGGGCCGCATATGCGCGAACTTTTCAAGGCGCTGCCGACGAGCCTGCAGGGTGGCTATGCCGAAAGCTCGGACGAGCTCGGCGAGGCGCTGCGCGCCGCGGTGGAGCCGGGCGATGTGGTGATGGTGAAGGGGTCTCTCGGTTCCCGCATGGGGCCGCTTGTCGAGATGCTGAGGGGGCTTGGCGACGACGAGGGCGAGAGCATCCGGCGCAACAGAGGGGGTAACTGATGCTCTACGAGCTTCTTGTCGGTATGGCAGACCAGTATCCGGCGCTGAACGTCTTCCGGTACATCACCTTCCGGACGGGCGGGGCGACGGTGACGGCGCTGCTCATCAGTTTCCTTTTCGGGCCGCGGCTCATCGCGCTGCTCAAGGCGCGGCAGCGGCGCGGCCAGCCGATCCGCGAGGACGGGCCGCAGACGCATGTGATTCAGAAGCAAGGGACGCCGACCATGGGGGGCTTCCTCATTCTGGTCGGCCTCGTGCCGTCGGTGCTGCTGTGGGCCGATCTCGGCAATCCCTATGTGTGGATCGTGCTCTTCGTCACGCTCGGCTTCGGCGCGGTGGGTTTTGCCGATGACTATCTGAAAGTGTCGAAGATTTCGCCGAAGGGCGTGCCGGGCCGGGTGAAGCTTCTCTTCGAATTCGCGATCGCGCTCGCGGCCATGTGGGCGCTGGTGCTGACCGCGAGCGAGCCGCTGCAGACCGCGTTGACCATTCCCTTCTTCAAGGGCGTGCTGATCCAGCTTGGCGGGTTCTTCTTTCTCTTCGGTGCGCTGGTGATCGTCGGTTCGTCCAATGCGGTGAACCTGACAGACGGGCTCGACGGGCTTGCCATCGTACCGGTGATGATCGCGGCGGCTGCGTTCGGGCTTATCGTCTATCTCGTGGGCAACGCTGTCTTTGCCGACTATCTGCAAATCCATTTCGTGCCGGGGACGGGCGAGCTTGCCGTGTTCTGCGGTGCGCTGATCGGCGCGGGTCTCGGCTTCCTCTGGTACAACGCGCCGCCCGCCATGGTGTTCATGGGCGATACGGGTTCGCTCGCGCTCGGCGGCGCGCTCGGCGCGGTGGCGGTGGCCGCAAAGCACGAACTCGTGCTCGCGATTATCGGCGGGCTCTTCGTGCTGG
>PNMC01000220.1 GCA_013823365.1 Parvibaculum sp. | reverse complement strand
AGCCATTTGCTCCTCTTTCCCTGTAGGGGTTCGTGCGTGGGCTTGCGCCCTTTTGTGAAAATCGCGCGGCGGTATGAGGGCCGCTGCGCGCCGTCTTTCGGTCTTCAGTCGCTATTCGTTGCAGCCGCTCCTTCGTTTCGTCTGCTAGATGGCTTCGGCGCCGGTTTCGCCCGTGCGGATGCGGATTGCTTCCTCGACATTGGAAATGAAAATCTTGCCGTCGCCGATGCGGCCTGTGCGCGCGGCCTGCTGGATCGCCTCGACGGCCTTCGCCACCAGTTCGTCGTTCAGCACCACCTCGATCTTCACCTTGGGCAGGAAATCGACCACATATTCCGCGCCGCGATAGAGCTCGGTATGGCCCTTCTGGCGGCCGAAGCCCTTGGCTTCCGTCACGGTGATGCCCTGGAGACCCACTTCCTGCAGCGCTTCTTTCACTTCGTCGAGCTTGAACGGCTTGATGATCGCCTCGATCTTTTTCATTCGCTCACTTCCTTGTTCATGGGCTCGCCGCCCGCATCCACGTGGAGAGTGGTTAGCACGGCCCGTGCCAACCGCGTTTGAGGCTAAAACATTTTTAAAATCAAAGACATGCGGCAATGGCGCGCGCAGCGTGCCTCAATTTTATGCAAAGCATATGCACAAAACATAGGCGGAATGGCTAAAATAGTGGCTGCAAGTTAACCAGACCTTCCCGGCCCCGGCAAATCCGCGGCTTCCCGGGGCGTCCGGCCGATTGACAGCCGGGGGCAGCCCCGCGACAAGGGCAGTGATCCGGCTATTCGCGAAGCAAAGAGGCAGGCGGCATGCGGGCGGCAAACGGCACCTTTTCGGCTCTCGGCACCACCATCTTCACCGTCATGTCGGCGCTCGCCACAGAGCAAGGTGCGATCAATCTCGGCCAGGGCTTCCCGGACGATGAGGGCCCGGACGATGTCCGCGCCGCCGCCGCGAAGGCCATTATCGACGGCCCGAACCAGTATCCGCCCATGATGGGGCTGCCTGCGCTCCGCCAGGCCGTCGCCGCCGCCAACAAGCGCTTCTATGGCCTCGATGTCGACTGGCAGAAGGAAGTCATGGTCACCTCCGGCGCCACCGAGGCGCTGGCCGATTGCCTGATCGCGCTGCTCAATCCGGGCGACGAGGCGATCGTCTTCGAGCCCGCCTATGACAGCTACAGGCCGGTGATCGAGGCAGCGGGCGCGAAGGTGGTCCCCGTGCCGCTCTCGCCGCCGGACTGGTCGCTCCCTTTCGCGGAGATCGAGGCCGCCTTCACGGAGCGCACCAAGCTCGTCCTTCTCAATTCGCCGATGAACCCGGTCGGCAAGGTCTTCTCCCGCGCGGAGCTCACGCGCCTCGCGGAGCTGATTGCCGCGCATGACGCCTATGCGGTCTGCGACGAGGTCTATGAGCATCTCGTCTTTTCCGGCCACAAGCACGTCCCGCTGATGACGCTTCCCGGCATGCGCGAGCGCACGCTCCGCATCGGCTCCGCCGGCAAGACCTTCTCGCTCACCGGCTGGAAGATCGGCTATGTCACCGGCCCCGCGCATCTGATGGAAGTCGTCGGCAAGACGCACCAGTTCGTCACCTTCACCTCGCCGCCCGCCCTGCAATCAGCCGTCGCCTTCGGTCTCTCCAAGGGCGACGATTATTTCGCGGGCCTCGCATCCTCGCTCGAGGCGAAGCGCGATCTCCTTTCGGCAGGACTGGCGGAAGCGGGCTTCGACGTGCTGCCCGCCGACGGCACCTATTTCGTGAGCGCCGATTTCCGCTCCCTCGGCTTCAACGGCACGGATGACGAGTTCTGCCGCGAGATCACGGTGAAGGCGAAGGTCGCCGCCATCCCGCTCTCCGCCTTCTATTCGACGCCCGGCGCACCGCGCCACCTCATCCGCTTCTGCTTCTGCAAGCAGGACGCGATCCTGAAGGAAGCCAGCGCGCGGTTGAAGGTCTATGCCAACACCTGATCCCTTTTGTCATTCCGGCGAAAGCCGGAATCCATGAGCGGATCAATTTGTGTGAACGATTGCTTTGACATTCATTCGTTTCCGCCGCCAGACCGCGAGAACTAAAGCGGCAACGGAAAACACGACAAGCGATGTATGACCGATGCTCACCAGCATTTCGTTTCCGTCGTGGGGATAAGGCGGAAAGGGTTCCGAAGGGCTGTTCATAAGGATCGCACACGCCGATCGACCGGTGATGAAATAGGCACCAGCGAACGAGATCGTCTCGAAGGCGTAGATTACGAGGAAAAACAGGGCTGGAAGAAACCAAAGCCATTCGTATCGGAATGGGGCAAGCCATATCAGCAGCAAAAAACAGAGAGCAAGAAAGGGACCGGTCACGACGAGTGAGGCGATAAGGCCGTCGATACTTCCGCTCGTGCAAGTCATCATCCCATACGGAATCACCATCAGACCCGCTGCCAGTGTTAGCATTGCCGATGTGACGCCGATGCTGGTGCGCCGCATAATGGTCCAGGCACGTTGTGAAGCCATATCCGAATCCGGATTTGTATGTTGATGACTCTAAATACTCTCCGCCGCGAGGCCGCCTCCGGCAAGGCCGAATGGCTTGTCGTCTTTCTGCACGGCTACGCTTCGTCGGGTGCGGACCTCATGTCCTTCGCCGATTACTGGCAGGCCTCCATGCCCGATGTCGCTTTCGTCGCACCGGATGGCCCGACGGCGACGAAAGACGGAGGCTTCCAATGGATCGGCAAGCGCCCGGCGGGCGACCCGAAACTCTATGACGATGCGGTGGACGCCGCGCCGCAGCTCCATGCCTTTCTCGACGCAGAACTCGCGCGCGCGAACCTCGATGCTTCGCGGCTTGCGCTGGTCGGCTTCAGTCAGGGCACGGTGATGGCGCTGCATCTCGGCCTCCGCCGCGCCGTCGCGCCCGCCGCCTTGCTCGGCTATTCCGGCGGTCTTGTCGGCGCGGACAGGCTCGCCGCCGAAATGACATCGAAACCGCCCGTCATGCTGGTGCATGGCGAGCAGGACGAACTCGCGCCGCTCTACGGCATGATGATGTCGGTGAAGGCCATGTCGGAAGCGGGCATCGTCTGCCAGGGTGTGCCGCTGCCCGATCTCGGCCACGCCGTGAATGCCGATGCGCTGATCTATGGCGCCCGCTTCCTTCTCTCCGCGTTTGCCTTCCGCGAGAGGCACGGCGCCTGACGCAGCGGCGCCGCGCCGCATCAAGGCCCGCTGGACAGACCGGATGCAGCCGCTATTCTTCCCGGCAAATGGTTAGCGTCACGAACTAATAAATATTCAGGGAGACCTCCGATGTCCGACATCAAGCTCGACGACCGCATGCCCGTGCTGGTCGGCTGCGGCCAGCTCGTCCAGAAGGAAAAGGATGTCGAAAAGGCGAAGTCGCCCATGCATCTGATGGCCGACGCGGCCGAAGCCGCCGCCGCCGATACCGGCCTCGGCAAGAAGCTCTGGGACGTGGTCGACAATGTGACGACGGTGCGCTTCATCACCGACAGCCCGGACTCGGCAAAGCTTCCCTTCGGCCGCTATCCGAATGCGGCAAAAACGCTCGCGAACATGCTCGGCGCGAACCCGTTGAAAACCTGCTACGGCCCGACCGGCGGCAACACGCCCCAGCTTCTCGTGAACCACACCGCCGAACTTATCTCCCGTGGCGAAACCGAAATCGCTCTCGTCGCGGGCTCGGAATGCTTCGGCACGCTGATGCGCGCGCTGGGACAGGGCAAGATGCTCCCCTGGCATGACGAGAATCCCGGCGGCGAGCGCATCGATATCGGCGTCGAAAAGCTCGGCGTCACCGAAGTCGAAAAGCGCCACAAGCTGCAATTCCCGGTCAACATCTATCCGATGTTCGAGAATGCAATTCGCGGCAAGGCCGGCCGCAGCGTGAAGGATCATCAGCTTGCGATCGGCCGGCTCATGGCGCCCTTCACCGAGGTCGCCGCGAAACACCCGCAAGCCTGGTTCCCTGTTGCCCGCACGGCTGAGGAAATCGCCACGCCGACCGACGAT
>PNMC01000219.1 GCA_013823365.1 Parvibaculum sp. | reverse complement strand
CAGGGTATCACCGTGGTCCATTGGGTGACGGAGCGCGTCGGCCTTGTCGGCCTGCCGGTGCCCGGCATCACGCTGAAGCTCGTGCCGAATGGCGCGAAGCTCGAAGTGCGCGTGAAGGGGCCGACGGTCACGCCCGGCTATGTCAACGATCCGAAGAAGACAGCGGAGGTCTTCGACGAGGAGGGTTTCTACAGCCTCGGCGATGCGGCGAAGTTCCTCGACGAGACGAAGCCCGAACTGGGCCTCGTTTTCGACGGGCGCGTGACAGAGGACTTCAAGCTTTCGTCCGGCACCTGGGTCTCGACCGGCACGCTCCGCGCCGAAGTCGTCGCCGCCTGCACGCCGCTGGTGCAGGACGCCGTGGTCTGCGGCCTCGACAAGCCCTATATCGCGCTGCTTGCCTGGCCGAACATCGCCGCGGCGCGCAAGATCGCGGGCCTGCCGGAGGATGCGGCACCGCAGGATGCGATCTCCCATCCGAAAGTGGTGGAATATCTGCGAAACGCGCTCCAGAAGCACAACAAGGCGGGCGGCGGGTCGTCCACGCGCATTGCGCGCATCCATCTGATGCTCGAGCCGCCCTCGATCGACGGCCATGAGATCACCGACAAGGGCTATGTGAACCAGGCGGCAACGGCCGCCCGCCGCGCGCATCTGGTCGAACGGCTCTATCGGGAGCCCGCGCCGGAAGATGTGATCGTGGTGTGATCGAACCGCGTCATTGCGAGGAGCGTTAGCGACGAAGCAATCCAGACTTTACATTGCAGTCCTGGATTGCTTCGCTCCTTTCAGTCGCTCGCAATGACGAAGAGGGAATAAATGACCGTCCGTCCCCGCGATGTGCTCGATTTCTGGTTCGCAGCCGGACCTGAGAAATGGTTCGCGAAGAGCGACGATTTTGATGCGGAGGTAAAGCGCCGCTTCGCTGAGACGCATCGCGCGGGTTCGGAAGGCAAACTTGACTCCTGGGCAAATGAGGCACAGGGGGCGCTCGCTCTCATCCTCGTGCTCGACCAGTTCTCGCGCAATCTGTGGCGAAACGATCACCGCGCCTTCGCGCAGGATGCGAAGGCGCTCGGCCTTGCGGATGGGGCGGTGCGCCGCCGCTTCGATGTCGAGACGCCGGCCACGGCGCGCAAATGGTTCTACATGCCCTATATGCATTCGGAGGAGCTTGCCGCGCAGGAGCGGGGCCTGACCTATTTCGCGCAGCGCCTAGACGACCCGGAAACCATGAAATTCGCCATCGAGCATGCGGATATCATCCGCCGCTTCGGGCGTTTCCCGCATCGGAATGCGGTGCTCGGCCGTGTGACGACGCCTGAGGAGCAGGGATTTCTCGACGGCGGTGGCTTTGCCGGATAGAGGCGAAATTTGCCGCCCTGCGGCAAGGCTTTCCGGCAAAGCTTGCCGGAGCTCTTAACGGCCCATCTTGTGGAAAACTCAACCCTTTGAAATAACTGGACTTTCTCCTGTTTCGGGGGCTGGTCCGGGGGTTGCAATTCCGTTTGCCAAACAGGCTCAAACGGAGATCCCGCCCGATGATTACCGACCGCGAACTCAACCTTCTCGCCGCGTATATGGTCGATACCCATGGCCGCAAGGCGCTTGTCTATGCCGATACGGCGGTTCTGGAGCTCGAGGAAGTCGGCGAGAAAATGCGGGCCGATGCCTGGCGGATGCTGCGTCTCGTCGTCGAAGACATGGTCGAAGGGCGCCGCAGCCGCGAAGGCCATATGCTCCACTGACTCCATCTGAATTTGCCGCTTGGCGCGCGCCGCGCCGGGCGGCTAAAACGGTCCTTCGCGAAAATAAGAAGGCGGGAGGGCCGTTCACAAATGTCACTCGATCCCCAGGCCAAAGCGTTGCTCGACCAGCTGGCGGCGAATCCGGATGCGCCGCGTCTGATCGATATGCCGCCCGAGGGCGGGCGCGAAATGTACCGCGCCATGGCCACCATGCTCGATCCGCAGGGCGTGCCTATCGGCAAGGTCGAGGACCGCACGGTCCCCGGTCCCGGCGGCGACATTCCCGTCCGCATCTATACGCCGGTTGCAGTCGGCGGCACGGGCCCCGCTCTCGTCTATTATCACGGCGGGGGCTGGGTCATCGGCGATCTCGAAACGCATGACGCGCTCTGCCGCACGCTTGCCAACGAGGCCGGTTGCAAGGTGATCGCCGTCGATTACCGTCTCGCGCCGGAGCATCCTTTCCCCGCCGCCATCGACGATGCCTATGCGGCCACGAAATGGGTCGAGGCGAATGCGTCCGAAATCGGCATCGATCCGAATCGCATCGCCGTTGCGGGCGACAGCGCGGGCGGTAATCTCGCCGCCGCGGTTTCGCTCCGCGCCAAGGCCGAGAAGGGCCCGCAGATCGCTTTTCAGCTGCTCATCTATCCGGTCACGGATGCGCCGCGCACAACACAGTCCTACAAGGATTTCGCCACCGGCCACATGCTCGAGGCCGAAGGCATGGACTGGTTCTGGAACCATTACGTGCAGAGCGCAGGCGCGGACCCGAAACATCCCTATGCCGCGCCGCTTCATGCGGAATCGCTTGCCGGGCTTCCTCCGGCCTATGTCGTCACCGCCGGATTCGACGTGCTGCGCGACGAGGGCAAGGCCTATGCCGAGGCGCTGAAAAAGGCGGGTGTCGAAGTCGAATATGTCAATTACGAAGGCATGATCCACGGCTTCTTCAACATGCAGGGCGTGCTCGATGTGGCGCGCGATGCCGTGAAGGCGGCTGCGAAGGCCTTGCGCGAGGCGCTTGCCTAGGTCAGGTCGCTGACGAAGGATGCGAGAGAAGCGGCGACACGGGCGCCGCTTTTTCTTGCCCGCGCCTCGTCCTCCTCGCGGAACTTGCCGGTTCTCACCAGCACGGCCGAGAGGCCTGCGTCGATCGCCCCTTCGACATCGCTTTCGACATCGTCGCCTACCATCGCTACCCGTTCCGGTGCGAGCCCGGCATCCTTTGCTGCGGTCAGGAAGAAATCGCGCGAGGGCTTGCCGATCAGAACGGCCTCGACCCCGGCCGCATATTCAAGCGCGGCAACAAAGGGGCCTGCGTCGAGTTCGAAGCCGTGCTCGCCGCGGAAGAAGCGATTCTTTCCCAGGGCGTAGAGCCTGCCGCCGCCGATCAGTACGTTGAAGGCGCGGTTCATGTTTCCGAAGGTGAAATGTTCTCCCGCATCGCCGATCAGCACGGCATTCGGCGATGCGGCTTCTGCGGGGCAATCCGGCAGGAGGCAGGGATGGACGAGAAGATGGGGCAACGCGCCATCGCGCGCCAGCACTGCCTTGGCAGTGCTCGCCGGCGTGATGATCTCTTCTTCTTGCACCGTGAAGCCGAAGCCGCGCAGCTTCTCCGCCAGGGCAGCGCGGGTCGTCCGCGTGGTGTTGGTGAGGAGCCTGAAGGGAATGCCCGCCCCGCGGAGCCGGGCGAGGGCTTCGGCCGACCCCTCAATCGCATCGCTGCCCTGATAGAGCACGCCGCCCACATCGATGAGCAGCCCTTCAATGTCCCGGATTGCCTTCGGTTCCGGCGCCATGCAGCACTCCCGCGTCGCTCCGCCGTGCCTCCCGGCCTGACCCCCGGTCAAAACTCTAGAGCGGGAATGGAACGCAGCACAAGCATGCGCTATAGGTCGGGAAACAACAGGGGGAAGTTTCCATGCCCGCGCTCCGTTCGCCGCTCGTCCATCCCTTCTCGAATTTCGACGTGCCGCATCTTCTCGCCGCGCATGTCGCGGCGCGGCCCGAACATCCCTTCCTGATCTGGGAACCCTTCGAGGGCGAAGCGCGCACCTGGTCCTATGCGCGCTTCCAGCATGAAGTCATGCAGGTGGGGGCCGGCCTCAAAAAGCGCGGCGTGAAGTTCGGCGAGCGCGTGCTCGTCCATCTCGACAATTGTCCGGAAAGCCTCATCGCCTGGTATGCCTGCGCCCATCTCGGCGCCGTCGCCGTCACCACCAATGCGCGCTCCGTCGCCGACGATCTCACCTATTTCAGCGATCATGCCGGCGTTGTCGGCGCGATCACGCA
>PNMC01000218.1 GCA_013823365.1 Parvibaculum sp. | reverse complement strand
ATCGCGGGGAAGGCGCCTTCCGGATCTTCGCCCGACAGCGTGAAGGCATCCGTGTGGCAGATGCCCGTCGCCTTGATCTCGACGAGAACCTCGCCCTCTTTCGGCCCCTCAAGCTGAACCGTTTCGATCTCGAGGGGTTTGCCCGCTTCGAAGGCTACCGCCGCACGCACATCCATAAGCCGTCTCCGTTACCGCATGAAATACCAGCTCCGGCATTGTGCGGCGGCGGCAGACGAAACTCAATCGCGCGGCGCGGAAATGATGCCTCTATTGCCCGGCGAGCCAGACCTCGTTTTCCCTGTGGAGCGCGGCAAGCGCCGGGCTCTTGTCGAGAACGGTGGCGGGCGACAGCGGAATGCCGCCCTTGTCGAGGCTGGCGGCGAGAAATTTCAGTTCCGCCGGATATTTGTCGAGCCCCTCGAAAAACGCATCCGGCAGCGCCGCCCGGTCCACCGAATCCGCACGGTCCTTCTCGTAGACGGCCACCCGCTGCACGATGCGCCACGCGCCATCGCGCCTTTCGATCCGGTCGATGAAGCGCGCCCAGGACGTTGTATCGACCTCGCCCCCCGGCGTTTTTGTGCGCACCATGATCGTCACATTGACTTCGCTGAGCGCGCGGCTGTCCTCGATGCGGATGCGCGGCACGCCGATATAATGCTTGAGCAGCGCGCCGCCTCGTGCCGCAAGTCGGCGCGAGGCCGCCACGAACCCTTCATGCGGTCCGGCATACCAGCTCAGCGAAATCGTGCCGCCGTCGTGAAAGGTCGCGGAAAGCGCGTCCCACTTCTCCTGATCGCGGAAGAAAGCCCAGTTGTTGACGAGATCGGCGATTTCCATTCGCGCGTCGAGCATGACGGTCCTTTCCCCGGCCGTATCGCTTTCCGATGCGCTTGCGGCATTGGCACCGCAGGCAATGAAGAAGGAAAGGAAAAGGGCGGGCAGCGAGTTTCATGTGTCCCCCGAAAATCTTTCCGCCTGCATGGCGGATGAAGACTATGGGAGCGCCATCGCCCAAACTCAATCGGACGGCCGCAATTCTGACCAGCCGTCAATTTCTTTCAGCTGCGACGTTCCAAAAGCACGAATGAATAGGCAGCACTGTCCTTCTCGCCCGCCTCATGCCGCTCGCGCGAGACCTCGCGCCACCTCGACACGTCGAAAGCTGGAAAACTCACATCGCCTTCCGGCCTGGCATGAACCTCGGTGATATAGAGGCGCGTCGCGCGATCGAACGTCTCGGCATAGAGCTGCGCGCCGCCGATCACCGCCACTTCCGCGACACCCGCCTCTTCCGCGAGCGCAATGCCCCGAGCGAGCGCCGCTTCCGCGCTGGTCGCAACCTCCGCCCCTTCCGCCACATAGTCCGGATCGCGCGTGACGACGATATTGGGCCGGCCCGGCAAGGGCTTTCGCGGCAGGGACTCCCATGTCTTGCGGCCCATGATGACGGGCTTTCCCATCGTCACGCGCTTGAAGAAGGCCATGTCGCCGGAAAGCTTCCAGGGAAGATTGTTGTCGCGGCCGATAATGCCATTCTCGGCAATGGCGACGACGAAGGAGATGTGGATTGTCATGTCATCCCCGCCAGCCTGTTCAACTCAATCTGAGAGAAACCCGGCGCGCGCAGCATTTCGGGATCGAGCGGGCGCATGCGCAGAAGAATGATCCACATGGAAAATGCCGCAAGCGCAAGAACCGCAAGAATGAGAAGCCCGGCGATCACGCGCTGGCGAAACCGCATCAGACCGCGACGGGCGCGGAGATATGCGGATGCGCCTCGTACCCTTCGAGCCTGAAATCGTCGAAGGTGAAATCGAACAGGCTCTTCACGTCCGGATTGATGATCATGCGCGGCAGCGGCTTCGGGTCGCGTGAAAGCTGCTTGTCCGCCTGTTCGAGATGATTGAGATAGAGATGCGCATCGCCGAACGTATGGATGAATTCGCCCGCTTCGAGCCCCGTCACCTGCGCCACCATCATGGTGAGAAGCGCGTAGGACGCGATGTTGAACGGCACGCCGAGGAAGATATCCGCCGAGCGCTGATAGAGCTGGCAGGAGAGCTTTCCCTCCGCGACATAGAACTGGAACAGGCAGTGGCAAGGCGGCAGCGCCATCTTGTCGACATCGGCGACATTCCACGCCGAGACGATCAGACGGCGCGAATCCGGGTTCGACTTGATCTGGTCGAGCAGATTTTTGATCTGATCGATCTTGCCGCCATCCGGCGTCGGCCATGAGCGCCACTGATGCCCATAGACGGGCCCGAGCTCGCCCTTCTCGTCCGCCCACTCGTCCCAGATGCTGACGCCATTCGCCTTCAGGTAGCGGACATTCGTGTCGCCGGAAAGGAACCACAGCAGCTCGTGAATGATCGACTTCGCGTGCAGCTTCTTCGTCGTGACCATCGGAAAGCCCTCCGACAGGTCGAAGCGCATCTGGTGGCCGAAAATGCTGCGCGTGCCCGTGCCCGTGCGGTCGGTCTTGGTCACGCCCTTGTCGCGCGCGAGACGCAGGAGGTCGAGATATTGCTGCATGAGCCTGCCTTGAGATTCGGGTGAGCCAGTCTAGCGCGAAGCGCCATCGCACCGCCACCTTCAGCCCCTTCTTATCCACAGGCTTCCGGGACGGCAGAAACTGTGGTTCCCTGCGCCCCAACCGCCTGAACGGCCGGAACAAAAGACATAACCGGGTGAAAACGCCATGAAACGCTTTCTGATCGGCCTCGCCATCTTCCTCGTGCTTGTGGTGATTCTCGCCCTCGCCTTCCTGCCGGGCTTCGCCGAAAGCCAGATCAACCGCGTCACCCCGCACGAGCCCTATGAGGTGAGCGAGGAAACCCGTGCGCTGCACCGGCACCTCGTCATCGCCGATCTTCACGCCGACACGCTGCTCTGGGCCCGCGACCCCCTGAAGCGCGCCTCGCGCGGCCATGTGGACCTCCCCCGTCTCGACGAGGGCAATGTGGCGCTGCAGGTTTTCACCGCCGTCACCAAAGTGCCCTTCGGCCAGAATTATGAGAGCAACGAGGCAGGCTCCGACGTGCTGCCCTGGCTCCTCATGGCGCAGCGCTGGCCGGCCCGCACCTGGGACAGCCTGCTTGAACGCGCGCTCTATCAGGCGTGGAAACTCGAAGATGCCGAGCGCCGCGCGCCGGAAACGCTCCGCATCATCCGCAGCCGTGCCGATCTCGACGCGCTGCTCGCCGCCCGGGAGGAGGGCTCGCGCCAGATCGGCGGCCTCCTCGGCATCGAAGGCTCGCATCCGCTCGAAGGCGAGCTTGCGAATGTCGAGCGGCTCCATGCCGCCGGCTACCGCCTGATGGGCCTCCACCACTTCTTCGACAATGAGCTCGGCGGCTCGTTCCATGGCATCACCGGCGAGGGCCTGAGCGATTTCGGCAGGGAGGCGCTCGGCGAGATGGAGCGCCTCGGCATCACCATCGACGTCGCCCATTCCTCCCCTGCGGTCGTGGAGGACGTACTGGCGATCGCCACGAAACCCATCGTGCTGTCGCATACAGGCCTTCGCGGCGCCTGCGACAGCCCGCGCAATCTCGAAGACGATCTCGCAAGGCGCATCGCCGATAAGGGGGGCATCATCGGCATCGGCTACTGGGAGGGCGCGGTCTGCGATTCAAGCCCCGCCAATATCGTCCGCACCATCCGCTATGCGATCGACCTTCTGGGCGTGGATCATGTCGGCCTCGGCTCGGACTATGACGGCGCCGTCCGCACCGATTTCGATACCTCGGAGATCGCCGTGCTGACGGAGGAAATGCGCAAGGCGGATTTCACCGAGGCGGAAATATTCAAGGTGATGGGCGGCAATGTGATCCGCCTCTTCCGCGAGAACCTGCCAGCGGAATGAGCGGGTCTGCGGATTAGGCTTTAATTCCCGCGTTTCCGCCCTATATTGGATGTGCCGGCGGTTTTCCGTCCGGCTATGGCGATAAACGGATTGTGTAATAAACCATTCGGACCCGGGGGCAGTACCCGGCGCCTCCACCAGATTTCTCCCTGCAAAGCGTCAAAGGCGGCGCGGCAGGGT
>PNMC01000217.1 GCA_013823365.1 Parvibaculum sp. | reverse complement strand
GGCGGCACGGACAGCTACATGATCGCCAACGTGATCGCGAGCCAGTTCAAGCAGGCGAACAACTGGCCCTTCGGCGCGGCGCTTTCCTTCCTGCTCATGTATGCGACCTTCTTCGCGCTGGCGATCCGCGCCGTGCTGATGAGGAAGGAAGGCCGGGGAGACAGAAGATGAGCATTTTCCGCCGCAACCCCGACCCCATCGGCCCGCTCGACTATGCGCGGCGCTTCTGGCTGCGCGCCTTCGTCGCCGTCACGCTCTTCTTCCTCTATGCGCCGATCGTCGGCCTCATGGCCTTCAGCTTCAACGACAGCCGCCGCAATGTCGTCTGGCGCGGCTTCACGACCGACTATTACGTGAAGTTCTGGAACAACGATTCCCTGATGCTGGCCTTCGCGAATTCGCTGACCATCGCCTTCATGACGACCGTGGTGAGCACGATCCTCGGCGCGCTGACGGCCTATGTGCTCTGGCGCTACCGCTTTCCGGGCAAGGCCGTCTATGAAGGCGGCATGGCGCTGCCGATCGTCATTCCCGAGATCTGCATGGGCGTCGCCATGATGGTGTTCTTCGCACGGATCGGCTGGCCGACCGGCCTGCCCTGGCCGATCAATCTCGGCGCCATCACCATCGCGCATATCGCCTTCGCCTTCCCCTTCGCGGCGATCGTCATCCGCGCGCGGCTCGAAAGCTTCAACCGCGAGCTTTCCGAATGCGCGCGCGACCTCGGCGCGAGCGAATACCGCGTCTTCCGCGACGTGGTGGTGCCGCATATGAAGCCCGGCCTCATCGCCGGCGCGCTGCTTGCCTTCACGCTGTCGCTCGACGACTTCGTGATCACCTTCTTCACCGCCGGCCCCGACACGGTGACCTTCCCGGTGAAAATCTACTCCATGGTGCGCTTCTCGGTGACGCCGGAAGTGAACGCCGCCTCGACGATCCTCATTCTGCTGACGCTGATCGTGACCGCCGTGGCGCTCTGGGTGCAGAACCGCAACAACATGATCGGCAAGTCCGCTCACTAGGAAATCCTTCAGCCATGTCCGACGCACCCATCATCCAGATCAAGAACGTCTCGAAGCTCTATGGCGGCACCGTGAAGGCGGTGGACGGTGTGGACCTTGAAGTGGCGCGCGGCGAGTTCTTCGCGCTGCTCGGGCCGTCCGGCTGCGGCAAGACCACGCTCCTGCGCATGCTGGCGGGCTTCGAAGTGCCGACCGGCGGCCAGGTCATCATCGGCGGGCAGGACATGTCGAACGTGGCGCCGAACAAGCGGCCCGTGAACATGGTGTTCCAGTCCTACGCGGTGTTCCCGCATATGTCGGTCGAGCAGAATGTCGGCTATGGCCTGAAGATGGAGCGCCGCCCCGCGAAAGAGATCAAGGAGCGCGTCGCAGAAGCGCTCGACCTCGTGAAGCTCGGCCATCTCGCCAAGCGCATGCCGGACGAGATGTCGGGCGGCCAGCGCCAGCGCGTGGCGCTGGCCCGCGCTCTCGTCAAGCGGCCGAAAGTGCTGCTGCTCGACGAGCCTCTCTCGGCGCTCGATGCGAAGCTGCGCGAGGCGATGCAGCTCGAACTGGTGCGGCTGCAGAAGACGGTCGGCATCACCTTCGTCATCGTGACGCATGACCAGTCGGAAGCGCTCTCCATGGCGAACCGCATCGCCGTGATGGCGCAGGGCAAGGTGCAGCAGGTGGCCCCGCCCGCCGAGCTCTACGAAATGCCGGCGAACCGTTTCGTCGCCGACTTCATCGGCAAGATCAACATGATCGAGGGCGATGCCGTGGCGGCGGGCGACGGCGAGGTGCGCGTGACGGCGCAGCCCATCGGCGAGGTGACGCTGAAGGGCACGGCGACGGGCAAGGTGGCGCTTGCCGTGCGGCCCGAAAAGATTTTCGTGGACGAGAAGGAACCCACCGACCCCGCCCTCATCAAGGTGAAGGGCAAGGTCGGCGAGGTAGCCTATTTCGGCTCCTACTCGAATGTCTTTTTCGACATCGGCCTCGGCCAGCCGCTGCAGGCCGACATTTCCAATCTCTCGCGCGACATCGAGGAATATACGTTCCGGGCGGGCGAGGACTACTGGATCTACTGGCGGAAGTCCGACACGCTGGTCTTGGGCGACTGAGACGCCTTCACTCGTCGCCCTCGATGCGGGGCAGCTCGCCGCCGCTTGCGCTGATCTGCTCGACCATGCGCACGATCCGCTCGATCAGCATGATCGGCAGAACCTCATTGAGAAAACGGATGCCCTCGACACCGAGCTTCGCGGCTTCGGGCTGATCGAGCTTGTCGCCGAGACGGGTGTAGAACCCGACCACCGCGCGGCGCGCCATCCAGTCCGTCATCTGGACATAGATGTCGTAGCTGTCGACCGTGTAGCCGATCTCCGGCGTATAGCCATGCCGGCGCGTCTGCGCGAGGAGTTCGACGAGCCGCACATTGCGCTGATTGAGCCAGTCGCCATCTTCCTTCTTGTCGATGAAGATGAAACCGTTCGCGGCAAAGGCGCGGATATCCTCGATGCTCATCCCGGCCTTCTGCGACAGATCCTCGATCCGCATGGGGCTGAGATTGCGGCCCTCGGCGAGCAGGGGCCCGAGCGCGACTTCAAGGCCGATCAGCCGCTCGAAGCCCTGGCTCGGCGTTTCCACGATCTCGGACGTGACGATGGTCTTGATGACCGAAAGCGGCAGATGCCGTTCCTGCTGCAGCCGCCGGATGAGATTGAGGCGCCTCACATGTTCCTTGTCATAGGCGGCGACATTGCGCTTCGGGCGCACGGGCTCTGGCAGCAATCCTTCGCGGATATAGTAGCGGATGGTCTCGCGCCCGATGCCGGTCGCGGCCTCCAGTTCCTTCATCTTCATTGTTCAGGCTTCATTGTCATGACGCCGTTCCCCCGGAAGCTCCACGGCTTCGCCCGAGTGTAGCAGAGTCGCCGGAAAATTGCGTAGTCCGAATGCTTACCCCGGAGTCTGCCGGAAAGAGGCGCGTGGCCGGGCTTTATCCGCCGCTTCGGTGCGAGGGCCCGCGCCGGACGATCTCGTTCATCAGCTCGACCTGAATCTGCTGGATTTCCATGAGGCGCTGCCACTGGTGAATGAGCAGGTGGTCGATTTTCTCATGCAGGTGCCGGATTTCGAGCTCCGCCTTGAGATTGATTTTGTAATCGTTCTTGGAGCGGATGCGGTCGCGCGCTTCCTGCCGGTTCTGGCTCATCATGATGATGGGTGCCTGAAGCGCGGCAAGGCAGGAAAGAACCAGATTGAGCAGGATGAAGGGATAGGGGTCGAAGGGTTGGGCGAAAAGCCCCACGATATTGAGCGCGATCCAGCTTGCGAGGACCACGCCGAAAGTGATGATGAAGCGCCAGCTGCCGCCGAAGCTCGCGATCGAATCCGAGAGCCGTTCGCCGAACGTCAGTTCGCCCTCGAAAACCTCTTCGGCATTCTCGGCAAGAATATCGTTTTCCTTGAGGCTGCGGAGCACTTCGGTTTCGAGTTCGTCGAGCTGGCCCTTGTCGGCCTCGATGGCGCGGCGGATATAGAGATCGCGATAGGAATTGAGATGGTCGCGGCAGATCCTCGCATCGGCCGGAAACTCGCCGCGATCGGCGCGGATCAGCGCAAGGATCGGCTCGCGGATCGAGGCGAGCGGCACGAGATCGCCGCGCCTGTGCGACGGCCCGCAAACGATGCAGGCATTGCGCCCGTTCTGCCCTGCCTCGCGTGAGATCGACATGGGTTTTCTCCTTGCCCGTCCGGCCGGATTATAAGCAAAGGCAGGCGGGAAAGAGCGCATGAAAAAAGGGGCGGCGCATCGCGGCGCCGCCCCTTCGATGCCGGCCGGCCGAGGCTCAGAGGCGCTCGATGATCGTGACGTTGGCAAGCCCGCCGCCTTCGCACATGGTCTGCAGGCCATAGCGCTTGTTCTGGGCCTTCAGCGCATGAACGAGCGTCGCCATGAGCTTGGTGCCGGAAGCGCCGAGCGGATGGCCGAGCGCGATGGCGCCGCCATGGACATTGAGGCGCGCGGGATCGGCACCGAGATGCTTCGCCCAG
>PNMC01000216.1 GCA_013823365.1 Parvibaculum sp. | reverse complement strand
AATATCGGCAATTCCGCCGTCGCCTCCTCGGTCGCCGAAGAAGTCGACAAGATGGTCTGGGCGATCCGCTGGGGCGCGGACAATGTCATGGACCTCTCCACGGGCCGCAACATCCACAACACGCGCGAATGGATCATCCGTAATTCGCCGGTGCCGATCGGCACGGTGCCGATCTATCAGGCGCTCGAGAAGGTCGACGGCATCGCCGAAAATCTCACCTGGGAAGTCTATCGCGACACGCTGCTCGAACAGGCGGAGCAGGGAGTCGACTATTTCACCATCCATGCGGGCGTGCGCCTTGCCTATGTGCCGCTCACCGCAAAGCGCGTCACTGGCATTGTGTCGCGCGGCGGCTCCATCATGGCGAAGTGGTGCCTCGCGCATCACAAGGAAAGTTTCCTCTATACGCATTTCGAGGAAATCTGCGACATCATGCGCCAGTATGACGTCTCCTTCTCGCTGGGCGATGGCTTGCGTCCCGGTTCGATTGCGGATGCGAATGATGAAGCGCAATTCGCCGAGCTTGAAACGCTGGGGGAGCTCACGCAGATCGCCTGGAAGAAGGGCTGTCAGGTGATGATCGAAGGGCCGGGTCATGTGCCGATGCACAAGATCAAGGTCAATATGGACAAGCAGCTGAAGCATTGCGGCGGCGCGCCTTTCTACACGCTCGGGCCGCTCACCACCGACATTGCGCCGGGCTACGATCACATTACGTCGGGTATCGGCGCCGCCATGATCGGCTGGTTCGGCACGGCCATGCTCTGCTATGTCACGCCGAAGGAGCATCTGGGGCTGCCGGATCGGCAGGACGTAAAGGAAGGCGTCATCACCTACAAGATCGCAGCGCACGCTGCCGACCTCGCCAAAGGCCATCCCGCCGCGCAGCTCCGTGACGATGCGCTGTCACGTGCGCGTTTCGAATTCCGCTGGGAGGACCAGTTCAATCTCGCGCTCGATCCCGAACGCGCCAAGGAATTCCACGACCGCACGCTGCCGAAGGAAGCCCACAAGGTGGCCCACTTCTGCTCAATGTGCGGGCCGAAATTCTGCTCCATGAAGATCACGCAGGAAGTGCGCGACTATGCCGAGAGCGGCATGGCGGAAATGGCGTCCGAGTTCCGCAATTCCGGCGGCGAGATCTATCTGGAGGAGGCGGATGCGGCAAACAAGACGGCCAACAAAGCGCTGGGCGGCAAGGCGGCGGAGTAGGACGACACTCTGTTTGTCCCCCGCCTTTGTCATTGCCGGGCTTGACCCGGCAATCCAGAAGCCGCGGCCTGTCCACCGAAGCTCCGCAATGAGCGTAGGTGGAAGCGACGGCAGGAAAAGCTCTCTTGGCGCCAGCGAAAACGCCGGCACTTTCGGCTCTCACCCTGGACCCCCGGGTCAAGCCCGGGGGTGACAATGTTGTTTTGAAGGCTGCCCCCGAAAACAGTGTCACCCCGGCGAAAGCCGGGGTCCAGGGGCTGTCACCAAATTCTCCTGGCTCTCGTCTATCTTGCCCCTGCCGCTCTGCGCGACTAGACTCCGAGTCGCAGGCACGGCCCGGGCCTCCTCCCTCCAGATGGGGAAGCATTCGACATGCGGGGCGCGATCTCGTCGAACCATTCTTTTCGAGCATGCGCATAAGGAGGGATTGCGAAAGACTTGCTCGCAAGAGGAGGTTCTTCCATGAAACTGTCTTTTCCGATTTTCCGGCTGAAGCGTAAGGCGCGTCTCTTGTCGCGCGAGGCGAAGATTCCCTTGCATCGTGCGCTCGACGATGTAGCGCGGGCGGAGGGTTTCCAAAGCTGGAGCCATCTCTCCGCGTCGGTGTTGAACGAGCGCTCCGCCGCTGATCTTCTGGCCGGTTTCGAGTCGGGCGATCTCATATTGCTCGGCGCGCGTCCCGGCCACGGCAAGACATTACTCGGGCTCGATCTCGCGGCGCGCACGGCGGTGGCGGGCCGCGCGGCCTTCTTCTTCACACTCGAATATACGGAGGAGGATGTGTGGAGCCGTCTCCGCTCGCTCGGCTGGGATGAAGAGAGGCTCGAGCCGCACCTCACGCTTGATACGTCGGATAGCATCTGCGCAGCGCATGTTGTTGAGCGGCTGACGGCGTCGCCGGGCGCCGTCGCCGTCATCGACTATCTGCAATTGCTGGATCGCGACCGGCAGCATCCGGAACTCGGCGAGCAGATTCACGCGCTCCGGTCCCACGCGCGCGAGACGGGCTCGGTCATCGTTCTGATTTCCCAGATCGATCGCCACTTTGAGCGGCAAGTCGGACGATTGCCGGAAATGACCGACGTGCGTCTCTCCAATCCCGTCGATCTTGCGCTTTTCAGCAAGACTTGTTTTCTCCATGAAGGAGAAATCAGTCTGGAATCGGTGGCCTGAACGGGCTCGACGCGGTTAAATGAGCTTCGGTCGGGGCGTGCGCTCCGGCCGAAACCTTCACCGTTCGCATTGCTTCCGCACCATGACCGACCAAGCCATCGCCATTCCCGTTCTCGCTTCGCTCGATCTGCAACAGTCGAAACGCTTCTACGAAGAGAAGCTCGGCTTCAGGGCGGATCTTTTCGGCGATTACATGATCGCGCGGCGCGACGAGATGGAAATCCATTTCTGGCTTGCGAGCGACCGCATCCATCCCGAGCATACCTCCTGCTACATTCGCGGCGGTCAGGTCCCTGCGCTCTATGAGGAGTTCTCGAAGAAGGGCATCGGCGTAAACCCTATCGACGGCGAGCGCATCTCGGATTTTCAGACGCGTCCCTGGGGCATGAAGGAATTCTATGTCTGGGATCCGCATGGCAATCTGCTGAAGTTCGGCATGCCGGCAGACGAGGGCTGATGGGATTCCGGCGGAACACGCGCGGCGAGAAGCTGCCCGATCTTCTCGTGCCGGGCCTCGATGCCGTGTTTGTGGGCACTGCGCCGTCGCGCCGCTCCGCTGCCGTGGGCGCCTATTACGCGCATCCCGGCAACCGTTTCTGGCCGACGCTCCATGAAGTAGGGCTCACGCCGCGCCTTTACGAGCCGCATGAATATCCGCAGCTCATTCATCTCGGCATCGGCTTCACCGATATGGCAAAGCGCGCGTCCGGCATGGATCACGAGATCGACCCCGCGCTTTATGAGGTTGAGCGGTTCGAGGCCGAAATGCGCCGTTGCCGTCCCCGCGCGGTTGCCTTCACGTCGAAGAAGGCCGCGAGTGTCTGGATGGGCGTGCCGACCGGACAAATCCTCTATGGTCACCAGCGGCGTGTGCCGGACTTTCCGGAGGTCTTCGTTCTTTCCTCGCCCTCCGGTGCCGGCCGCCGCGCCTGGACGATAGAGCCCTGGGCGGCGCTCGCGCGGTTCCTCGGGCGTGCCAAGGCTTAGGCGACCGCGCCCTGCACCCCGCGGATGAGACGGCCCGGCAGTTCGCCGGTCGGCTCGTCATTCTCCGCCACGACGATGCCTGAAAGGATCGTCGCGCGATATCCCTTTGCGCCCTGCCAGAGGCGGCGGCCGCCGGCCGGCAGGTCGAAGCGCATTTCGGGATGGGTGAAGGACAGGTTTTCGAAGTCGATCACGTTCAGATCGGCCTTCATGCCGGGCTTCAGCACGCCCCGGTCGTAAAGCCCGTATTGCTCCGCCGTGTCTTTCGTCTGGATACGGATGATTTCTTCGATGGGGAGTTTCGGGCCTCGCGTGCGGTCGCGCGCCCAGTGCGTCAGCATGAAGGTCGGTGTGCCGCCATCGCAGATCGCGCCGACATGCGCGCCGCCATCGGCGAGGCTGATGCCGGTCTGCGGGTGGCGCAGCGTCTCCTCGATCGCCGTGTAGTCATTGGTCGAATAGCCGAAGAGAGGGAAATAAATCAGCGCCCGCCCGTCGTTCAGCATCATCGCGTCATAGGCGACTTCCGCAGGTGTCTTGCCCTGCCGCTTCGCAAGGGCAGCGACGCTGTCATCCGGCGAGGGCTCGTAATTCTCCCGCTCGCCCATCGGATACATCTTGTGGAAGGAAGTGGTGATGAACTGGCCGAAGGCGCCGAGCTTGTCGACATTCCGGCCCGCGGTGATTGCCGCGCGCACGGCAGGGTCCTTCAGTTTTTCCAGCCGCTCGGCGAAGGGCATCTGCGCATAGGGCCGGTATTCCGGGAAGCCCATGAAGGGGTG
>PNMC01000215.1 GCA_013823365.1 Parvibaculum sp. | reverse complement strand
CGCTTCCGCAAGCACCTTCTCGACTTCCATCAGCTTGGAAGCCTTGAGTCCCGTCTCGAACTTCGCGCTCTGGGCGCAATAGCCGCAATCTTCCGGGCAGCCACCGGTCTTGATCGAGAGCAGCGTCGACATCTGCACTTCGTTCGCCTTGAACCAGCGGCGATGAACGAGCTGCGCCTCGAAGACGAGGTCGTTGAAGGGCAGGTCGTAAAGCGCCTGCAGCTCGGCCCTTGTCCAGTCGTGCCTTGTCTCGTCCGGATTGCTGCGCCGGACGATGCCGCCGCTCTGCTGCGCTTCGGGCTTTTCAATGCGGGTCTGGATGGTCATGGGCCGCGCCTTCTCTCGATGCGGGGTCGGAACGTTTGGGGGCAGCATAGGCGGCTTCCGCCTCAATGCAAGGTTTGGCAGGCGCCGCCTCAGTCGTCCCCCCAGCGCCGCAGAAGCGAGCCCTGTATCTTGAGGAGGCGGTTAATGAGCGCCTCGTTTCCACCGGTCTCCGCCTGACGTAGCGCCAGCGCGAGATCGAACAGCGTCTCGCGCTCCTCCGCCCCGCGCACCAGGCTCCGGACCCAGCCGACGGCCGCCCGGCGCTCGCCCTTCGTCACCTCCGCCACCCGGTGGAGCGTGGTCGAGGGATAGAGGACCAGCGAACCGGCAGGCAGCTTGACGAGCCGCTCGCCCCCCGGCTCTTCGATCACGAGTTCGCCGCCTTCATAGGTCTCGGGCTCGGACAGGAAAAGCGTGAAGGAGAGGTCCACCCGGGTGCCGTCCATGAAGGCATCGTCCACATGGGTGCCATAGGCCATGCCCGGGCGGTAGCGCGAGAGCAGCACGCGAATGAAACCGCGCGGCCGCGCGGCGGCGCGGAAGACCTCATGGACGACGAGCCTTTTTTCGACAAGGGCGGTGAAATCGGCGGCAAGCCCCTCGGCCTTCGCCTGCTCGTTCTTCTTCACGCGCCGGGCGACGCGGCCCGCGGTCTGAGCCCCGTCCTGAAAGCCCTCCTCCTGCCGGAAGACCGCTTGGGCAAGTTTAAGCTCTGCCTTGCCGAGCACATCCGCAATTTCGATGAACAAGCAGGGCACCTCGCGATGGTATTGTGATAATGAAAAGCGTTTGCAACTTATCCGGCGGCGGGATATTGGTCGAGGCGAGTATTGCCGCAGGGATGTCCGCTGCGCCAGCGCACCCGGGGTGTTTCACGTGAAATGGGGATTTGAATGAAGTTCCGCGCCAGACTCTGGACCAGCATCAGCGCCGCCACCCTTATTGCCGCTTCGGGCGCGGTGAGCGGCCTTGCCGCCGCACCCTCGGCGGACGGCGCGAAGCACGGAGCGGGAGACCATGGCAGCCCCGGCAGCTTCCTCGTCGCCTCGGCAGGTGAGGGCGGTGAAGGAGGCGAGGGTGGTGAAGGCGGCGAAGGCGGAGAGGGCGGCGTCGACCCGGATCTCGCCGCCAAGGACCCGGCGCTTTATATCTCCGCGCTCGACATCATCCGCGCCCATTATCTCGCGGGCGAGGCCATGCTGGATGTGGAAGGCGGGCGCCAGGCGGCAGGCGAAATGTTCGCCCACCCGATTTCCGAGGTCTATATCGACCTCGAGCCCGTTTTCGAGGCGCAGGGCGCCGCCCCCTTCATGGACGAGATGACGGAGGCCGTCGACAAGGCGCTTTCCGACGCGCCGGTTGCCGAGGTGAAAGCCGCCGCTGCAAGGGTCTATGCGGCCCTTGATGCCGCCGAGGCGAAGGCGCCGGCAGGCAGCAAGAGCGCGCTCGCCGTCGAAGGAGCCCTCACCGCCGACATGTTCGAACGCGCGGCGAAGCAGTATGACGCCGCGCTTGCCCCCTCGGGCACGGACGAAGCCTGGATCGATGGCTATGGATTCTGGAAAGTCGCGGAAATGCGGGCCGATGCGCTGACGCCGAAGCTCGGCGCGGGGCAGGAGGAACTGGCGGCCGATATCGCGGCTGCGAAGACGCTGTTCGCCGCCGCCTATGCAAGCCCGGAAAAGCCCGCAAGCCCGGAAATCGAGCCGGGAGCGCTTTTCGCCGCCAGCTCGAAGATCGGTCTCCGCACGGGCCGCCTCTGAGCGATGGGGCTTGCACGCCGGGCCAAGGCACCCCATACCTCGCGGTAACGAGAGGAATGAGGCCATGGCCGGCAAGCCCAGAGACAGTCTCGATAGATTCGCGCGCGAAAAGCTCGACGCACTGGAGGCGCAGGCGCTCCGCCGCCGCCTGATCGAGACCGACCGCCGCGAAGGCGCGGTCGCCTTCCGCGATGGCCGCCGCCTCGTTTCCTTCTGCTGCAACGACTATCTCAACCTCTCGCAGAACGAGACGGTAAAGCGCGCCGCCATGGAGGCCACGGAAAAATACGGCACGGGCTCCGGCGCCTCGCGTCTCGTCTCCGGCAATCATCCGCTTTTCCGCGAACTCGAAACGCGCCTTGCGGACTGGAAGCAGACGGAAGATTGCGTCGTCTTCGGCTCGGGCTACATGGCCAATCTCGGCATCATCCCTGCGCTCATGCGGGAGAGCGATCTCATTATCGCCGATGAACTTTCCCACGCCTGCCTTCTCTCCGGCTCAAAACTGTCGGGTGCCCGAGTCGAGATTTTCCGCCACAACGACATGACGCATCTCGAAAGCCTGCTTGCCGCGCATCGCGAGGGCGCCGGGCATTGCCTCGTCGTTACCGATGGCATTTTCAGCATGGATGGCGACGCTGCGCCCGTCGCCGCAATGGCGGATATCGCCGCGCAGCACGACGCCTGGCTGATGACCGACGATGCGCATGGCATCGGCGTCGTCGGCCAAGAAGGCCGCGGCTCGAGTTTCATGGGCGAGACAAAAGCCGATGTGCCGCTGCAGATGGGCACGCTCTCGAAAGCCATCGGCGCCTATGGCGGCTATCTCTGCGCAAGCGCGCCGGTCGCCGATTTCATCCGCACCCGCGCCCGCACACTCATTTACTCGACGGGTCTACCGCCCGGCACCGCTGCCGCCGCCATCGCGGCGCTCGATTTCATCAAGGCAAATCCTGATTATTGCTGCCGCCCGGTGGAGAAGGCGCGCGCCTTCACCCGTGCGCTCGGCCTTCCCGATCCGGAAAGCCCCATCGTGCCGCTGATCCTCGGCGATGCGGAGGTCACGCTCACCGCATCGAAACTGCTCGAAGCCGAAGGCTATCTCGTCACCGGCATCCGCCCGCCCACCGTGCCTGCGGGCACGGCGCGTCTCCGCTTCACGTTCACGGCCGAACATGACGATGCCGACATTGCACGGCTTGCCGCAATCGTCCGTGAGCGGATCCTTTCCCGGCGCGCCGCCGAATAGACAAGAGCCTCCATGCCTCCCATTTTTGTCACCTCTTCCGGAACCGAGATCGGCAAGACCTATGTCTCCGCCATGCTGACGCGCGAATTGAAGGCGCGCGCGATCAAGCCGCTGGTGAGTGGCATCGAGGAAGAAACATTCGCCGAAAGCGATCCGGCGGCGCTTCTCGCCGCCATGGGCGAGGAAGCGAGTTTCGAAAATGCCGGTCTCGTCTCGCGCTGGCGCTTCAAGGCGGCGCTCTCGCCCGACATGGCGGCAAGGCGCGAAGGCCGGACAATCGACTTCGCCGACCTCGTCGATGAATGCGCCCGCGCGGCACAGAAATACGATCCGCTGGTGATCGAAGGCGTCGGCGGCCTCATGGTGCCGCTCGATGGCACGCATACCGTGCTCGACTGGATGAAGGCGCTCGACGCGAAAACGGGTCTGGCGCCGCTCCTCGTCGTCGGCGCCTATCTCGGCACAATCAGCCACACGCTGACGACGCTCGCCGTGATGCGCGCGGAGCGATTGCTGCCGCGCGCCATCGTGGTGAGCGAGAAGGAGCCGGGGCCTGTCCCCGCCGAGGAAACGGCGGCGACGATTGCCCGCTTTGCAGGCGGCGTTCCCGTGCGGGTTCTGCCGCGCGGAAAGACGGTGCCGCTCGCCGATCTATTCTGAGAGGGTCGCGCCCGTCGTCTTCGCACTGATTTCCTTCAGCCTCTCGTTCATCGAGACGAAGACGAGATACATTTCGCAGACCACGCGCCAGAAGATGAGCATCAGCGCGCCGCCGCCCAGTGCGAAGACGAGCTGCGCAAGGCCGAGCCAGGCATTCCGTCCCATCATGTCGATCGAGCCCGCGACGGAGCCGAA
>PNMC01000214.1 GCA_013823365.1 Parvibaculum sp. | reverse complement strand
GATTGCCGTTCGTATCATTCGCACGGCGCGGCGCATGGGGCTTCGGACCATCGCGGTCTATTCCGAGGCGGATGCCAATGCCTATCACGTTGCAGAAGCGGACGAGGCTTATTGCATCGGTGCGGCGTCGGCGGCCGAGAGCTATCTGCGCGTGGATGCCATTCTCGATGCATGCAAGCGCGCGGGCGCCGATGCCGTGCATCCCGGCTATGGCTTTCTCTCGGAGAATGCGGGCTTTGCGGAAGCCTGCGAGAAGGCGGGGCTCATATTCGTGGGGCCGCCTGCGAGCGCCATTCGCGCGATGGGGCTGAAGGATGCCGCCAAGGCGCTGATGGAGAAGGCAGGTGTGCCCGTGGTGCCGGGCTATCACGGCGACAATCAGGATGCGGGTTTCCTCGCCGAGCGGGCGAAGGAGATTGGCTATCCCGTTCTCATCAAGGCGGTGGCGGGCGGCGGCGGCAAGGGGATGCGCCGCGTGAACGCGCCGGACGATTTCGAGAAGGAACTGAAAAGCGCGCAGCGAGAGGCCGGCGCGGCCTTTGGCGACGAGCGTGTGCTGGTCGAGAAATATGTCGCGCGGCCCCGGCATATCGAAATCCAGGTCTTTGCCGACAGTCATGGACAGGCCGTTTCGCTTTACGAGCGCGACTGCTCGCTGCAGCGGCGCCACCAGAAGGTGGTGGAGGAAGCGCCGGCACCCGGTATGCCGCCCGAGATGCGCAAGGCGATGGGCGAGGCGGCGGTGGCAGCCGCCAAGGCCATCGGCTATCGCGGCGCGGGCACGGTGGAGTTCATCGCCGATGCGTCGGAGGGGCTGAAGCCGAACGGTTTCTGGTTCATGGAAATGAACACGCGGCTCCAGGTCGAGCATCCGGTGACGGAGGCGATCACGGGGCAGGATCTCGTGGAGTGGCAGTTGCGCGTGGCGGCGGGCGAACATCTGCCGCTGACGCAGGACAAGGTGCCTCTCAAGGGTCATGCGGTCGAGGTGCGGCTTTATGCCGAAGACCCGGCAAAGAACTTCTTCCCTTCCACGGGCTGGCTCTCGCGGCTGCGCGTGCCCGCGAACATGGCGCATGTCCGCACCGATATGGGCGTGCGCGAGGGCGACGAAGTCACGATGTTCTACGATCCGATGATCGGCAAGATCATCGCGCATGGCGAGACGCGGCTTCAGGCGCTCAGGACGCTCAAGCAATTCCTGACGGGCATGGAAGTGGCGGGGCCGAGGACCAATCTCGGCTTCCTCATCAATGCGGTGGGGCATGACGCCTTTCTGAAGGGCGATATCGACACGGGCTTCATCGACCGGCATCTCGCCGAACTGGTTCCGGCGGGCGGCGCTTCGCCGCGCGTGCTGGCGCTCGGCGCGGCGGCGCATCTGCTGATGCGCGGTGTGGAGCGGCAGAAGGCGCAGGCCGCAAGCGCCGAGCCCCATTCGCCCTGGGCGGCGAATGATGGCTGGGTGCCGGGCGGGCGGCGCAGCGAGATATTGAAGTTCAGCGTGGCTGGCGAGGATACCGCGCTGACCGTGACGCCCGATGGATGCGGCTGGCGCGTTGCCGGGGCGGGCGAGGGGGATATCGAGGTTTCCGCCTGGATCTATGGCGACGGTGCGCTGACCGCAACGGTGGACGGTGTGCGCGTGACGGCGTCCTGCGTCGCGAAGGGCGCGGGCTTCGTCCTGATCCATGAGGGCATTGCGACCGAATTCGGCATTGCCGATCCCCTTGACGTCGATGTGGCGTCCGACGCCGATGCGGGTGCGCTGAAATCGCCCATGCCCGGCAAGATCGTGCAGGTGCTGGCGGAACCGGGCGCGAAGGTGCGCAAGGGCTCGCCGCTCGTCGTCATGGAAGCGATGAAGATGGAGCAGACGCTCTCCGCCGGCATGGACACGGTGATCGCCTCGGTCCATGTTGGCGTCGGCGACCAGGTGGAAGCGGGCGCCGTGCTTGTTTCCTTCGAAGAGGCCAAGGATTGACGGTCCATCTCGTAAAGCTTTGCGTCGGTGCCGAGGATATTGCCGATCTGGCGAACTGGCAGGCCGAACGCCTTGCCGAGAAGAAGCGGCTGAAACAGCCGCAGGTGCTGGCTCATGTGACGCGCATGACGCCGAAGCGGGCGGATGAATTGCTCGCGGGCGGCTCGCTCTACTGGGTGATGAAGGGTGTCATCCGCTGCCGCCAGAAGCTCATCGGCATCGAGCCTTTCACGGATGGCGAAGGCATCGGCCGCTGCCGCCTCGTGCTCGACAAGGAGATCGTTGCCACGCGGCGGCAGGAGCGCAGGCCCTTTCAGGGCTGGCGCTATCTCGACGCGAAGGACGCGCCCGCTGACGTCAAAAAGGGCGAGGCGGAAGACGACATGCCCGAAGAAATGCGCAGGGAGCTGGAGGAGCTGGGGCTTCTCTGACGCCCGCCGCGCGGCCTGCGGCCAATTCGCGCAGCGACAGGCTGCGCGGTTTTCTGGGACCGCGAATGCCGCTCAAATTGCGTCATCGATATTCAGATGACGGGGTATGCACATGATCTCCGCTGTTCTCAATTCCTCCCTGAAACGCGCCGCCGAAGGCGCATGGCGCCTTGCCAATATGCTCCGCGGCAGCACTGCCGATCAGCGCTGTGCCATCGGCTGCAGGGGCTGCGATGGCACGGCCTATTGCGCGCTCCGCACGGCGATGCTTGCCCGGCACGACCTCGCAAGCTGAGCCGCGTCAGACCGGCATATTGTCGATGAGGCGGGTCTTGCCGATCTTCGCGGCGACGAGGATGCGGGCGGGGCTTGTGGGCCTGTCATCGGAATAGGCTGCGAGCGAGGCCGCGTCGCGGATTTCCAGATAGTCGAGCTTGTCGAAGCCGAGCGCGAGGATGCGTCTGGCGCCTTCCGCCGTCGCGTCCGAAATCCTTGCGCCGTTCGCAACGCTTGCCGCCGTCTCGCGCAGGATCACGTTGAGCTGGCCCGCGGCTTTGCGTTCCTCCGGCGAGAGATAGACGTTGCGCGACGACATGGCGAGGCCGTCCGCTTCGCGCATGATGGCGCCGCCGAGGATTTCGGCGGGAATGTCGAGGTCTTCCACCATGTGGCGGATCACCATGAGCTGCTGCCAGTCCTTTTCGCCGAAGATCGCCACATCCGGCATGGCGCGCAGGATGAGCTTCGCGACCACGGTGGCAACGCCCGCGAAATGCGTCGGCCGGAAGGTGCCTTCGAGCGGCTCGGTGACGCCGGTAAGCGAGATGGTGGTGGAGAAGCCCTGCGGATACATGTCGGCCGCATCGGGCGCGAAAATGAGATGCGCCTTGCCTTCGAGGCGGGCGGCATCCGCCGCCTCGGTGCGGGGATAGGAGGAGAAATCCTCATGGGGCGCGAATTGCGTCGGGTTCACGAAGATCGAGACGATGACGCGGTCGGCCTTTTCGCGGCCGAGATCGACGAGGGAGAGGTGGCCGTCATGCAGCGCGCCCATCGTGGGCACCAGCGCGATGCTGAGGCCCTCACGGCGCCACCCGGCAACGGCCTCGCGCAGTGCAGCGGCGCTGCGGGCGACGGGAATGGCATAGCTTGTCGTGTCGAGCGGCATCGGAATCTCCCCGGAAAATCGCGCGGAAGATAGCGGCAGGGGCGCGCGAACTCAATCAGCCTCGAAAATCCACCGGTCAGTCCCTATATCACTGTCATGAAAACCATTGCGGCCATGACTGCGCTTGCCCTTCTTCTCCCCGCTGCCGCGCTGGCACAGGAGAACCGGCCCACATCCCTGAAAATTCCCGAGCTTCGTGTCCAGGAAAATGCCTCGCCCAAGGTCGAACAGCGGCGGAGCTTCGTGCCCGGCCATGCCGGCGAAAACGGCGTCTGGGTCCGTCCGCAATATAGGGAAGGCGGGCCGCCGCCGCTCGGGCCCGATGGACGGCCGCGCGGCTACCGGCCCGGCGAATATGATTCCGGCGGGGGCTGGCAGCCGGGCGGGCCGAACTGATCAGGCGAGCTTGCCCTCGATCGCCTTCGCGTAGAGCGTCTCGTATTCGCCGCGCGTCATGGGCAGCGGATTGCCGCCGGTGCAGGGGTCTTCGAGCGCCATGGGCGCTGCTTCCGGAATGACATCGGTGTCGACGCCGATCTCTTTCAGCGTGTGGGGAATGCCCACTTCCTCGCGGAGCGCGAGAACCCAATTGACAAAGCCGTTGAAGCTCTGGTCCTTGAGGCCGAGATAGCGTGCGGCGGCGGTC